>JAEXCN010000012.1 GCA_023402175.1 Pseudomonadota bacterium | reverse complement strand
AGGTGCGATCTCCCCTTGGGAAGCGCCTGAATCACTCGTTCAGCAAGGACGAGGAACTCAAGGCCGAGTCGGTACACGTCGAGTTGTTCGTGATCGAACGCCATGTACGACGGTCGGCCCGTCGCGCGATGGGTTGCCTACTTTCAACTCGCCATCGGGCTCGGGCTCGGGCTCGGGCTCGGGCTCGGATCCCATGATCAATTTTCGCCCGTAGTGGATCTACACCCAAACGATCACGGCCGCACGGGCGACGTCAGAACTGGCCGTAGATGAACGGCTCCGCCTTCGCGGCGGCGGCGAAGTGCACGAGGTACGCGCACGCTGCGAGCGCGACGCCCTGGACGACCGCGGGGCTCCGCACGAACACGCCCCTGATCCCGTCGTAGACCCCGCGCGGGATGAAGTGCGTGACGAGGCCGAGCGAGAGGACCGCGAGAATCCGCGGAGTCAGGTTCGGCGCGGCGAGCGACAGCTTTCCCATTCGCTCGAGCATGAGCGTCGCGTGCGCGAACGTCGGCGCGCGGAAGAAGATCCATGCAAAGCACACGAAGTGGAACGTCGCGACGATCGCGATGACACGTCCGGGCGTGAAGACGACGGGCCGACGCGCCACTTCGGCGCCGCCAGCGATCGGAACGTTCGGCTTCGCCTCGTCCGCGCTCGGGGCCGCCATCGCCTGCTGAGGCGCGCCGAGCGGCTGGATCGAGCGCTTCGCGTGGCGAGCGCGCTGCCACGCGCGATTCACCGCGAGCGCGCCGCCGTGCAGCGCTCCCCAGATGACGAAGTTCCACGACGCTCCGTGCCACAGCCCGCCGAGCACCATCGTGAGGAGCAGGTTGCGGTACGTCTTCCACGTGCCGTGGCGGTTTCCGCCGAGCGTCACGTAGAGGTAGTCGCGCAGCCACGTCGAGAGCGAGATGTGCCAGCGGCGCCAGAACTCCTGGAGGTCGGCCGACGTGTACGGCGCATCGAAGTTGCGCGGCAGCTCGTAGCCGAACAGCTTCGCGCTCCCGATGGCAACGTCGGAATAGCCGGAGAAGTCTGCGTAGATCTTGATCGCGTACGCGTAGACGCCGAAGAGGACCTCGATCGACGTGTAGCGCTCGGGATTGTCGAACACGCGATTGACGAGATTCAGTCCGAGGTAGTCGCCGATGACGATCTTCTTCATCAAGCCCGTGGCGATGAGGTAGAGGCCTTCGGCTTTCATCTGATCGCTCGCGACGGGCTCGGCGGCGAGCTGCGGGAGCATCGACTTCGGACGCACGATCGGCCCCGCGACGAGGTGCGGGAAGAACGCGACGAACAGCAGGTAATCGAGGTACCGGTCCGCCGGCGGGATCTCGCGCCGATAGACGTCGATTGTGTAGCTCATCGTCTCGAACGTGAAGAACGAGATCCCGAACGGGAGGACGAGCCGCAGATGGACCGGCGAGATCTGCACGCCGAGCCACGAGGCGACCGCGGCCACCGAGTCGACCGCGAAGTTGAAGTATTTGAAGACCGAGAGGACGCCCAGGTAATAGAAGACCGACGCGAGAAGGAGCGCCTTGCGTGTCGTCGGGTTCTCCGTCCTTCCGAGCGCGCGACCGATCCAGAAGTCGAGCGAGCTGCCGACGAAGATGATGGCGACGCAGAGGATCGTCCATCCGAGCGGCCCGAGCGGGACCTCCTGCTCCTTCGCCGCGTCGTACGTGCCGACGAAGTAGAAGAGATAGCTCGCGACCATCAGGAACAGCGGCCGCAAGAAGGAACGCCGGCGCAGCGCCCAGAACCCGACGTACGTGAAGAGCAGGAAGACGCCGTAGACGGGGCTGTTGAAGAGCATGGCAGCGCTTCCGAAGAGGAAGCGGCCCCGGTTATGTCAGCGCCACCCTCAAACGGGCAAGGAGAAGACGAACGGGTCCGAACGGACTCCGCCCGACGCGGCGCCCGTCAGCCTCGGACGCGGCAGGCGTCCGACGGCGTCGGCCGACGCAGGAGCTCTCGCGTGCGCTTCGGCTCACCGACGACGGCGAAGCGGCCACGAGAACGAGACGACGACGGCGTAGGCGGCGCTCGCCGCGAGGATCGGGCCCGACAGCACGGGGCTGACACCTCGACCGTACGCGCTCGACACCGCGAGGAGCAGCATCGCGAGGCTCACGAAGAACACGAGCGCCCAGACGAGCAGCGGCCCCCACTTCCGGAGGTACCGAGTGACGACCGCGAACGTCGCGCCGACGAGCGCGCCGATTGCGGCGGCGGTCGCGTACGCGATCGCGAAGGCGACGACGAGCTCGACGCGGCGCGCATCGGCGACGTCGATCATCGGCCCGGTGAGCACCTCGGGCCGCAGCGCGTGCACGACGCCGAACGCCGCGAGCCCACCGAGCAGCCCCATGATCCCGCCGGCCACCGACGGCGACATGCGATCGTCGGGTATGGCGGAAAGGTCCAGCGGACGTGAACGCTCGTCGACGTCCGCCTCGACCTCAGCCGCGCGCCGCACGCTCGGTCGCACGATCCGTCGGACCAAAGGGAGCGGGATCTCTTCGTTGTCGGAAGGGCTCGGCATGACGTCGTCTCAGGGCCTCGTGCCCTGTCCGTCCCACGGTCAAGCATGGTCCGGGCCAGCGGATGCGCTCGATTCCGCTCGAGCCGGAAGTGCGGCGGAGTTGATGCCCTCGGGCGCGCGTTCTATTCGTCGAACGTGACTCATCCCCTGGGCGGAAAGACGTCGATCGCCATCGGCGTGATGCTCGTTCTACTCGCTGTCCCGTACACGACCCCGCGGCTGGCCCGCCTCCGCGTGGCCCCCGCCCCATGGGAGAAGCCGGACGTCGCCGCCGAGGCCGCCGCGATGGCGGAAGCCGCCCAAACGGCGGCCGCGCCCGTGCCGACGCAAGGCGAGACCGCGCTGGTTGCATCGAAGAACGAGGCAACGGTCACGAACGCGCTGCCGGAAGGTCCTGCGCTCGCGCAGCCATCGGCGGTGAACATCGCGAAGGACAAGGGGTCGATCGCGATCGACGATCCTTCCGGCCACGCACTCGATGCATTCTACACGCGTCTCGCGAAGTCGAAGAAGAAGGACCAAGGCGCCATCACGCGCATCCTGCACTACGGCGACAGCGTCCTCACGAGCGACTACGTCTCCGGGACGATGCGCCGGAAGATGCAGGCCGAGTTCGGCGATGCGGGACACGGCTTCATCCTGATCGCGAAGCCGTGGGACTGGTATTTCCACAACGACGTCGTCCAGGGCAACGGCGACGGCTGGACGTCGAGCCGCGTCACCGGCCCGTTCAACCGCGACCTCATGTACGGCATCGGCGGCGTCAGCTTCGCCGGATCGCCGGGCGCGCACTCGTGGTACGGCACCGCGACGGGGCAGACCTACGGCAAGAAGGTCTCGCGCTTCGACGTCTATTACATGGAGACGTCGAACGGCGGCGACATCGAGCTCAAGGCCGGAGACAAGAGCGAGAAGTTCTCGACGAAGGGCGAGACGAAGGTCTCACGCGTGAAGTCCTTCTCCGTCCCGGACGGCGAAGCGAAGATGACGCTCAAGGTCGTCTCCGGCACCCCTCGCCTCTTCGGCGTTGCGCTCGAGCGTGACGTTCCTGGCGTCGTCTACGATTCGCTCGGCGCGAACGGCGGTCGCGGCGAGCTGCTCGGCGCGATGGATGCGGGGCACTGGAAGGAGCAGATGGATCTGCGCGATCCGGCGCTCGTCATCCTCCACTACGGAACGAACGAGAGCGAGACCGGCATGGCCAGCCGCGAGGCGTACGAGAAGACGCTCCGCGCTCTGGTCGACAAGGTGAAGAGCGCCGCGCCGAAGGCGTCGGTCCTCGTCGTCGCTCCTCTCGATCGCGCAGAGAAGAACGAGAAGACCGGCACGATGCACACGAAGCCGATCATCAAGAAGCTCGTCGAGTGCCAGAAGAAGGTCGCCGCCGAAGCCGGCGTCGGCTTCTGGAACACGTTCGAAGCGATGGGCGGCGAAGGCTCCATGGCCGCCTGGGTGAGGAAAGGCCTTGCCGGCAGCGACCTCACCCATCCCTCACCGGCAGGCGGCGAGATCCTCGGCGACCTCCTCTACAAGGCCATCACGAGCGGCTTCGAAGCGTGGCAGGGCTCGAAGGGCGGCGCGGCACCGCCCCCGACGAACTGAGTCACTGGTCCGGCGCGGGCGGCGCGGGCGGCGGCGCCGGACGAGCGAGCTCGAAGCTCTTCGTCGACTCGTTGCCCTTCGCGTCCCAGAGCGTGACGGAGACGTCGAGCTTCGTGATGGCGTCGCCGACCTCGAGGAAGCTCGAGGCGTCGTCGCGGACGACGCAGCGGCCGTTGTCCGTTGCGAGGTTCGTGATCGCGTATCGGAACGTGCGCATCGGGTTGTCGACGTCGCTGTTCGGCCACGCGCCCGCCACCTGGCCCGAGGCCGCGGCCGTTCCGAAGTCGACGAGCTCACGAGCGCGGAACGAAGATGCCGTCGCGATCGAGTCGTAGAGCTCGTCGAGCGCGCACCGGGCGTTCGACGCGAGGACGTTGCCGTCCTGGTCCTTGATCGTGAACCCGATCGCCGAGACCTCGAAGTTGCGCTCCGAGTCGTCGTCGCGGTCCGCGGCTTCGACGACGAGATCGAGCTGCCCCGACGCGAGCTCGTCCGAGGCCTGGCCATCGACGTTGGTCGCGTAGAGAGACTTCGCCTCGGGCGCGACGGCGTCGTGATAGCCCGCGATCAGGGTCGCCGGGTTGAGGAGCTTCTTGTTCTCGCCGTCGACGAAGACGAGCGTCGTGTTGGCGAGGCGCGACGCGTCGGCCGACGTCGGCAGCGGCGCGGGGGCGAGCTTGCCGATGACCGAGCCCTTCGTCACGGGCACCGGATCGGTCGCGGAAGCGAGCGCGGGAGCCGCGTTGACGTGCATCAGCTGGGTGACGACGTGCGAGACCGGGTCGTAGATCGCGACGATCGTCGCGTAGGGGTTCGTCACTTGCGAGAGGCGGTTGCCGCTCCAGTCGAAGACCATCGCGAGCCCGTCGTGCGGAGCAACGATCTCCGCGGAAACCGAAGCGTCCGTCCGCATCACGGACATGCCGGTGTGGTAGTAGCCGAGCTGCGAGTAGAAGATCGGCGTCCCGAGGCGGTTCAGGGCCGTCGTCTTCGCGTCCGTGAGCGGCCACTCCGGCGCAAAGGTCGCGAGATCGACGTGCATGTCGAGTCCGCGAGCGGCGAAGGCCTCGGCGATCAGGCGGTACGTCGCCCCGTCGTGGCCCACCTCGAAGACGGAGCCGTTCGGGAGCAGCGCGTTCTCGCTCGAGTCGACGTCGTCGCCGACGTTCTGCGAGCACGCAGCAGCGAGAAGAGACAAAGCGAACGCCTTCAGAAGCCGGGGTCGGAGCATGCGCGGCCCTATAGCAAGCGGCAGACGTCGAGCAAGGAAGCCCGCGTCGAAAACAGATTCGCGCTCACAGATTGCGGACAACAGGCATCAACTGCTCGGGACAGCGTGACGCAGCCCGCGCTATCGTTCGGATGTGCCGAGCACCAGGCCCCCGGGCCGAGCGTCCAAGCGTTCATCCAAAGCACCATCCAAGCGGCCGCCGCCGCCGTCTCACCGACCGACGTTCCTCGAGAGCGAGACCAGCGATCCGGACGCCAATGTCCGGACGTCGAAAGGGCCGCCCCATCGTCCGACGATGGAAGTGCAGTTGGCGTGGCTCGACGCGGACGACGCTCCGCCGGCCGCGCCCGAGGTCCAGCCCGAACGCCCGCCGCCGTCGTCGCGCAAGAGGCCTCCGCGTCTACCCGGCGCCTCGCGCACGCTGCCGCCGATGCCTCTCGTTCCATCGATGCCACCGCCGCCGCGACCGAGCACGATGGAGGTCGATCCGAGCTGGGTCGAGCTCGTCGACGAGAAGAAGGCGACCGAGCCCGACGAGCCACGTGGTTCGAGCGCGCGCGCGCCCGAACGCAAGCTGCCCCCACGCCCGCGCACCGTCGAGAACGTCCTCGCGCCGCCGAAGACGCGCGGGAAGCGGAGCGCTCGCGAGGAATGACGTCTACGGCTCGACGCCGTCGGGCGCCGAAGGCAGCGACGCAGATGCGACCGGGAGATCGCGCGTCGTGCTCGGCGGCAAGCCCGTTTCCCTGCGCCAGGCCGCGTACGCGCGCATCAGATCGGACGCGAACGCGCTGCCGAGCTGTGCATATCCTTCGCGTGTAAGATGCACGCGATCCCGCTGCGCGCGCGGAGGCTCCTCGGTCGCCCACGCGGCGATCGAGCCATCCCCGCCCATCGCAGCGAGCTGGTCGTAGAACGCGCAGCCCGCTGCCTCGGCGACGCGCCTCTGCGCCGCGATGATCTCCGCGATCTTCGGCGCGGTCATCCAGCCTTCCTTCGTGTCGATCGCGCGGTCCGGCGGCCCGAGCAGCAAGCACGAAGCCGAAGGGACGGCGCGGGCGACCCGTCCGAGCGCATCGACCAGCTGGCGCTCGTAGACGTGCTGCGGCATGTCCACGTCGACCGACTCGTTCGTCCCGTACGCAAGGACGACGAGCGACGGCGCACGATGCCGGAGCTGCTCGGCCCAGTGCTGCTCGTTCCACGAGAGCAGCGATGTCGTGACGCGCGCGCCGTTGATCCCGAGCGCATCGAGGACGATACCGTGCTGTCCGCGATCGAGCGTCATCCCGTAGACGCGCACGTCGCCGTCGCCGACGGCACGTACCTCGACCTGGTGGGCCGAGGCCTCGGCGACGTCGAACGCGCGGAACGCAGACGTCGTCGTGTCACTGCGAGTCGACACGCGCACCACGCGGACGCCGTCGACGATGACGTCGAACGCACCTCCGCTCGGCTGCTCGAGATACGCGAGCTCGGCGCGCGACGTCTTCGTGGTCACGTCGGTCCATGCACGCGCCCCGTGCTGTCGCGTGAAGAGGCCGATGCCGGAGAGACCGTACAGCCCGTCGCCGATGAGCTTGCCTCGCTCGAGCTTCCCCTTGTCGGGCGCCCACTCGATCGACATGCCGACGCGCACTCCGTCCTGGAGCCAGCGTTTCCACGGTCGGCCGATCGCGACGAAGCCCCTGCCGCCGTCGCCGAACCGCGCCTGCAGCGCGCGCCGAACGGCCGCGGTCTGGATGTCGGCCGCCGTGTGCGAGTCGCCGAACTGGGTGATGCGGACGTCGTCCTGCGCCTGCCCCGACTCGAGGCGCGCGAGCGCTTCGAACAAGCGGCGAAGCGTGGCCGGACGCTCGAGCGCACCCACGCTCGACCCGAGCTTCGTCGTGACGACGTCGACCGGTGTCGTCGCGATGGGCCGCCTCCTCGCGCCCTCGGTGCCCGTGACCGCACTCGCCGCGAGGCCGTCGAGCGGCGACGTCTTCGGCTTCGCGACGGCCTCGCCGCAGCCGAGCGCCGGCAAGAGTGCAAGGACGGGCAGCAGGCGACGCACGACACTCCATCCTCCCATATCGATGCGCGACGACAAAAGTTTGTTTAGCGTGGCGACGTGGAGGACGAAACGAAGGGCGGGCGATTGCGTCCGTCTTCCCCAGAGCGTACGCCTCCCGAAGACGCTGGTACTTCGGTCGCCCCGCCTCGCGGCCCGAGCTACCGCATCGTCTTCGCGCTCTTCTGGGTCGCGGTCCAGGCGGTCCTCGTCGTCACGGCCGGGCGTCGCAGCGACGGCGCCTTCGGGTTCCGGATGTTCAGCGAGTCGTCCACGCTCGAGGTTGCGCTCTTCCGCGAGATCGACGCGCCGGACGGCCAGCGCATGCGCGTGCACGTCGACGACGGCGCCTGGACCGCGCGCGCGAGCGACGGTACCCATCACCGGCTCACGTGGTACGACCGCGTGCCTTCGCCCTACTGGGTCTTCGATCGAGAGATGCATGCGTCGTACGGAGCGGCCGCGCAGCTCGAGCGTCTGCAAGGCGCGCTCGACGACGTCGTCGCGCATCTCGCGGCGACGGACGATGGCGAGACCCGTCGGCTGCTCCTCGAGGTGAAGGTCCGCCACAACGGCCGCGAGCCCGTGACGCACCGACTGACGAGCCGCGAGCGCGCCATCTCGTACGACGGAGGGCCCTGAGGTGCTCGCGATGCTGAAGCGCTTCCGCGACGAGCTCGAGGACGGATACGTCCTCGGCCCGGTCCGCGCCGTCATCGGCGGGCTGCTCGGATGGCATGCGCTGTCCGCGGCCGAGGAGCTCGCGAAGATCGGGTACTTCGGCGACACGTTTCACGTCGCGATGATCCCCGAGTGGCTCGTGCCCGAGCCTCGCGTGTACGCGATCGTCCTCGCGGCCCGGGTGTGTCTCGCAGCGATGGTCGCCATCGGTGTGTGGGCCCGTCCGGCGCTCGCGGTGAGCGCGATGCTCGGGCTCTGGATCCTCCTCTGCGACAGGAACCAGTTCCACCACAACCGTTATTCCCTCTACTGCTACGCGCTCCTTCTCTCGCTCACGCCGTGCGATCGCTCCTGGCGCGCGACCGAGCCATCCGTACCCGAGCCACGACGCGGCCCGTGGTGGGGCGTCCGCCTCGCGCAGATCCAGGTCTCGCTCATCTACCTCGCGTCGGGCGGCTCGAAGCTGCTCGATCCCGACTGGCGTGATGGCCTCGTGCTCGTGGATCGGATCGCGCGGTACGCGCACGTCGCGATCGCCAAGGGCGTCCCGCGAAACATCGTCGAGCTGCTCGCGAGGCCCGACGTCGCAAGCGCGACCGCGAAGCTCGCGATCACGACCGAGCTCGTGCTCTGTGTCGCCCTCTGGCTCCGCCCGACGCGCGTCATCGCGCTCTGGTGGGGGCTCTGGTTCCACGCGGTCATCCAGGCCACCTCGAAGGTGGAGACGTTCAGCATCCTGACGCTCGCGCTCTACGGTGTGTTCGTCACCCCGGAATACCGCACGCGAAGAGTGCGCTTCGACCCATCACGGTTCTGGGGAAAGCTCGCCGGCATCCTCGTCCCTGCGCTCGATTGGTTCGCGCGCTTCGAGGTTCAGCCGTGGGAGCCCGACGATCAGCGCGGCCACTCCGTCGTCGTCGTCCGTCGCGATGGCGAACGCGCGACCGGCGTCCGCGCGCTCGCCATGCTGACGCGGTGCCTCCCGCTCCTGTTCCCGATCTGGGCGCCGGTCGCGCTCCTCGCGAGCTTCACGCGAAGAGGCGACCTGACCACCCGCGGCTAATCATGTTCATACTCGAATCCACGTGTGGGACGTCCACGTGGGTGAGCGCTCAGGTGGCGTACGACGCCTTCAATGGTCGAGCGAGAGGGTTGTCCCAGCCATCGACCTGCGAAGCCAGCGCCGTCGGGTCGAGAGAGACGCGTCGCAAGTCGACGCTCACGTTCGCTCCGTGCAGCTCCACGATCGCGTATTCAGCTACTGGCATGATTGGCGGTGGGCCACCGGCGGCGTACTCGCGAAATGGCATTCCGAGGGAGCCCGAGTTCACGATGAGCATTCCACGATGCTGCCTGAGCATCTGCAAATGCGTGTGCCCACCTGCCAAAACGCGTGCATGGTGCCCGGCTAGCATCTCGTCGACGCGGTCAGCAGGCGTCGTGACAATCAGGTCCTCCATGTTCGAACGCGGCGTGCCGTGAAAAAGAAATAGATCGCCGAGCGAGATCGTCCGCTCGAACGTCCGAATGAAGGCGAGGTCGTCTTCGGACAGCGCCAGGCGCGTCGCCTCGACGGAGGAGACGATGAGCGACGATTCGCTGTAGGAGTGAATGAGCGCCGGGTCGAGCATGAACTCGTCGTGGTTGCCCATGATGTTTCGACACCGAAGATCCTTCAGGCGCGCGAGCACCTCGGCGGGGCGAGGCCCTAGCGTCGCAACATCGCCCAGGCATATGAGCTCGTCGTAACCAGCACGGGCCGCGTCGCTGAGCACCGCCTCGAGGGCGATGGCATTCGCATGGAGATCCGAAATGAGGGCGACGCGCATGTGTCCAGCCTAGCGCGCGTCAGCGTTGTAGCTCAGGTCTGCGTGAAGGCCGCTGATCGGCGGGCCTCGAGCATCACGTGTCCGGCGAGACGAGCCAGCGCTCGATCTGGTCCCAGACGTCGGACTGCCGGAGCATTGCGACGTGCCCGGTCTCCTTCGCGATGAAGCGGTGTGTCGAGGGAAAGGCCAGCGCCAGTGCCGGATTCACGTGTTCGCCCATCGCGCTCGCGAGGGGGACGAGACCGTCGTTTTCGGCGGCAATGGTGTAGCAGTCGACGCCCTCCGGGAGTGGCACCGGGGTGCGCGCGTCGCTGCCGAGCTCGAAACGATTGCGTCCGCGCCAATGCTCGTCGATGAGGTTCCCGAACCGTAGATCCGTCACGCCCGCGCTCCGGAGCTTTGCCAGCCGGGCAAGCGGCGCGCTGTAGCGCGTCACACCGAGGAGCGTCTCGATCCAGTTGCCGCTGCGTTCGAGCGGCGCTCCGTGGTGCGGCGTGCCCAGGAAGACGATCGCTCGCAGCTTGTCGCGCCACCCACGCTTCGCCTCTTCCGCGTAGTGACACGCGCTACGCGTGACCAGCCCGCCCATGCTGTGCGCCACGATCGCGATTGCCTCCAGCGGAACAGGCCACTCGGCGACGAGCTGCTCGAGCATCGCGTCGAACGCGCGCCCGTTCGTCGAGACGTGCAGGCCACTGTTGTAGTCGAGGTGCACCAGCGAGTACCCGAGATCGCGCGCGGCCTGCCAGGCATGGCGGTTCATCGACGAGCCGTGAACGAACACGAGGATCTTCCGCTGCGCCGCCGCGGCCGCGACGCGATGGAGGCGCATCTCGATCGCGAGCGGGTTCTTGGTCTCGGCCAGGTAGTCGCCGAGGACTCCGTTCAGCGCCGCGAGCACTGCCTCGCGCTCCGGACCCGGTATCCCCTGTCCGAGCAGCTGGTCGAGTTGGGCGAGGGCGAGGTCGAGCGTGCCGCCGACGAGCGACGTTATTCCCCGGATGGTCGCGTAGACCGGGGCGCTGAACAACCGCGCGGGCGCGCCGCCGATGGCGCCGTGCATCGCCTGGACGACATCGGTCACGCCCTTGGTCGCCTCGACCGCGAGCTTGCCGAGGCCGCGCAGATCGTCGACGTGCTTCCGGGTGCCGTCGGACATGTTTCGACCGTAGCATCGTCCCGTCAGGGTGGACCGCTCTCCTCGTCGGACGCGGGAAGCTCGTAGCCCTCGAACTCAGCCCGGAGCTCGCGCTTCAGGACCTTGCCCGTCGGGCCCAGAGGCAACGCATCGACGATCTCGATGCGTCGGGGAGCCACCACTTCAAGAGCCTGGTCGCGAGAAACGCCATGAGGGCTTACGCCCACTCGGTTCGCTGGACCACCGGGAGCTGGAGGGCGCGCTCGCGATCGAGATCGAGATTGCCGATGTGGAGGCAGAGCGGGGTCTGGACCCACTTGTAGATCGACTGCGTGAAGAGCCGCGCGAACCGCGCCGCCCACGCTTCGATCCTCTCCTTCTCGTATTCCGGGAACATCGTGAGAAGCACGTGGCAGACCTCGCTCGGCGCCATCTTCTCGCCGGCGTAGAGCGCGAAGCACGCGTCGAGGACGGGGAACGGCATGAGCTCCTTCTCGTCCTCCTGATTGTCGGCGAGCTCGGCGGACGCGGGCTTCTTCAGCGTCAGGACGAAGCCCGGCATGTTCGACTTCTCGATGATGTAGTCGAGCAGATAGTTCACGACGGTCTTCGGGACGTTCGCGATGACGCTGAGCGCGCCCTCCATGTCGCCGCCGATCGTGGTGTAGCCGACGGCCTTCTCGCTCATGTTGCTCGTCTGGAGGAATAGGCCGCTGCTCGAGTTCGTCCACGTCCACATCCGCTGCGCGCGGACGCGGGCCTGGATGTTCTGCCGCGCCATCGGCGTCAGCACCTCGCCCGGCTGGAGCATCTTCTCGACGGCGTGGAGCTCGGACTCGAACGCCTCGTCGATCGGCACGACGACGAACGGCACATCGAGGTCCTTCGCGGCTTGCTCCGCGGCGACATGCGTCTCGTTCGACGAGTAGCGCGACGGCATGAAGAACGCGCGGAGGATCTCGCGGGCCTTCGCCTTCTCCGCTTCGACTCCGAGATGACCGAAACGATGCTTCACCCAGCGTCGCGCGACGTAGAGGCAGAGCAAGCTGTCGCGACCGCCGGAGAGCGCGACGCCGATCGTCTTGAAGGCGCCCGTCTTCTCGAAGTAGTCGCCGACGCCGAGCGCGAGCGCGTCGAGGATCTCCTCGCAGAAGTCCTCGCGCGGCGTCGTCGCCGGCGGCGGACCGGGGAGGAAGAAGCTGCGGTTTGCCGGCACCGGATAGACGAGCTTCTCGCGCCCGGTCGTCGGGGCGTCGACCTTCACGCGCCGGATCGCCGGGCTCGTCGCCGCGAACGTCTCCTGGTCGGCGCGCCAGGTCGTGTTCTCGTTGCGGAGGCGGCGCGTGCGATCGAGATCGACGTTCACCGCGTGAAAGCCTTCGGCGTAGCGCGGCGTCTCGAAGACGAGGCGCCCGTTCTGCGCGACGAAGCCGCCGCCGTCGAAGATGAGCCCGTCGTTCGCGCCGACGAGGTTCGCGTACGCGACCGTGCACTGGTTGTCTCCGGCGCGCGTCGCGATCATCTCGCGCCGCGTGCCGACGATCCCGAGGCGGTACGGCGACGCGGAGATGTTCACCACGACCTCGGCCCCGGCGTACGAGCGACGACGCATCGGCCCGTCCGGAGACCACATGTCCTCGCAGACCTCGACGGCGTAGCCGCCGAAGTCGAAGTCGAAGACGAGATCGCCGAATGGCACGCCGTGGACCTCGTCGACGAGCCCCGGCGCTCCACGCGCGAAGACCCGTGCCTCGTAGAAGACGTTGTACGTCGGGAGCTTCTCCTTCGGGACGAGGCCGAGGATCTTCCCGCGATGGACGACGGCCGCCGCGTTGTACAGGTGCGAGCCGCGCGCGACGGTGAGCCCGAGCGCGCAGACGGCGCCGAGGTCTTTCGTCTCGCGCGCAAAACGCCCGAGCTCCGTCCATTGCGCGTCGACGAAGGCGCGCCACTGGACGAGGTCCTCGGGCGAATACCCCGCGATGAGCTGCTCCGGAAGCGCGATGATGGTCGCCTTGTCCTTCGCGGCTTCCCTGGCGATGGCGACGGCACGATCGACGTTGGAGCGGACGGCACCGACCGTCGTGTTCACGCTCGCGACCGCAATGCGGATGAGCCTCATGGTTCCTCGTTCGATGTCTCGCGTCCGGTCGACGTGTCGTTCTACGCGCGTCGTGGCAAGAACTTAGGCGCTAGCGAGCCTCGGCGACAAGGCGCTCGATCGCGCGGACGAGCCCGTCGGACGCGACGAGCTTTCGCTGGGCATGCTCTCCCTTGTCGATCCGACGCAGGTCCTCCGGGAGCGCGGCGATCTCGTCGCGCGCGCGGGTGCGCGCATCTGCGAGATCGACTCGCGCATCACGCTCCTCGATCGGGCGTTCGCCTCGCCAGACCGGCACGAGCATCGGCCGGCCGCCCGAGGGCGGCTTCTCGCTCGCGAGCGCGACGAGATCGTGATCGGAGTAGCGCCACACCTGGAGCTCGCCTGGAAGGGTTGCCTTCCCCGTCCCCTTCGCGACCTTCATCGTGATCGCGCCGTAGCCGTTCACGACGAGCTTCGCGACCGCTCCGATGCCCGTCGCAGAGTCCGGCGAGCAGACGATGTTCTCGCCGACGCCGAAACCATCGGCGACGTCGCGGAGCTCGGCGACGCGGTGCTCGTCGAGCGCGTCCGAGACGTAGATCTTCGTGTCGCCCGACCCGAGCTCCTCGAGGAGGCGCCGTGCGCGCGCGACCGATTCCGGGGTGACGTTCGAGTCGATCCGGATCGCTCCGAGCTTGCCGCCGGGGCGACCTTGCCTTGCTCCCCATGAGGACATGGGGCCCCTTGTGGTCGCTTCGACCGCATGCCGGATCCCGCGCTCGGTGTCGTAGGTGTCGACGAGCATCGTCGTCGGGACCGCCTCGAACGTGTGCGCGTAGGCTTCGAAGAACCCGCGCTCGGTGTCGGACCGCGAGATTCCCGCGCGCTCGGCGGCCTGGATCGCGAAGTGGTCCATCGTGCCGGTCGTCGTGATCCCCCAGCGCGCGAACGCAGCGACGTTCGACGTCGACGCGACGCCTGCGACCCACGCTGCCCAGGCCGCGTCGAGCGCGGCAGCCGGATGCGTCCGGCGCTGGCCGAACTCCATCACGCTCTTGTCGCCGGCAGCGAGGACGACGCGCGCCGCCTTCGAGGCGACCATCGACATGTGATTGACGAACCCGAGCCAAGGCGTCTCGATGAGCTTCGCCCTGAGCAGGTCGGTCTTCACCTGGAGGAGCGGCGTGTAGATCGCGAAAGGAACGCCCTCGACGAGGAGCGGTGAGCCGTCGGTGCGCGACGCCGGACCCGCAAATGCGAGGGAGCCCTCGGCCATCGCGTCGATCGAGCCGCGGAAACCGCGAAGCGTGCGGAGCTTCTCGACCACGCCGGGCCGCGCCTTCAGCGCCGGACCGATCGCCGAGTGTGACTCGAGCGCCTCGAGCTCGGAAGGATCGAGCGACATCTGGGCGGCGTGCTCGACGATGCGCCGGAGACCGGAGAAGAGGACGAAGCGCCGCTCGTTCGGCATCTTCCGGAAGAAGAACGACATCACCACTTCGTGCTCGAGCCGCCCCTCATCCGCGTGGGTGAGCAGCGTCGTCAGCTGATAGGCGTCGATACCGAGCGTGGGGAGCGACATGAGCGGGCTATCCTATGCCACGCAACGTGGCGCTCTCCGAATAGAGTGTCAATGACTCTATCTACGAGTCGGTGAGCGCCCGCGCGTCGCCGAGAGCGCCGGATCGCGAAGGCGCTCAGGGCGCGTTCACGATGATCGGCTGCACCGACGTGGTGGGCGCGCTCGCCAGGCTCGCCTCGACCGGGTTCGGGATCGAGCGATAGCGGCGATAGTAGTGCGTCACCTTGACGACGTAGTCGCGCGTCTGCGCGTACGGCGGGATCCCTCGGTGCTGGATGACCGCGTTCTCGCCGGCGTTGTACGCGGCGACGGTGAAGTCGAGATCGCCGTTGAACATGTTCGCGAGTAGCCGCAGGTAGCGGACGCCGCCGAAGATGTTCTCGCGAGGATCGTTGATGTCCTTCACGCCGAGGCGCTCGGCGGTCTCGGGCATGAGCTGCATCAAGCCGCGCGCGCCCGCGTAGCTCACCGCACGCGCGTCGTAGTCGCTCTCCACCTTGATCACCGCGCGAACGAGCTGTTCGGGGATCTGGTAGAGCGTGGCGGCCTGACGAATGTGCTCGTCGTAGCGCGTGTAGCGATTGACGTCGCGGTCCTGCGGCGCGAACGGGACGACGCCCGAACGAACGGCGCCCGCCGCGGGGTTCTTCGGCTCGCTCTTGATGTAGAGCTTCGCGTTCGGCGCGCCGGGCTTCGTCGTGAAGTGCACGATGCCGTCGGCGTCGACGTACGAGTAGATCGTGTCCGCCGCCGCCGAGACAGGCAGCGCGAGAACGAGCGCGACGACGATCGCGGTCGCACCTTTTTGCGCCTCTCTCGTCATCGTTCTGCGATCGTGCCGTATCTGCAAAGCTCGTGCAACTAACCATGCAGCCGGCCCCATGCTTCCGCTCCGCATGGGCAAAATCGGCCGCTGCGTCCGACGACCACGATCGGGGTCGGCGCTCGCGAGTCGCGAAGATCGAGCGCGGACGGCGTTCAGCCCCGTCTTGCCGGGAAGATCCAGAAGCGCTCGTGGTGTCTGCGGCGACTGCGGACGATCATCACGAGCATGAAGACGAAGAGGACGGCGAAGACGACCGCGGCGCTCCGCTCGATCGTCGTCGCGAGCGCTTCGCGCTGCTCGTCTTCGAGGGCGATCGCGGCGCTCGTGAGCGGCGGATTCGTCGCCCAGAGATGAAGCGGCGTCGCCTTGCGGTGACGGAGAGCGAGCCAGTCCATCAGCGCGGCCACGGTGATGTGGACCATGAAGCCCTGGTAGATGCTCTTCGTCTTCATCGAGAGCGAGCCGAGGGCGATGCCCGCGACGATCGCGCCGCACGCTTCCAGGTACGGCTTGCCGTAGTGGATCATGCAGTACGGCACCGCCATCACGAAGATGGCGCCCGAGCCGAAGCTCCTTCGCAGCGCGCCGAGCCAGAAGCCGCGGAAGAACATCTCGAGCGCGAAGAACTGCGCGAAGTACATCGCCTCCCACACGAGGAAGTCGAACCAGCTTCGCGTCGACTGCTTGTAGAACGGGTAATACGTGCCGAAGTCGGGGCTCTTCGCGACGACCAGCATCGCCGGCAGGACGAACGCGAGAAAGAGGCCGTAGATCCACGCGTGGTCGAAGAAGCCCTTCGTCCGCAGGCCGAGGTCGAGCAGGCTGTCCTTCCGGAAGAACAGCTTCCAGAGCGGGAACGGCAGCACGTAGCCGAAGATGCGCGTCCCGGCCCACCAGGCGAAGCCGTAGAGGTCGTCGTACTTCGCGAACTGCAGCGACGGATGCCTCTCGTCGAGCTTCTGCAGGAGCGGCGAGATCGTGGTCTCGAAGTACGCCCGGCCGCCGTAGTACTCCTGCATCGTGAGGATCAGCGAGACGAGGACGAGCGCGATGAAGGGACGGTGATCCATCCGTCCCTTCGCGTGCACCTCGGCCCGAAGGCGGATCGAGTCCTCGTCGAGCTCGCGCCAAGTATCGCGGAAGAAGAGCCAGACGAGGACGAGGATCCCCGCGAGCGCAGGGATCGGAAGGAGCGGCTTGTAGTCCTCGACGAACCCCGCGAGCCCCGTGAGCCCCGTTCCCCCCGGCAGCCTGCCGGGCGCGAGCACGCTCAGCACATTCAGCTCGCGTCGGCGATCTCGGCGCCGCGCGACAAGCGCGCGAGCGACGCGTCACGTCCGAGCACGAAGAGCACCTGGTAGAGGCCGGGGCTCGCGCTGCGTCCTGTGAGGGCGACGCGTGCAGACTGGGCGACGTCCTTGATCTGGAGCCCGGCCTTCTCGAGGAACGCGTTCGCCGCTGCCTCGAGCGCCGTCTCGGTCCACTCCGTCGACGCGGCGAGCGCATCGCGGAAGTCGCGAAGCCGCGGCGCCGCGTCCTTCACGAGGAACTTCTTCTGCGCCTTCTCGTCCATCACGGGCTCGGTGCGGAAGAAGTAGTCGAGCATGTCGGCCGCCTCGATGAACGTGCGGGCGCGCTCGCGAACCGTGTAGAGCGCACGCTCCACGTCGTCCTTCTTCACGTTCGGCAGGCCACGGGCCGCGAGGAACGGAAGGACGCGATCGGCGTATTCGCTCGCGGCGAGCAGGCGCTCGGTCTTCAGGTGCTCGTGGTTGATCGAGAGGAACTTCTTCTCGTCGAACTTCCCGTCGCCGCGACCGCAGGACTCCCACGAGAACGCCTGGATCAGCTCGTCACGCGAGAAGACCTCCTGATCGCCGTGCGACCAGCCGAAGCGCGCGAGGTAGTTGAGCACCGCCGCGGGCGCGTAGCCCTTGTCGCGGTACTCGGTCACGCTCACCGCGCCGTGGCGCTTCGAGAGCTTCTCGCCGTTCGGGGCGAGCATCATCGGAAGATGCGCGAACTCGGGCACCTTCGCGCCGAGCGCCTCGTAGAGGAGGATCTGCGGCGGCGTGTTGATCATGTGATCGCGCCCGCGCGCGACGAGCGTGATGCCCATCGTGATGTCGTCGACGACCGCGCCGAAGTTGTAGAGCGGAATGCCGTCGCCGCGCATGATGACGAAGTCCTGGTTCTCGACGTTCGGCGTCGTCACCTCGCCGAAGACCTTGTCGACGTACGTGACCGAACCCTCGCGCGGCGCCTTGAAGCGGACGACGTACTTCTTGTCCGGCTGATCCGTGCGATTGCGGCACGTCCCCGGGTACTTGAACTGCGCTTTCGGGTCCTGCTTCTTCAGGGCCTCGCGCTGCGCGTCGAGCTCCTCCTTCGTGCAGTAGCACCGGAAGGCATGGCCGCTCGCGATGAGCTTCTCGGCGTACTCCTTGTAGAGCGCGAGTCGCTCGGTCTGCATGTACGGGCCGTGGGCGCCGCCGACACCGGGGCCCTCGTCCCATTCGAGGCCGAGCCAGCGAAGGCCGTCGAGGATGATCTCGCGGCTCTCGTCGGTCGATCGCTCCTGGTCGGTGTCCTCGATGCGGAGGACGAACGTGCCGCCGGTGTTCCGTGCCCAGAGCCAGTTGAACAGGGCCGTGCGGACGCCGCCGATGTGGAGATAACCCGTGGGAGAAGGCGCGAACCTGAGGCGAGGCTTCGTCATCGTCGAGCGCCCACGAGTAGCAGGGTCGCGACCTTCTGGTCGAGAGCGGCCGTTCGGGCAGGCTCCGGCACGCCCCCGCAGGCGGCTTCAGGCTTCGGGGCGGTCTAGACCGCGACCGGTCCGCCAAACGCCCCGAGCGCACGCGCGATCCAGAATACGAGGTCGGCCGCCAGCACGATCCCGACAAAGCCGACGGCAGCGCGGCCCCAGCGTGCGCGGAGCAAGAGCCACGGGGCGCCGAATCGGAGCGTCGCCGCGACGGTCGCGAGCGCGAGCGCGAGCTGCGAGACCGCCGTCGGTACCGCCAGCGCGTGCATGGCGAGCGAAGCCCGCAGGTCTCCGTGCGCAAGCAATCGGAAGGCGCGCGTCATGCCGCAGCCGGGACACGGGACATGGAACAGCTGAGCGGTCGGGCACTGGACTGCCCCGAAGAGGAAAGGCAACGCGGCGATCGTCCACACGAACCCGACGAGCACGGCCGTCCGGACCGCGCGCGGATGTCCGAACGACGCTCCGGCCGTCGCTGGTCGAGAGGACGAATTCATGGGAGGCTCGGACTTCGCTCGACGTATTAGCACCCCAGTCGCTCGAGGCTTCTCACGTGCTCGTGGGAAGAGCCGAGCGACGCTCCCACCCGGCACGAGGACACGATGGATCACGGAAGCATTCAGGCTGCAGGTGGCTACGGACCTCCGGGTGGTGGCGGTTACGGCGGGCCTCCTCCGGGTGGTGGCGGTTACGGTGGGCCTCCGGGCGGCGGCGGCTTCGGACCTCCCGGCGGCGGCGGTTACGGCGGGCCTCCGGGCGGACCTCCTCCGGGTGGTGGCGGCTTCGGCGGGCCTCCTCCGGGCGGCTACGGCGGTGGACCTCCGGGCTACGGGCCTCCTCCTCCAGGCGGATTCGGACCTCCTCCGCAGGGCTTCGGCGGCCCTCCGATGGGCCCGATGATGACGGAGCCGTCGAACGGCCTCGCGATCGGCGCGCTCGTCGTCGGCATCCTCTCGATCCCGGGCGCGTGCTGCTGCTACTCGTCGATCCCGCTCGGCATCGCCGCGATCATCATGGGCGTCATTGCCATGAACAAGGCGAAGCTCACGCCGGAGACGCACGGCGGCCGTGGGATGGCGGTCGGCGGTCTCGTCTGCGGGATCATCGGCCTCGCGATGACGATCCTCGCTCTCGTCCTCGGCATGGGCATGTCGATGATGCAAGAGCTGCAGAACCACTGACGCGCGTCGCGAACCGACCGCGCGGGCTGCCTCGATCGCGCACCGCCTCAACCAGCGGTGCGCGACATCGCCCGATCGAGCCGCTCTGCATGCTCTGATGCAGAGTCTCTCCGTCGTCACCAGCGATTGCACGTCCTCGAGGCGAGGATCGGGCTGAGCGCCGAGTCGCAGCGCACGCGCACGCTCGCGAGCATCCATTCGACTCTCGGGCGCGAGCGCTCGAAGGCGTCTTTCGCGCCGCCGGCCTCGACGAGGAAGAGCCTCCCCTGCGCAGGGAAGATCGCGACCCAGTACGTGAACGGCTTGTCTGCCTCGTCGTGTCCGAGCTTCAGGAGCTTGCCGGGCGTCCCGTCGAGCGACCGTACGTCGGCCGTGTCGAGCAGCGCATAGCCGGAGACATCCCGCAGCTGAAGCGTGAGCGCCTGCGTCCAGAAGGCGAGGTCACCGCGCTTCTCGTCCTCGACGACGCGCACGGCCATGACCACACCTTCGGGCGTCGTCGCGCGGTAGTCGTAAGCGGTCTGGTTCTCGAGCGGCACGAAGCCGGGCGCCGTCTTCACGTCGAACGGCCGGCCACATGCGACGATCGTCGAGAGGAGCGCGGCGAAGACAGCAAGCGTGAGCCTGTTCATTTGCCCTCCGAGAGCGAGAGGAGCGAAGGCAGGTTGAGCGCAGACAGCCACGGGAACGGCAGGCGAATCCGCGCGGTCTGGATGGCGGCGCCGCGCGGCTCGAAGGCGACGGTGATCGTCGAGAGCGCGATCTTGTCGTTCAGCACCTTCATCCTTCCCTCGAGCAGCTCGAGCTCCTCGGTGACGCGATGCAGCTCCTTTTCGATCTCGAGCGCGTCCTTCACACTCGCTCTCGAGAGGAGCTCGGTCAGGCGCTTCTGCATCGCGCGCGCGTTCTTGATCCGGATCTCGAGGTCGACGTGCTCATCGGTGACGTCCTGCGCCTGGACCTCGCGATGAAGGACGTCGCCCACCTTGTCGATGGCCGCGAGCGTCGTCTCGAAGCGACCGCGCGGGATGCGCACGGTGATCTCGCGGTCCTTCTTCTGTCCGAGGTAGCCCCCGTTGTCGCGAGCGATCTTCTCGACGGCAGCGAGCCCTTGCTCGACCTGGTAGACGGCCATCGTGAAGCGCGCCGTGTAGATGACGAGATCCCGCGTGGGCGCCGGCTGCGCCGTCGGATCGGCCTTTTCGGCCTTCTCCGGCTTCGCGGCCGCTCCGGGCGGCGTCGCCTGCGGCAGCTGCTGGCCCGGCGCAGGTGGCGGCGGAGACGCGGGAGTCGACAGCTCGACGCTCGAGGCCGGCGCGCTCGACGATGCGTCCTCCTCTCGATCGTCGCTCGCCGCGTAACGCCGCGCTTGCGTCGCCACGGTCACCTCGGCCGGCGCTCGGTCGAGGGCCGCATACGTGGCGGGCGATTGGGGCTCGTAGGACCGTTTCTCGGCGGAGCTCGCGCACCCGGCGAGGAGGGGCAGGACGAGACAGACCGCGAGCGCGGTCGAACGTGACCTCATGCATGACCTCCGATGGAACCGAACGGGCGGACCCGCCGACCACCTTCCGAACGCCGCGGCACGGCCGACCTTACAGCTCGCTGGCGGGGGTGCAGCTTGCGGACGGAGGCCAGGCTGGGGTAAGGAGCTGTCCCTTTTGCCGCGCGAGTCATCTCGCGCACCCTCAGGAGAAGATCATGAAGACCCCGATCGCAGCAGTGAAGGAAAAGTTCGGCGACAAGGCGAAGCTCGTTTCCGAGCTCGAGAAGTTCACGAAGGACGAGGACCTCTGGGTCTCGCGCCTCAACGCGAACAAGGGCCTTGCCCACGTCTCGAACACGAAGCTCCTCCGCCTGCACCAGACCTTCAGCGCCGTGAAGGAGAAGTTCGGCACGCGCGCGAAGCTGATCGACGCGATCGCGGAGATCGAGAAGCGCGCGAAGGACGAGGGCTACAAGGCGCGTCTCGGCGGCTTCCCCGTCCCGCGCCTCTGGGACATGTACCAGTCGGCGTCGAAGCGCGTCGCGGCGGCCACGAAGCCGAAGGGCGAGAAGAAGGCCGCTCCGAAGGCGAAGGTCGAGAAGAAGGCCGCCCCGAAGAAGGCTGCTGCCGCGCCGAAGAAGGCTGCTGCCGCGAAGAAGAAGAAGAAGTGATCGCCGACATCTGAACGGTACTCCCGAAGACATCGGGAGAAGCGGCCGCGCAAACGCTGGAGACAGCGGGCGCGGCCGCGGTTCATTTTCGGCTCGTGGCAGGCGGGTTCATGTAGCCTGCGGAACCCCGAACGAGGAACGACCCATGCCCGAAGTCACCCTCCGCCACGAGATCGACACCGACGAGGACACCTTCTGGTCGAAGATCGTCTTCAACGAAGAGTTCAACAAGAAGCTCTACGAAGGCGCGCTCAAGTTCCCCGGGTGGAAGCTCCTCGACTCGAAGGAGGACGACGCCAAGATCGTCCGCCGCGTCCAGGTCGATCCGCCCGTCGGCGATCTGCCCGGACCGCTGAAGAAGGTCATCGGCGACCGCCTCGCCTACACGGAGGAAGGGACCTTCGACAAGAAGGCGAAGCGCTACTCCTTCAAGGTCACGCCGAGCACGATGGCCGACAAGACGAAGGTGAGCGGCGAGCTCTGGGTCGAGAAGATCGGCGACAAGAAGATCCGCCGCATGTGCAGGATCTCCGTCGAGGTGAAGGTCTTCATGGTCGGCGGCATGGTCGAGGACCGCATCCTGCAGGACCTCCGCGCCTCGTACGACAACAGCACGACCTACACGAACCAGTACATCAAGGAGCAGGGCCTGTAGGCCGACTGGCGCGAAAAGCGCTGCGACTTCGCGAACTTCGGGCCGTTTACGGTTCTTTACCGGCCGGGACGAATCGGATCGGCCCCCTCCCGCGTCATACTCGTGCGGAGGTCATTGGATGAAGCTCGTTCGAAGCATCGCTTTCTCGCTTTCGGTTGCCAGCATCTCAGCGTTCGCGGTCGCCTGCGGTGGCTCCGTCGAGCACTCGCCGCAGACGAGCGCGGCCGCATCGACGAAGGCTCCGATCGCCGCGAACGGCCACGGCGTCGTGAAGCTCGTCGGCGAAGCGCTGGGCGAGGTATCGCTCCGGCCCGATCAGCGTGCGGAGATCGAGAAGCTCGCTTCCGACGCCGAGGCCCGCCACGCGCCGATCGCCGATGCGCGCAAAGAGGTCATGCTCGCCTTCGCCGACCAGGTCGAGAAGGGCGCGATCGACAAGACGGCGCTTCAGCCGAAGATCGACAAGGCCGCGGCCGACTTCGAAAAGGTGCGCGCGGAGGACCGTGCCGCGATCGCGAAGCTCCACGGCCTCCTCGACAGCGAGCAGCGCAACGCCTTCGTCGACGCGCTCGAGAAGCAGATGAAGGCGAAGCGCGGCGAGCACCACGGCGAGCACGGAAAGGCCGGCTTCGGAAAGCTGAAGCAGCTCGCAGACGATCTGAAGCTCACCGACGAGCAGAAGAGCCAGATCAAGGACGTGATGCGTGACGCCCACAAGGAAGGCAAGGAGGCCTGGAAGCAGCACGCACGCGGCGAGCGCGGGCCGAAACACGCCGAAGGAATGCCGGAACGCGGCCACGGCCACGGCGGGAAGCGCTCGCTCGAGGCGTTCCGCGAGGACAAGCTGGACCTCGACAAGCTCGCGCCCGGCCACGACGGGAAGGCGATGGCCCGCTTCGGCGCCGACCGGATGGCGAGCTTCGCGGAGAAGATCGTCCCGATCCTGACGCCGGAGCAGCGCAAGATCGCCGCCGACAAGCTCCGCACGATGGCGGCGCGCGGCGACTCGGCGCTCCTTCCGCACTGAGCCGTGAGAACGACGCGAGCGCGCTGCCGGCCTTCGGGTCGGCGGCGCGTTCGCCTTTTCCGGGCAAGCTTCACCGCCGAGCGAGCTCGGCCCACGGCCGAGAACGTTGTGACCGCCCTCCCCGTTCGCCTATAGATGCGCCATGGCAGCATCCACGAGCGCGCGACGACGTCTCGGCGTCCTCGCGGCAGCCTGGGAGATCTGCAGGAAGGACGTCCGCATCGAGCTGCGGACGCGCGAGGTCCTCGCGACCGCGGGCGTGTTCGCGATCGTCATCGGCGTGCTCGCGAGCATGACGTACTTCGTCCATCCGAAGTACAACCGCGCGACCGCCGCCGGCACGATCTGGATCGCGGTCTTCTTCGCGTCCGTGCTGTCGTTCAGCCGGATCTGGCAGCGCGAACGCGACGAGTCCGCGCTGACCTCGCTCCTGGTCTCGCCGATCGCGCGCGCCTCCATCTTCCTCGGCAAGGCGCTCGCCACGTTCGGCACGATCCTGCTGGTCGAGCTGCCGTTGATCGCGCTCTCGATGTTCCTCTTCGCGATCGACTTCACGCCGCCCGATAACGCACTCCGCGATCCGCGTGCGGTGCACGACCCGATGATGGTCCACGTGCTCGCTTTCGGCGGGCTGATCGTGCTGGGCACGGCGGCGCTCGCCTTGATTGGGACGCTGTTCGGCGTGATGACGGTCCGGACGCGTGCGCGCGATCTCGTCCTCGCGATCGTCCTCTTTCCCCTGCTGTCTCCGGTGCTCGTCTGCGGCGTGGCCGGGACGCGGAACGCGTTCGAGACGCAGCCGTTCGACGACTACAGCGGCTTTCTCGGGTTGATGGGCCTGTTCGTGCTCGTCGGGCTCTTGATGGGCGTCGCGCTGTTCGGTCCGCTCGTCGACGAATAGCCGGCGTCAGGAAGCGATCTGCATCGCCACCAGTGCGGCATGCGCGTCGATCGCGCTCGCGTCGAGGGGAAGGCCGCACACCTCGCCCGTCGCCCAGATCCCGTCCGCGATCTTTCCGTCCTGCGTGCGGACGACGAAGCCGCGCGGCTCGTGGACCATCACCGCGCCGGCCTGCTCGCAGAGCTCGTACGCCGGCGATCGCGGAGCATCGATGACGACGGCATCGGCGTCGACCTCGCGCTCACTCTTCGCCGTGCGGACGCGGATGCCCCTCGCCCGGCTCGTGCCGCGGATCGCGAGCGGGTCGCCGTGGATGACGCGCACCTGCGCGAACGGCGCCGCCGCCCGGGCGAACGACTCGCCGAACGGACCGCCGCCCTCTGGCACGACGACCGCGATCTGCGAGCCGACCACCACGCCCATCGAAAGCAGCCAACCGGCTGCCCTCGCGCTCATCACGTTCGGGACGTCGTTGCCCTCGAACGCGAGCACGCCGTCGTGCGCTCCGCATGCGAGCACGAGCGCGCGAGCCTCGACGATCTCGGCCCCTTCTTCACCCGCCACGAGCAGATCGCGGCCGTAGACGGCGCCGGCCGTCGTGCGCATCCGTAGGCGGATCGACCTCGATGCGACCGCGGCATCGAACGCCTCACGGATCGACGCGAAGCTCGCCGCGTCCTCCTTTGCGAGCGCCGTGACGCCGCCGCCGGGCGCGAGCCGATCGTCGAGCACCTCCACCGTGCGGCCTGCTCGAGCCAGCCGCGACGCGACGGCCATACCGGACGGGCCGGCGCCGACGACGACGACGTCCGCGGTGCGCCTCGTCGCCTTGCGCGGCGGCTCACCTTCGAGCGGGAGCTTTCCGAGCCCGGCCACACGGCGGGCGAAGCCCTGCATGATCGTCTGGATGCCCGGAACGCCGGCGAAGAGCTCGTGATGGTTCATCCCTTCGGGGAAGAACCAGTCGGTCATCCGCAGGAGATCGGTGTCGCGCGGGCCGAGACGGTTCTGGGTGACCACGGCCATGCCGTCCTCGGCAGGCACGAGGCAGGTCATCACGTTCGGGGTCTCGTTGACGCGTGCGAGGCAGCCGTCACACGCGCCTCGCATGCAGGCAGGACCGCGCGGCCGGTGGAACTTGGGGCTCCGGGCGATGTTGATCTTGCCCGCGGCGATGAGCGCAGCCGCGACGGGCTCGCCCCGCTCGGCCTCGACGGGCTCTCCGTCGAGCGTGATGGTGATGCGGTGATTGATGGGGCGAGCGCGAGAGGACGACATGGGCGAGCGGGTTCCGTCGGAAGGCCGCCACTCTACTTCGATCGCAGCGTGGCGACACGACAAGCCGTACCCCCCACCCGAGCGCCACCCTTTACTTTCGATCGCCGCGTCGGGAGACTGTCGCCAAGCGATGCGGCTCGGTCTGCTCGGTCCAGCCGGTGGGGACATTGGCGCCCTCGGACGTACTGCCGAGCTCTTGCTCAACCAGGCACGCGTCCACCGGGCGATCTACCTCGGCAACGACGGCGCCCTCGACCGCGCCGTGGCCGCCTGGGCACGAAAGCTGGTCGGTGACGATCCGAGCGACGACGGAGCGTGGACCCGCGCCGCGCACATCGCGCTGCACGGAACGCCGCAGGTCATCGATCGCTTCGTCGCGACCGAGCGCGCTCGGCTCCGCCTGAAAGCGCTCGAGGCGCTGCCCGAGCAGGTCGCCCGGACGATCGAGATGGTGGGCGATCGCATTGCGGTTCTGATCCACGACAAGACACAGCTCGACGAGGAGGACATCCTCGCGGCGAACATCCTGCTCTACGGCAACAGCGACGGGCCGCTCGTCCACAAGATCGGACCGCGGTGGTTCGTCACGCCGGGCCCGATCGGCTCGCGTGGGGGCGGGGCCGCGGTCCTCGACGACGAGCAGGACGAGGTCGTCGTGACGATCTACGATGCGAGCGGGAAACCGACCCAACGCGAGGTGCTCACCTCGCAACGGCCGAACATACGCGCTCTAGAGCCATGACGACGTCGAGAGCCAGCTCCGCACAGTCGGCGATGCCGATCATCGGCGTGTTCGGAGGCAGCTTCAACCCGCCCCATCTCTCGCACGTGCTCGCGCTCGCGGTCGTGCTCGCGCGCTTCGACGTCGAGAAGCTGCTCGTCGTGCCGACGTTCCGGCACCCGTTCGCGAAGTCGCTCGCCCCCTACGAAGACCGCGTCAAGATGTGCGAGCTCGCGATGGGCTGGCTGCCGCGAGTCGAGGTGTCGCGGGTCGAAGAGGAGCTCGGCGGCGAGAGCCGTACGGTTCGAACGATCGAGCACCTGCGGACGAAGTACCCGGACAAGCCGCTTCGCTTCATCATGGGCGCCGACATCATGGTCGAGTCGTCGAAGTGGTACGCGTTCGACCGGGTGACCCAGCTCGCGCCGCCGATCGTCCTCGGTCGCGTCGGCATCGACTACCCGGGAGCGCCTGCACCGGTGCTCCCGGCGATCTCGAGCACGGAGGTGCGGGCAAAGCTCGGTGACGAGGGCGCCGATGCCGACCTGGGACCGATCGCGGAGCTCGTCCCGCACGCCGTCATCGAATACGCCCGTGCGCATCGTCTCTACACGACAGCCGCCGCCTGAGAGCGGACGTGCGTTAGGATGCGCGCGCGGACATGAAGGTCTTCATCCTCGGCGCTGGCAAGGTCGGACGCGCGCTCGCTCGAGCGCTCAAGAAGCAGGGTACGAAGGTGACGCTCTGTCCCGCGCGGAAGGGCGTTCCGACGACGCGCATCGACGCGAACATCATCGTCCTCGCGCTTCGCGACAAGCAGCTGCCGCCCGTCGCGGCCGACCTCGCGTCCTCGGGCGTCGTCCCTCGAAACGCCGTCGTCGTGCACAACGCAGGGTCGCTCCCCGCGGAGGTGCTCGAGCCGCTGCGCGGGGTTTGCGCAGGCATCGCGCAGATGCACCCGATGATCTCCTTTGCGTCGCTCGACTCGTTCCCGACGCTGACCCGCGGGCACGTGCACGTGAAGGGCGAGCCCAAGGCGGAGAAGCGGGCGCGCTCGCTCGCGAAGAAGCTCGGGATGACGCCGCGAACGTTCGCGAAGCTCGATACCGTCGGCTACCACGCAGCCGCCGGGCTCGTCGCGAACGGCGCCGCGGCGCTCGCCGCGATCGGCGTCGAGCTCCTCGCCGTCTCGGGCGTGCCGCGACAGGAAGCTCCGAAGATGCTGGGGCCGCTGCTCCGGAGCGTCGCCGAGAACGTCGAAGCGCTCGGGTTCCCGGACGCGCTCACAGGCCCGGTGCGCCGCGGCGACGCCGGCGCGATCGAGCGTCAGATCGATCTGCTGCGCGATCGGCTCCCGGAGGCGCTGCCACTGTTCATCGCCAGCGGCCTCGCCCAGGTCCCGATCGCTCGGCGAATCGGCGACGTACCGAAGAAGCAGGTCGACGAGGTGGGAGAGGTCCTCCAGCGCGCGCTCCAGAAGGCTTCGCGGAAGAGCTCATCCAAAACGTCGAGCCGGCGCCCGGCAGCCCGGCGCCGATCTGGAAAATGACGATCGGGCCGTGACAGAGCCCGTGCGTGACTTGACGGTGCGGCGAGCACGAGGGCTGCCCGGCAGCTCATCCTCGTAATCCCGAACACTTAGCGGACGCGGCAAGCTGGATCACGGCTTGCAATCCCTAGGTCAACTTCGCCGCCCCGGCCGGGCCCGCCTCGGGAACGTCCGAACGACGGGAAGGACGCCGTCGACTCCATTTTTAGGCCGTATCCCGTGGGTCTGCGGGCCATATTCAGATGGCCCGGTCGAGACGCCATGGAAACTGGGGTCGTCTCCTTGAACAGGGCCATTCTTCGAGTAGGTTTCGTCGGCTTGGCACTCGCAGCCCCCCTCGCCCTGGTCTCTGCCTCGAGCACGCGAGCGTTCGTCGAGTTCGACGAGCGTCTCGTGTCGGCACAAGCAGGGGTGATCATCGTCCGTGCGCCCGTCGACGTGCACGCCCCGATCGTCGCCCATGCTTCGCGCCGTCTTCGCACGAGCGGTCTTCACCCTGTCGATGCCGCGGTCCGTGCGGGCGCGCCTCTCTTCCGAGAGGTCGCGATGCACCTCGGGCTCGGCGCAGCCCCGGTCGATCCGTTCGCGTGCGCGGACGCGATCGCCGCGGCGGCCATCGCGCAGCGCGCCGCCATCGTCGCTCCGCTCCCCGGCGAAGGCACCTGGGATCGCACCGTCGCCGTCGAGCTCGCGAAGAACACGCGCGTGCTCGTCGTCTTCGTGACGGCGAACGACCCGCCCGCGCTTGTCGACGCGAGCGTCTTCGAGATCCATCCTGACCTGAGCGCGAGCGAGAAGCTCCGCTGGCTCTCGGCCGTCGCCGAGGAAGCGCAGACCAAGCTTCCCGCAGCGGACCTGCGCTCGCTCGAGGCTTGGTGGGTGAAGGCTCGCCGCGTCCTGCCGGAAGCTGGACCGACGTTCGAGGGCCTCGGCGCCGACGCGCGCCACATCCTCACGTGCATCGCGCTCGCGGGTCGGTCGCTCCCGATCGCCGCGCTCTCCACGCTGGTGTCGGTCGATGCTTCGGCCGCCGTCGAGGAGCTCGTCACCGCGGGCCTCGCTTCGTTCACGGCTTCGAACGGGCTCGTCTCCTCGGCGCCTTCGACCGACCTGCCGGCGCTCGAGGCCTCCGCGTCCGCAGAGACGCGCCTCGCCGTCGCCACGTGCCTCACCGGCGAGGCTGGCGGCTTCGATCCCGATCCGTGGGCGTTTGCACGCGCCGCCGAGCTCCTCGTCTCGGTGGGCGCCTTCGAAAAGGCCGACGCCGCCATCTCGAACGCGCTCAAAGCGGGCGTCGATCCGCAGGTAAGCTCCGAGATCGCGAGGCGCTGGTTCGACGCCGTCGCGCCGATCGTCGGCAAGGGCGGCCTGATGCTCCGGATGAAGGCTGCGCAGCGCTCGCTGTTCCTCGGCGAGGCCGCCGACGCGCAGCGCTGGTGCGAGAGCGCCGCCGCGCTCGACCCGAACGAGCCGATGATCAGCCTGCTCATGGGCCGCGCGCTCATGCAGCTCGGTGATCTCGTCGCTGCACGCGTCTGCCTCGCCAAGGCCGAAACGAACGCTCAGGGCGCGGATGCGGAGCTGTCTGCGCGCGTCGCGGCGGAGCGTGCCGAGGTGAGCTACCTCGCTGGCGAGCTGGGACAGGCCGGGACGTATGCGTTGCGCGCCGTCGAGCTCGCGACGACCACGGCGACGCGTCTCGCAGCTCGCGGAACGCTCGGAAAGATCCTCCTCGCGCGTGGCTCGTGGGACCTCGCGGACGAGCACTTCGCCGAAGACGCGATCACAGCGTCCGCGGCAGGCGAGACCACCGCCGAGCTCCGCGCGCGCCTGAACCGCGCGATCGCCCTGCTCTCGAAGGGTCGTCTCGACGAGGCGCGCACGCTGCTCGATCGCGTCCTCGAGGACGGCACCCGCTTCGAGGAGGAGCGCGCCCGCGCGTACGCGCTCTCGAACCTCGGTCTCGTCGCGTACCGCCAGCACGACTACGGCGCGGCGCTCCAGTACTGGGAGCAGACGGTCCGCTTCCCGCAGGCGCTCCGCGGGCGTCTCGCGACGGCGCTCACGATCGCGAACCTCGCCGATCTGCGGCTTCGCCTCGGGCTCGTCGACCACGCCGAGCACGCGATCGCGTTCGGCAAGAAGCTCCTTTCGGGAAGCGCTCCGCCGCGCTGCGCGGCTCTCTTCAAGTGGGTCGCGGCGCAGATCGCGCTCGCGCGCCGCAACACGGAGCTCGCGCGCCGCGAGATCGAGAGCTCGCTCATCGACGCGCAGGCGTCGGGCGACCGCGACTGCCTCGAGTCCGCTTACCTCGTTTCGACGCGCGTCGCCCTCGAGGACGGTGACCTCGTCCGCGCGGCGCAGGCCCTCGCTCACGCCGAGAGCATCGCGAAGAGTCCACGCGCTCGTGCCGAAGTTGCCATCATCCGCGCGGTACACCTGCGTGCGATGGGACAGCCCGCGCTCGAGTCGGCCAACGAGGCCCTCCAGGTCGCGCGCGCTTCGGGCGAGGAAGATCTCCTCTCCGAGGTCCACACGCTCCTCGCAATGCTCCATCGGGATGCCGGCGACACGCTCGCTGCGCAGGCCCACTGCTGCCGCGCCATCGCGGTCCGCGATCAGGTGGCCGGCGGCCTTCCGCCCGAGATCCGCGCCGCATTCCTCGCGAAGCCCGAGACCGTCGCGCTCTCACGCCTCCAGTCCTCGCTCGCCCACGACAGCGACGTCGAGGACGAGGCCCCGCGCACGCAGCGCGTCGTCAGCCGCCCCGACGCGACCTCCGCACGGGAGATGGTCGGCGACGATCCGGCAATCCGAAGCCTGACCGTCGCGATCCGCAAGGTCGCGAAGTCGAACAGCACGGTCCTCATCCGCGGCGAGAGCGGCACGGGCAAGGAGCTCGTCGCCGAAGCGCTCCACCGCGCGAGCGACCGCGCGAGCGGCCCGCTGATCAGCGTCAACTGCGCAGCGCTCGTCGAGACGCTCCTCCTGTCCGAGCTCTTCGGCCACGAAAAAGGCGCGTTCACCGGCGCCTCCGCACGACGCCGCGGTCGGTTCGAGATGGCCGAAGGCGGAACGCTCTTCCTCGACGAGATCGGCGACATCTCCCCGCGCACGCAGGTGGCCCTCCTCCGCGTCCTGCAGGAGAAGACGTTCGAGCGCGTCGGCGGCACGGCGCCCATCCGCGCCAACGTGCGCGTCATCTGCGCGACCCACCGTGATCTCCGCGCGATGGTCGAACGCGGCGAGTTCCGCGAGGACCTCTACTACCGCCTCCGCGGCATCACGCTCGAGGTGCCCACGCTCCGCGCTCGCCTCGGCGATCTGCCGAAGATCGCCGACCACCTCCTCGGCCGCATCGCGGTCGAACGCGGCGAGCAGCCGAAGCAGCTCTCGAGCGATGCGATCGATCTCCTCTGTCGCCACCGCTGGCCGGGCAACATCCGCGAGCTCGAGAACGTGCTTCGCGCCGTCTCGCTGTTCGCCGAGGGCAACGTCATCACCGCTGCCGACATCATCGACAACGTGGACGACCTCCGCGCCATCGCCCAGGCTGGTCCGACCTCGCAGTCGCCGATCTCGCTGCGCTCCGTCGCGCAGGGTCCGAGCTCCGTCAACGTCCTGCCGCCGTCGAGCATGAGCGGCGCGAGCCTGACGGGCGACGGCGACGACGAGGACGGCGACGGCGTCCTTCCGGAGGACGAGGCGAACGCCACGGCGGTCGCCTACGCGCAGGTCCGCCAGGGCGCGGTCTCGCTGTCCGACATCAAGCGCCAGATCGAGCGCGACTGCATCGCGCGCGCCCTGGCGGAGACCAAGGGGAACATCACACGAGCAGCAGCGCTTCTCGGAATGAAGCGCCCGCGTCTCTCGCAGCTCGTGAAACAGTACAGTTTGTCAGCGGCCTCTTCTGAGGGTAACTCATGAATCGCTTCATCATTGGTCGACTGGGCGCTGTTTCGCTCCTCGCCGCGCTGCTCGCCGTGGGCTGCGCCGTCGAGCAATCCACGAACGGCGATGACGACCAGGTCGGGTCGGACAGTGACGGCGCGCAGGTCGGCGGCATCGGCACGACCGCCGACGAGCAGATCAGCGCCGGCGATCCTTCGGTCATCAAGCACAACAGGCGAGGGTCGAAGACGCCGGACAACGGAATCTGCCCGGGCTGCGGACCGCTGCCTGATCCGTGGCAGATGGGTCCTCTCCCCGATCCGTGGTCGAGCAGCAGCGGCGGCAGCAACGGCAGCACCAGCAGCAGCGGCGGCAGCACCAGCAGCAGCGGCGGCGAAGGCAGCAGCGGCGGTACGAAGAACGGCAAGTGACGTTGCGCCGGCCCCGCCGGCAAGAGAGCGGCTTCGCAGCTGACGATCGGGTCATGGATCCGACGACGGCTCCGAAGCCGCTTTTTCGTTCGCGTGATCCGAAGGGCCATCGACGCTAGGCTCCGGGCGTGGAGGACCTCCGCGCTCGAACCACGCTCTTCTGCGGCGTCATCGCCTTCGCGATCGCGCTGTCGATGCTCCTTCGCGGCCGGCGCATGGCGCACTGGCTGTTCGCGTCGTTCTCGACGTGCGTTGCGTTCTGGTACGTCAGCCAGTCGCTCGCGGGGCTGCTCGAGGACCCGGCGCGCTCCCGGTTCGATCGCGCCACCGCGGTCCTCACCGTCCTGCTCCCGCAGTTCGCGGTTCATCTCTTCCACTCGATCACGCCGCTCGAGACACCGAGCGCCGCGGGCGCGCGGCTTCCGAAGATCGCCGCCGCGCTCGGCATCCCGATGCTGGCCGTGGCGCTCTCGCCGTTCGAGCGCGCAGGAGCGGCGCTCAAGGCTCTCGCGCTCGGCGGCGTGTACCTCTACGTCTTCGGGCTCCTCGCCGCCGCGCTGACGTCGCTCTGGCGGCGCGGTGAGAAGAGCCCGTCGCGCGCCATTCGCGATCGAATCCGCTTCCTCGCGGCGGTCGGTGCGCTCGCGATGACGTTCACGCTCGCCGACTTCGTTGCGTTCCTCGGCGTGAACCTACCGCCGATCGGCGCCGTCCTCGCGGTCGTCTTCCTCTTCGTGCTCGCGGAGTCGCTCACGCGTCCGCGCCTCGCCGACCTGTACGAGCTCTCCGGGCGCCTGTTGGTCTCGACCGCGCTCGCGTTCGCGCTCGCGGGGATCTTCTACGTGTTCATCACGTACATCGGCCGGTTCGGCGCGATGTACCTGAACGCGGTGCTCGCGGCGATCGTCTTCCTCGTGCTCTTCGAGCCGCTCGAGCACGAGTTCGAGACGCGCATCAACCGGTTCTTCTTCCGTGAGCGGTACGACCTCGAGTCCAGCGTCGTCGAGCTGCGGCGGCGCCTCGCGCACACGCTCGAGACCGAGGAGATGATCGAGGTCGTCATCGCCGGGCTCGAGCGCTCACGCCGCGTGACCACGGTGGCGGTGTACCTGCAGGACCAGGACGGCAACGGCTTCGATCTCGTCGGGGCGATCGGCGCCGCGCCGCCGAACCGGCTCGAGTCACTCGCGATGCGTCCGATGCTCGAGCGGCTCGGCCTGTCGATGTCGCTCGAAGAGCTCGCACGCGAAGCCGAGGCCGCGCCAGGCGCCCGTGAGACGATGGCGCCGCTGCTCACGGCGGCGGAAGCGCTCGGGACGCTCAAGAGCTCGGTCGTCCTCGCGGTGCGTGGCGACAGCGAGGAGCTCGTCGGGCTTCTCTGCGTCGCCGACGATCGTGTGAAGGACGCGTTCACGCCGGAGGAGATCGCGCTGCTCGAGACCATTGCAGCGCAGATGGGCGTCGCGTTCGCGAACAGCCGACTCTACGATCGGATGAAGGAGCGCGATCGCCTCGCGGCCCTCGGCTCGATGGCGGCGGGCCTCGCGCACGAGGTCAAAAACCCGCTCGGCGCGATCAAGGGCGCAGCGCAGCTCCTCGAGGAAGTGACCGAGGGCTCGCCCGATCCCGACCCGACGATGAAGGAGTTCCTCGGGATCATCCTCGAGGAGACCGATCGCCTGAATCGCGTCGTCGGAAGCTTCCTCGACTACGCGCGGCCGCACGCAGGCAACCCCGTTCCGCTCGACATCAACGGCGCCGTTCGACGCAGCGTTCAGATCCTGAGCAGCCAGAAGACCGACGACGTCAGGCTCGTGGTCACCGAGAGTCCCGGCACCGAGCTCGCGAAGCTGCCGCGAGGCGCGAGCGGCGAACGCGACGTCGTGCTCCGTCTCGAGCTCGTCGACGAGTTGCCTCGCGCGAGCATCGATCCGGAGAAGCTGCGACAGGTCCTGATGAACCTCGTCCAGAACGCGATCCAGGCGATGAACGGGCGCGGCTGCGTGACGATCACGACGAGCACCCGCCGCGCCCAGCGCACGGCATGGGTCACGTCGCCTCCGAGCGGCAATTCGGGGCGCCTGCCGCCAGATGATGCCGAGGTCGTCGAGATCAGCGTCGCGGACACGGGCCCAGGCATCAGCCAGAAGGTGCTGAAGAACCTGTTCATCCCGTTCTTCACGACGAAGGAGCAGGGCACGGGCCTCGGCCTCGCGATCAGCCAGAGCATCGTCCAGCGCGCGGGCGGCAGCATCCAGGTCCAATCGCAGCAGGGCTCGGGGACGAAGTTCACGATCACGCTGCCTGCGTCGGACGACGTCCTGGCGACGCCGCTCCCGAGCATCAGCCCGCCCTCTCCGGCTGCCACAGGCGAATAGACCGAGGGCGCGGCGCCGCCGCACCGGACGAACGCGTCGGCCAGCGCTCGATGGATGTTGCGCGGCGCGATCGCTGACGGTCGGCGCTGCTCGGAGAGAAACAGGAAGGTCGGAAGGTCGGAAGGATTTTCTGTTCTTGCTCCTCGCCTCGGTGCTTCGGCGATCCGGTCCATTTCGCATACGAGCCATTCCACGAGCGCTAGCGCGTTGGGCTCGTACCCCATCTCAATCCCCCGTCCTTCCGCCCTTCCGCCCTTCCTGTTGAAATCGCGAGAACGCGGGCGCCGCCCGACGCTCAGCGCGGGCGTGACGGCGGGCGCACCGTCGCGGCTTCGCAGATGCTCATCGGAGGTTCGACGCGGGGCGTGATCGCGGAGCGGTGGCGCGAGAACGACGGCAGGACGGACGACCGGACCAGGCTCTGCTCGGCGCGCTCGCCGTCGAGGCGGGCGAGCTCGCTGTTCATGCGCGTGACGCCGTCGGCGTCGAAGGCGTCGTACGCACGGCGGTGCTCGTCGTAGAGCGCCCAGTTGCCGCCGCGGGCGGCGCCGCGAAGGATCGCGAGGAGCGCGCGATCGCGCGCGGACTCCGCGACGGATTCGAGGATCGCGCGTGCGCGGTGAGCGAGCTCGTCCGGATCGGAGGCGCCGAGTGCTTCGCACATCGCTTCGTGCCAGGCCCCGATCTGCAGGCGCGGCTCCACCTCGCGAAGGTGACGGGCCGCGCGCGCGTAGAGCTCCGGCATCTCGTCGGGTGAGCGTCGCGCTTCGAGCCAGAGGCGCCCCATGACGAGGTGCGTGAGCGAGGCGTCGTCGAGGCACAGCTTCGCGTCGAGCTCCTCGAGCACCTCCTTCGGCCATGCCCACACCGCGAGCTGCTCCGACAGATAACGCTCGTGCACGAAGAACGACGGATCGTGAGCCACCCAGCGCTGCACGGCGATGACGATCTGCGAGCGCAGCTGCATCGCCATGACGGGGTCGCGCACGAGATCGAGCAGCCGGCGCGCCCAGTAGGCGTCTGCCGGAGCGCTGTTCATCGCGCGGACGACGTTGTCCACGAGATCGTATTCGACGCGTGCCACCATCTCGACCTTTCCGAAGGGGTCGCCAGCGCGGCGACGACAGCCTCCATCGCAAGGACGGGACCAGGGACGATGACGCGGATCTCTCGGTATTTCGCGGGCTGTAACGGCCCCGCGGTCCGATGCATCAGGCGATACACCCCTGATACACCCCGGGCGCAGCGCGGCTCGTCGGTACGTCGTCCGATCGAGCGACGCCGCTCAATCGTTCTGCATCAGGCCTTTGATCTTCCCGTCGGGCAGCAGCTTGATCCCGCGCGACGCGGGGACCTTCGGCAGGCCGGGCATCGTCATCATCTCGCCCGTGAGGGCGACGAGGAAGCCGGCGCCCGCGGAGAGGCGCACCTCGCGAACGGTGATCGTGAAGTCGCGCGGACGCCCGGGGATCGAAGGATCGTCGGTGAGCGAGAGCTGCGTCTTCGCCATGCACACCGGAAGCTCTGTGCCACCGAGCTCACGGAAACGCTCGATGCTCTTCTCGGCAGACGCCGTGAACACGACGTCCTTCGCTCCGTAGACCGTGCGCGCGATCTTCCGGATCTTCTCCTGCGGCGAATCGGTGAGCTCGTAGACGTACTTCGGCTTCGGCGGATCGGCATCGGTCGCGTCGACGACCTCCGCTACGGTGTGCGCGAGCTCGATCGCGCCTTCGCCGCCCTTCGAGAACCCCTCGGACCTGGCGAGGCGTGCGCCGAGCGCGCCGACGGCCTTCTCGACGAGCGCGATCTCCTCGGCGGTGTCGTTCGGGAACACGTTGATCGCAACGATGGGCGCGAGCCCATACGCCTTCGCCGTCTCGAGATGCTTCTCGAGATGCTCGATGCCTTTCTTCAAGCGTTCGGCGTCGGGCTCGCCGCACGTCTTCACGGGAGCGCCGCCGTGCATCTTGAGGGCGCGGAGCGTCGCGACGAGGACGACTGCGCGCGGCCAGATGTTCGCCTGGCGGCACTTGATGTCGAGGAACTTCTCGCCGCCGAGATCGAAGCCGAAGCCTGCCTCGGTGATCGCGTAATCGCCGAGCGCCATCGCGAGACGCGTCGCGAGCACACTGTTGCAGCCGTGGGCGATGTTCCCGAACGGACCACAGTGCACGAGCGCAGGCCCGCCCTCCTCCGTCTGGACGAGGTTCGGCTGGAGCGCGTCACGCAGCACGGCGGTCATCGCGCTGGCCGCGCCGATGTCGCCGGCGGTGACGGGTTTGCCCTGGAACGTGTGCGCGATGACGATGCGTGAGAGGCGCTGCTCGAGGTCCTCGTAGCTCGACGCGAGCGCGAGGATTGCCATCACCTCACTCGCGGCCGTGATGTCGAAGCGCTCCTCGCGCGGGATCCCGTGCGCTTTGCCGCCGAGGCCGACGATGCAGCGTCGGAGGAAGCGGTCGTTCATGTCGAGCGCGCGTCCCCAGGTGATCTGGCGCGAGTCGATCTGCCCCTTTTCCCCGATCGCTTCACCGAAGTACGCCGAGTTGTCGACGAGCGCCGACAGCAGGTTGTGCGCCGTCGTGATCGCGTGGATGTCGCCGGTGAAGTGCAGATTGATGTCATCCGCCGGAACGAGCGAGGCTTTGCCTCCGCCGGTGCCGCCGCCCTTCACGCCGAACACGGGGCCGAGCGACGGCTCGCGGAGCGCGAGCACCGCGTTCTTGCCGATGCGTCGCATCCCCATCGCGAGCGCGATCGACGTCGTCGTCTTGCCTTCACCCGCGGGCGTCGGGTTGATCGCGGTCACGAGGACGAGGCGCCCCTTCCCCCGCGCTGGCCGATCGAGGAGCCCGAGATCGAGCTTCGCCTTCCCGCGGCCGTAAGGCAGGTAGTCGTCCGGACCGAGGCCCAGATCTTCGGCGACGCGGTTGATGGGACGGGGGATCGTGTCCATTGCGGACGGACTTTGCCCAGGTGATTGCAGGGGCGTCAACGGACCAAGCCCCGGTCGAGCGCGATCCACGCGGCGCGGAAAACGTGCCTGATCGCACCAGAAACACGATGGAATTCGGCGGTCGTCCGTGTAGCCGAGCCGGCACACCACATGCACCCACAGGCGCTGTGAGTCGCCTACGTCTCGCTTCTTCGCTCGTCGGCGTCGGTCTCATCGCGGCGTGCTCGGCGCTCCCGGGCGAGGACCAGGAAGCGAGCTCGGACGCGATCGCGGTCAGCGGTCGATGGAAGCTCCCGGACGGCGTCGCCACCGCCGGCGTGCGGGCGAATCTCCATTACGACGGAGCGCCGGGCTGGAACGCGCGCGCGTGCTCGGGAAAGCTGAAGACCGGCGCCGATCGGCTCGGCGACTACCTGCAAGACCAGTTCAGCGCGATCTCGTCCGTCGGCGGATATGCGTGCCGACAGAACACGGCGAACCGCACGATGATGAGCGTCCACGGCACCGGCCGCGCGCTCGACGTCTTCATCCCGAAGGCCGGAGGGAGCGCGGACAACGGGAAAGGCGACGCCGTCGCGAACTGGCTCGTGATGAACGCAGAGAAGATCGGCGTCCAGCTCGTGATCTGGGACCGCACGGTCTGGCAAGCGAACGGCAAGGGCGACAAGGCGTACACGGGCCCGCACCCGCACGACGATCATCTCCACGTCGAGCTGACGATCCCCGCCGCGGCGATGCAGACGCCTTGGTTCCGCGAGCTGACGAACGGCGATGCAGGGCCGATCGATCTCGAGCCCGATACCGACACCGATACCGAAGACGCCGAGCCTGCCCCGCCGCGGACCGATGCGGGGTCGCGCACGCCGCCGCCGCCCGCGCCGGATCCCGAGCCCGACGAGCCGCCGGGGCCCGACGAGCCCGGGCCGCCTCCGGATCCGACGCCGCCTCCGGGCAGCGAGCCGCCGCCGGACACGACGG
>JAEXCN010000555.1 GCA_023402175.1 Pseudomonadota bacterium | reverse complement strand
CCGCTGGCGCTCCCGCTCCCGGCGCTCGACGAATGGCTCGCTGCGCTGCAGGCGTCGCGGGTCGTCGGCGGCGCGTCGGACGCGACGCCGCTCGTCCTCGACGGCGAGCGCCTCTACCTGCGGCGGTACTTCCGCTACGAGACGCGGCTCGCGGAGCAGCTCGCGCAGCGGATCGCGCATCTCGATACGACGCTCGACGGCAAGGCGCTGCGGTCGAGCCTCGATCGGCTCTTCCCGCGGAAGGGCCTCGCGAAGGCCGAGCTCGATCACCAGCGGCTCGCGGCGCTCGTGGCGGTCGCGCGCCGGTTCTGCATCATCTCGGGCGGACCGGGGACCGGCAAGACGACGACGGTCGTGAAGATCCTCGCGCTCCTCGCCGAGCAAGCGCTCCTCGCCGGTCGGAAGAAGCTTCACGTCACGCTCGTCGCGCCGACGGGCAAGGCGGCGGCGCGGCTGCGGGAGGCGATCCTCGAGCAGCGCGCGAAGCTCGACGTGGAGGAGCGGATTCGGGCGATCGTGCCCGACGAGACATCGACGATCCATCGCGCGCTGAAGCCGATCGCCGGGACGCTGAACCGCTTCCAGCACCATGCCGACAACCCGCTCCCGACGGACGTGCTGCTCGTGGACGAAGCGTCGATGGTCGACCTCGCGCTGATGGCGCGCCTCGTCGATGCGCTGCCGCCGCATGCGCGGCTCATCCTGCTCGGCGATCGGAACCAGCTCGCGTCGGTGGAGGCGGGCGCAATCCTCGGCGATCTCTGCGGGCCAGCGCGGGCGCCAGCGTTCTCGCGGGCGTTCGCGGCGCACGTCGGCAAGCTGACGGGCGACGAGCTGGCCGTCGCGAGGAATGGCGCGAGCGACGGTGAGGCGAGCATCGGAGACTGCGTGGTGCAGCTCCGGCGCAACTACCGGTATCCGGAGGGCAGTGGAATCGCGGCGCTTGCGCAGGCGATCAACGACGGCGACGCGGAAGGCGTGCTCGCGGTGCTCGCGGCGGGGCACGAGGACGTGAAGCACTTTCTGAGTCCGCCGGGCGAGGACGGGCTCGGCGACGCGCTCCGGGCGTGCGTGGTGGCGGGGTACGGACCGTACCTCCGCGCGAAGGAGCCACGGGCGTGCTTCGACGCGTTCGGGCGCTTCCGCGTGCTCGCGGCGCACCGGCGTGGGCCGCATGGCGTGGAGACGCTCAACGCGCTCATCGCGGAGACGCTCGCGGGGGAGGGAATGCTGCAGGCGATCGGGCCGTGGTACGCGCGAAGGCCCGTGATGGTGCGGGAGAACGACTACCAGGTCGGGCTGTTCAACGGCGACGTCGGGCTGGTGCTGCCGGATGCGGAGGATGCCGACGCCGCGCGGGTGTGGTTCTTCACGCCGGAGGGCACGGCGCGGAAGCTGGCGCCCTCGCGGCTGCCGGCGCACGAGACGGTGTTCGCGATGACCGTGCACAAGGCGCAGGGGTCGGAGTTCAACGACGTCGCGGTGGTCCTGCCTGGTGAAGCGTCCGCGCTCCTCACGCGCGAGCTGCTCTACACGGCGGTCACGCGGGCACGCAGGACCGTAAAAGTGTTCGGTGACGGGCATGTCATCGCAACGGCAGCGGAGCAGCCAGTTGTACGCGCGTCGGGTCTTCACGAGCGATTGGCAGCGTGGGCGAAGTCGTAGCGAGGGAAGAAGGATGAAAGAGCCGAAGAAGGATGCGAAGGTAGACGGCAGCAAGCTTCTCGAAGTCGTTCAGAAGATCTCCATATCCGTCGACGACGCGCGCGCAGTTGCCGAGAAGTACGTCGCCCGCGAGCGACGCTCGAAAGCAGGAGCCACGTCGAAGGAAGCCCGCGCAAGGGCGGCCGACGAGATCATCGCACGCTACTCCAACCTCGCCGCTGCCGTCGGCGGCGCGGCCGGCCTGGCCGGCGTGATACCTGGGCTCGGAACGGCGATCGCGGTCACGGGAGGTGCGCTCGCAGACACGGCCGCATGCATGAAGCTACAGGTCGACATGTGCATGGTACTGGTGCAGCTCTACGAGTGCACGCCGACGGCAGAGGATGCAGGGCATCTCGCGTTTCTCCTCGCGGCTGGAGCAGCGATCGAGAAGGCCGGCGGGGAGGCTGCGGTCAAAATCGGAAGCAAAGCCGGCGTGAAGATGCTCCAGCAGTATCTCCGGGGCGCGACGCTCCAAGCGATCAAGGAGCTGTTCAAGAAGCTCGGCATCGTCTTCACGAGGAAGGCGCTCGAGAAGGCGATTCCCTTCGGCATCGGCGTGATCGTCGGGGCGGGATTCAACAAGGCGTTGACGACCTACGTTGGGAAGACCGCGAAGAAGTTTCTCGAGCTGTACTCTGTCGATGACGGAGCAGCGTGAGCGGCGTTCATCGTGAACGATCATCTGTTTCCGGCATGACTCCGACGAAAGATCGCGCGATGATGCGCACCGAATGTCCATGAGCCTGGATCTAGATCGGCTGCTCAAGCTCAGGCTTGTCGTTGGGCGCTTCGGCGAGATGGACCTCGCGAAGTGGTGGAACTCGAGAGGCCAGCTCGGACGCCTCGGCGCCGCCGCCCTCAAACGAGGGTTTCCGCGGACCCACCGCTTCGCGCAGGCTCGGTCCGTGTTTGCCGTCGCGGCGCAGCGATGTGCCGAGGTGTTCGACCCGCCCGGTAGCGTGACGTTGTGGCGTCTCCCCGAAGCGACGGAAGAGGAATTCGACGCCTGCTGGGAACACTGGCTCGACAACGCGGGCGAGTGGGCGGCCTTCTTCGAGAGGATCGAGGCCCTCCGGGGCGATGACCTCACCGCCATTCTGCGCGCGTTCGAGCTGGTGACGGATCGCGACCTGGATGCGTATTCGAAGCTGCGGCGGTCGGCGGAAGGCCGTGCGGTCCCGCTACCCGGCGTCTACGGCGGCACAGACGCGGACATTGCGTTGCTGGGTCTTGGCTTCGCTCGAGGCGAGCCGACCGCGCTCGCCGTCCCGTACGCCAGGCGAGGAGAGACGTGAGGTCAGCGACTCGCGCCAACGTCGCTTCATCGTTCACCGTCATCAAGGGAGCAATGATCGACGAAACCTACGCGGTCTTTGCGGCCTGGGATCTCGATCGCTCGAAGCAAGAGAACCTCGATCGCCTCCGTACGGAGAACTTCATCGGTGCCGGGAGCGCTACTTGGCTTCGCGACGTCGCCAAGGTCCTCAACCGCCGGTTCGAGCCGGCGGGGCGCGATCGGCCGCTCGTCATGCTCGCGAAGCACGGGCTCAGCATCGACGAATGGAGGCCCCTGCTTCTCTGGCACATCACACGCGACGAGTTTCTGGTGCGTGACTTCTTGCAGAACTGGCTGTTTGCCGCCTACGACGCAGGCACGTTCCGGATCCGGCCGACAGATGTCGAGGGATACCTCGGCGATATCGCCGAGCGTGGCGCGACGGTGGAGCATGCCTGGTCCGAGGAGACGACGAAGCGTGTCGCGGGTGGCCTGCTCAAGATAGCCGTGGACTTCGGTCTTCTGCGGGGAAGCATCGTCAAGGAGTTCGCGACCTATCACCTGCCCGAGCGAAGCCTTCTCTACCTGCTCCACGCGATGCGCGACGAGAAGCAGAGTCCGGCCAAGGTAGTCACCTCACCCGACTGGCGCCTGTTTCTGATGCGGCCCGCGGACGTCGAACACGAGCTCCTGCGCCTTCACCAGTTCCGGAAGCTCGAATATCAGGTCGCTGGGAGTCTCGTTCAGCTCTCGCTTCCGTGCGCGAGCTCGCGTGAGTATGCCGAGAGGATGGTTGCATGAGCGACCTCGAACATCGGATTAAGCAGAGTCTCGAGCCCGTCCTCGCGCTGCCGGATCCACGCCAGAAGATCAGCGCATATCACGATATGCCCTATGCGCTCTTCCGCTACGATCCGGAAGACGAGTTCGAACTGCGAACGCACGTCACGATGCTCGAGACGCGACTGACTCAGCGCGGGAAGCAGGTCCGACGAATCTCGCTCGCAGAGTGCCTCGACTTCGCGATGGGCTCGGTTCGTCCGCTCGAGCAGTGGTTCGAAATCGAGCGAGAACAAGGCGTCGAGGCGGTGATCGAGACGGTGCACGCCGTCCTGTCCGAGTACGAGCCGCTCGTCGACATCGTCGCAGCCCAGATGCCGCCCGAAGCCGATCCGCTCACGGACGTCGTCTTCATCATGCGGACGGGCGCGCTCTTCCCTGTCTACCGCACCTTCTCGCTACTCGAGCAGCTCAAGGGCCGCGTCCACGTTCCGACCGTGCTCTTTTACCCCGGCGACCTCGACGGAGCGGCGGGCCTCCGCTTCATGGGCGTGCTCGACGCGGAACACAACTACCGCCCGAAGATCTTCTGAGGACAATCGACGATGACGACGCCCATCAAGACGCTCTTTGCGAACAGGATCGACCGCCGGATCGAGGAGGTCATCAAGGTCGACCAGACCGACGAAGAGGTCATTCGCAACGAGATCGAAGAGTATGTCGTCACGGACGCGATCCGGACGCACTACACTGGCATCTTCGACGCGTACCGGGAGACACCGAACAAACCGCACGAGGGCATCGCCATCTGGGTCTCGGGCTTCTTCGGCTCCGGTAAATCGAGCTTCGCGAAGATGCTTGGCCTGTCGATCGGGAACCGCACGGTCGCGGGCGAGTCCGCCGCCGAGCGCTTCGCCGAGCGGGCGGGCGACAAGAAGCTCCAGGTCCTGCTCAGAGCCATCAACGAGCAGATCCCGACCCACGCGGTCATCTTCGACGTCTCGACGGACCGCGGCATCCGGAGTGGCAACCAGACGCTTACCGAGATCATGTACGGGCTCTTCCTCCAGAGCCTCGGCTACGCGAAGGATCTCGACCTCTCGGAGCTCGAGATCGGCCTAGAGGAGCGCGGGCAGCTCACTCGCTTCGAAGACGAGTACCGGCGCCTCTTCAAGAAGGAGTGGTCTGCGGAGAAGGGGAAGGTTGCCTTCGCGCTGAGCGAGGCGAGCAAGGTGCTTCACAGTCTTGAGCCCGACACGTACCCGATGGCGGACTCGTGGGTGAAGGCGGTCAAGAACAAGGCCGACATCACGCCGGGGAAGCTCGCTGAACGCGCCTCGGAGCTGATGAAGCGACGGAAGTCCGGCCACTCGTTGATCTTCGTGGTGGACGAGGTCGGCCAGTTCGTCGCGCGCGACGTCCAGAAGATGCTCGACCTGCAAGCCATCGTGCAGAGCCTCGGCGTAAAGGGACGCGGCAAGCACTGGGTCGTCGTCACCTCGCAGGAGAAGCTCGGCGAGCTCGTCTCCGGTCTCGACGACAAGAAGATCGAGCTCGCGCGCTTGATGGACCGCTTCCCGCTCCAGGTCCATCTGGAGCCATCGGATATCTCCGAGGTCACGAGCCGCCGCGTGCTGTCGAAGAACGCCGCCGCGGAGACCGCGCTCGCCAAGCTGTTCGACGAGCACCGTGGCCGCCTTACGGAGCACACGCGTCTCACCGCCGACATCAAGCTCCCCGAGCTTTCGCGCGAGAGCTTCATCGACCTCTATCCGCTGCTCCCCTACCAGATCGACCTCATCATCCAGATCGTCTCGGGCCTGCGCACCCAGGGCGGCGCGAGCAAGCACGTCGGCGGGGCGAACCGCACGATCATCAAGCTCGCGCAGCAGCTGCTCATCAACCCCGCGGTGAATCTCGCCGACGGCGAGCTCGGGGATCTTGTTCGCCTTGACCAGGTCTACGACCTCGTCGAGGGAAACATCGGCTCGGAGGTCCGAGCCAAGATCTCCGCGATCTCCAAGGAGCTGACCCACCCGCTCGCGCAGTCCGTGGCAAAGGTGATCTGCCTGCTCCAGTACGTGAAGAGCGTGCACCGCAGTGCCGAAAACATCGCGGCGGCGCTCCACCCGAGCGTCTCTGGCGACTCGCAGCTCGCCTCGGTGAAGGAGGCCCTCCGCGAGCTCGAGACGGCCCACAAGGTTCGCCGTGGCGACGACGGCTATCGCATCCCGACGCCCGCCGAGGACGACTGGGAGCGCCTTCGCAACGGCATCAATCCGAAGCCCGGCGACTCGCACCGCCTCTACTCCGAGGTGCTGTCGGCGTTCTGGCAGCCGCAGCCGTCGCATACGCTGTTCGACACCAAGACCTTCAAGGCTGGCCTCGCAATCCACGGCCGTGAGGTGACGAGCGGCGACATGATGTTCCAGGTCCACCTCGCCGAGGACGGAAAGGACTTCGACGCCCTCGCGAGCGAGCTGCGTACGCGGAGTCAGCAGGAGCGCAAGCACGTCTTCTGGGCGATCGCGCTGACCGACTCTATCGATCGCGAGACCGTCGAGCTATTCCGCTCGAAGGAGATGCTCGCGCGCAAGGAGCGCGAGACCAAAGGCGAAGACACGCCGGCGCTCATCGCCGAGGAGCGTGTCCGCCTCCGGCGCCACAGCGACGAGCTGCGCCGCCTGCTGCGTGCCGCGTGCCTCTCGGGTCGAATCTACTTCCGCGGCAACGACCGGAGCCCGAATGATCGCGCTGTCGACGTCGGCAAGACTGCCGCCGAGGTGCTCGGCCAGGTCCTGCCCGAGGTCTTTGACCGGTTCAAGGAAGCCGCGGCCAAAGCGACCGACGTGAAGAAGGGCACCGACGCCCTCTTCACCGCCGAAAACCTCCAGGGGCTGCCGAGTGTGTTCGGAAGCATCGGCCTGCTCCGCGACGAGAAGGGCAAGACCGTCTTCCGCACCGAGAGCGGCCCGCTGAAGGAAGTCCTCGATCGCATCGAGGAGCGCGCCAACTACGGCGACACCGCCAGCGGTCGCTACCTCACCGACGAGTTCGCGAAGGAGCCGTTCGGGTGGGAGTTCGAGGTCGTCCGCCTCCTCGTCCTCTCGCTGCTGCGCGCCGGTAAGATCGAGGCGACGAGCAAAGGCCAGACGCTCGACACCACCACCGGCGTAGAGGCGCGCGAGACCTTCTCGAACAACAACCTGTTTCGACAGGCGTCGTTCCGGCCGCGCTCGGGGGGGTGTGACTTCGCGGCGATCCTTCAAGGGGCGGAACACGCCAAGGAGGTGTTCGGAATCGAAGCGAAGGAGCTCCAGGAGAGTGTCGTGGCCGCACTCATCCGGGATGCATTGAGCCGCGAGGAGCAGCGCGTCCAAGACACGCTCCTCATTCTGCGTTCCCGCAGCCTTCCTGGCGCCGACGTGCTCCAGGCCGCTGGTGATGCGATTCGCAGTATTCGCTCGAGGCGCGACTGCGCGGCGATTCAAGAGTTCTCGGCGGCTCACCGAAGCCTGAAGGACGCCATCAAGCGTGCCGTCGAGCTCGAACAGGTGCTCTCCGAGCCACGTCTTCACGACCTCGAGCGCGCGCGCAAGGCGAGGGCCGAGCTGTGGAGCTTTGTGAGCCAGGAGTCCGACATCCCTGACGAGCTGCGCACGCGGGCGTCGTCGCTCGAGGATCTGCTCGCACGCGAGACGTTCTTCAAGGAACTCCCGTCCATCGAGCAGCATACGAAGGCCATCGAGACCGAGTACGCCCGGCGGTACAGCGAAGCGCTCGAGGCGCGCGTCGCGGCGTACACGAAGGCACTCGACGAGCTCGTGAAAACCCCGGGATGGGCCGAGATCGACGAGGCGCAGCAGCACCGCCTCGCGGAGCCCTTCGAGCGCCGACAGAGGCGCGATGCCGAGCGTGTGCCGATCCCGCAACTTCGCGCCGACCGAGACGCATGCGATGGGCGGCTGCGCGCGGCCATCGCGGAGCTTCGGCGCATCATCGACGGCGAGCGCGTCGTCACCATCAGTGTTGGCAGCTACTTCGCGGGCGGCATCGAGACCGAAGAGCAGCTCGAGGCAGCACTCGACGGCGTGCGCGAGGAGTGCGCGCGCCTCATCGGCGCGGGCAAGAAGGTCATCGTGCAATGAGCACGACCCTCGAGCAGCTCGAGGCCCTTCTTCAGGACGAGGAGGGAGAGCACCTCGAGTTCAAGGAAGCGAAGGAACGGTACACCCTGAGGGCCGCACGAAGACGGCTCGGTGGTTTCCCGGCGCAGCCGAGGACGGAACGACGGATGCTGGTTGAGGTCTACGCAATCCCTACGCAATCGGTACGCAATTCGACGCGCGAAACCGCGGGATATCCCGCGGCTTCCGCCGTGCTCGAGCTACGCCGCGGATTGCGTAGTCCGCGTTTCGGCACCAATCCTGGCCTTCGCGCCGCGGGGGGGACTGCATCCGGCCCCAATCGAACCGTCGGGGCGCAGCCGGAGACTTGAGCGATGGACAAGGACACACGCAACGCCATCGAACGCGCCACCCAGCGAGCACGAAAGCTCCTCGAGAAGGACTTCGCCGCGCAACTCGAGGCCGAGTTCGACGTGCACGAGAGCGGCGCGGTGGCTGCGAGGGCTGGTGGTCACCTTCGTGCCCGCGAGGCTTTCCAGCGCGAGCGCATCGTCGCGGCGATCGAGCACAAGCGCGCAGCCGGGATGGGCGCCGCAGAGTCGGTCGCCGACTACCTGCGCGATGCCGCCTTCACCACGCTCAATCGCTTCGTCGCGCTCAAGATGCTCGAGGCGCGCGAGCTGGTGCAGGAGTGCGTCACGAAGGGGGAGCAGTCGGCGGGCTACCGTGAGTTCTGCGGCATGGCTCCGGGCCTGCCGCTGCTGCCCGACAGCACGGGGTACCGGCTGTACATCGAGTCGATCTTCGACGAGCTGTCGACGGAGGTGAAGGTCCTCTTCGACCGACGCGATCCATCGAGCGTGCTCTGGCCGAAGCGCGGGAGCTTCGAGCAGTTCCTCGAGATCCTGAACGCTCCCGAGCTCGCTCGCGTGTGGAGCGAGGACGAGACGATCGGCTGGGTCTACCAGTTCTTCAACGGCCAGGACGAGCGACGAAAGATGCGCGAGGAGAGCCAGGCGCCGCGCAACAGCCGAGAGCTGGCCATCCGCAACCAGTTCTTCACGCCCCGCTACGTCGTCCAGTTCCTCACGGACAACACGCTCGGCCGCATCTGGTACGAGATGCGTCGCGGTCAGACGGCGCTCGCGCAGAAATGTGAGTACATGGTCCGGCGGCCGAACGAGCTGTTCCGCGCCGCTCCGTCGATGCTCGAGCATGCGCCGGAGTGGGTACAGCGCGCGCTGAACGGTGACTTCGCGGCGATCCCGGAGGACCTCGACTTCGACGACGCTGTTCACTTCGCGCACGGCATCGACGGGTACGCGAGCGAGCGACGGAGCGCCCCGCGCGACGATGACGGAGGCGTCGGCGCTTGCATGCAGCAGATATTCGAGAGAACCGGACACGTCGAGGGAAGCGCCGCGGACCTCTGGACCGCGCTGTTCTTGGAGTGCCGCGCCGACCGTCACTCTGGCGGCCTCGGCAGCGAGCTCGCCAAACCGTATCGAGACGCGCTCTGCCAAGCGCTTCGCAAGGCGCTCGTCGAGGAGACGGACGCGAGCAAGCGCGCCGTGCTCGTTCCGTTTCGCGCGAAAAAGGATCCTCGTGACCTCCGCATCCTCGATCCGGCGTGCGGGAGCGGGCACTTCCTTCTCTATTCGTTCGACTTGCTCGCGACGATCTACGAAGAGGCGTGGAACGATGGCCACGTCTCGAACACGCCGTCGGAGGCGACCGGGCGAACGCTCCACGACGACCATGCGACGATCGAGGAGCTTCGGAAGGCGATTCCGGGCCTCATCCTCGCGCACAACCTCCACGGCGTGGACATCGACCCGCGCTGCGCGCAGATCGCGCAGCTCGCGCTGTGGATGCGCGCGCAGAAGGCGTACCGCGACTACAGCATCGGCCGCACGGAGCGCGCGCAGATCCGTCGCTCGAACATCGTTATCGCAGAGCCGCTCGTCGCCGACGACCGGATCGCCAAGGATTTCGTCGCGAAGCTCGGCGACGCAGAACTCGGGCGCGTATTCATGGCACTCGTCGAGGCGCTGAACCTCGCGGGCGACATGGGGCTCCTCCTGCGCGTCGAGCAGCTTGTCGCTCGCCAGGCGAAGCGAGGCCAGACTGGCAACATCTTCGCGCCGCCGGAGGAGCGCATCCGCGCGGCGCTGGATCGGTTCGTTCGCGAGGAGTCTGGCGCGACGAACACGAGGCGACGCCTCTTTGCGGATGACGCGGCGCATGGAGTCGCCCTTCTTGAAGTCGCTGAGAAGAAGTTCGACGTAGTGCTGATGAACCCTCCGTTCGGTGAGGGCAGTATGCGTGCAAAGAAGGAGTTCGAGGGCGCATACCCGACGGCGAAAGCTGAGACGTATGCGGCGTTCGTTGTGCGAGGAATCGAACTCCTCACCAGTCGGGGACGCGTGGGGGCAATCACGTCGCGGACGGGTTTCTTCCTTTCGAGCTTCGAGAGATGGAGAGAGGAGGTCGTGCTCGCGCATGCGCCCCCCACTGTGTTCGCCGATCTTGGCGCGGGAGTACTCGATAGCGCCATGGTCGAGACGGCCGCTTACTGTTTGGAGGCACGCACATGACCGTCTTCTTTCGCGTGCTTGAAACTCCCCTGGACGAAAAGCCGTCAGCGCTTCTGCTCGCCGTCAAGGAGGTCGCTTCGGCGAGGGGGCGTGCACCGGTCACAAGGGTATTCTGTTGCGATCCAATATTGTTCACTTGCGTTCCGGGGAGTCCATTTGCGTACTGGGTCAGTCCTGCGATTCGTGCCAGTTTTGCGCAGTTTCCTGCTTTTGAAAGTAGCGGACGCAAAGCCAGGATCACTAACCAGCTAAGTGACAATTTTCGGTTTGCGCGACTCCGGTTCGAAGTGCCGGAAGGCACAGCGTACTGGGTGCCATGGGCGAAAGGAGGTGCATACTCACCCTACTATGCGGACGTTTCTACCGTAGTCGGCTGGGATGAGGTGCGCGGAACGTACCGAGGTGGATACGTTGGCACAAGCCACCGTCCCCTCGTCAGACCAGCCTCCGCCGATTTCTTCTTTCGGCGCGGGCTCACTTGGCCTTGTCGCACGAATGGTTTGAGCGTTCGAGTCCTACCCAAAGGTTGCGTGTTCGGCCAAAAGGGACCTGCAGCGTTCGTCGAACATGACTCAAGCGAGGAGCTCTTTGCACTGTTGGGTGTCCTGAACTCTCGAGCATTTGGCTACTTCGTTCGGCTCCAGCTCGCGCGTACGGAACTAGCGCAGTCGTACGAGGTTGGGTTGATCCAGCAAACGCCCGTTCCGAACTTGTCGAATAGCGACGTCGCCAACCTTGCACGTCTGGCCCGCCGGGCGTGGTCGCTTAGGCGATCTCTAGACACCACGACCGAGACGTCACACGCCTTCGTTCTGCCTCCCGCGCTGAACGAGAAGATTGCCAGCCTCGATCGCGCTGCTGTTGAAGAGAAGCTGCAGTCCATCCAGAAACAGATCGACGAAGCAGTGTTCGTCCTCTACGAGATCGGTGCAGACGATCGCGCCGCCATCGACACCTCGTATGAGCCGTATGAGCGGGCTTCGACCGATACGTCGAAAGTCGAGGAGGACGACGAAGGTGAGGAGGAAGCGCCCGTCGGCGTTGGATCAGATGCTCTCGTCTCCTGGCTCGTCGGCGTCGCGTTCGGGCGCTTCGACCCGCGCCTCGTGACGGGCGAGCGGGCGATCCCGCCCGCGGCTGAGCCCTTCGATCCGCTGCCTTCACGTTCGCCTGGCATGTATCCCGAGGGCGAAGAGCCCGCCGATCGCCCCGACATCCTCGTGGACGATGAAGGCCACGAGGACGACCTCACGACACGCGTCCGCGGCCTAGCCGAGCGCGTTTACGTCGAGGTCCCCGAGAACCTTCGCGACTGGCTCGCCAAGGAGTTCTTCCCGCTGCACATCAAGATGTACTCGAAGAGCCGTCGCAAGGCGCCGATCTACTGGCAGCTCGCGACGCCCTCGGCGAGCTACTCGGTGTGGCTGTACATCCACGCCTTCAGCAAGGACACACTCTTCCGCGTCCAGAACGACTACGTTGGCGGGGAGCGCGGCAAGCTCGCGCACGAAGAGCGGCGCCTCGAATCGCTCACCGGCGAGCTGCGCGATGGTGCGACGGCCGCTCAGCGCAGGGCTCTCGCCGCGCAGGAGGCCTTTGTCGAAGAACTGCGCGCTTTCCTCGAAGAGGTGAAGCGCGTCGCGCCGCTCTGGAACCCGAACCTTGACGACGGCGTCATCATCAACTTCGCCCCACTTTGGCGGCTCGTGCCGCAGAACAAGTCCTGGCAGAAAGAACTGAAGTCGACCTGGGACGCGCTCTGCGAGGGCAAGTACGACTGGGCCCACCTCGCGATGCACCTCTGGCCCGAGCGCGTCGTCCCGAAGTGCGCGAAGGACCGGAGTCTCGCCATCGCCCACCGGCTCGAGGACGTCTTCTGGATCGAAGGGAGCGACGGGAAGTGGACAACCCGGAAGGCGCCCACGCGCAGCGTCGACGATCTCGTGCGCGAGCGGACTTCGCCCGCCGTGAAATCCGCGCTGAAGAGCGTGCTCGAAGCGCCCGTGGCCACCGGCAACGCCGGGCGCGGGCGCGGTGGCCGTCGCAGGGCTGCTGCTGCCGCCGAGGGAGGAGACGCCTGATGCACCCACTTCACGACTACGTGGCGAAGCAGCTCGCCGACAAGATCAACGACCGTCGTGTCGTCGTCTGGTACGACGAGCGACGCGAGTTCCAGCCCTTCGTCGACGAGGTGCGCGGTGGCCCTCGGTCTGCGAGCCAGCCCGTTCCGGTCGCCATCGGCGGCACCAAGGCGAGCCTCGCCGAGTACGCGGGCTCGATGTTCGAGCTGCGAGCCGGCACCGAGTCGCACGTCAGCGGCGACAAGCCGGACGCGGTGGTGATCTACATCCCGGGGCTCGCCCACGACGCAAAGGCATCGGTGCTGATGGAGCTCGAAAAGGCAGGCCAGACCTGGAAGCCGGAGCTCAAACAGCTCGCCAAGAACGTCCTGCTCCAGAAGTACACACTCGGCGTCGTCGACGAGATGCTGCCCTTCGACCGCAAGGTCTCCTATGAAGATCTGGCGCGCGCGGCGGCGGGGAGCTCGGGCGCGGAGCCGCCGTCGATCCTGAAGAGCATCTTCCACGACGCGAGCGGCAACGACGGGCTCCTCACGGCCTGGCTCGTGAGCGACGCCCGCGACGCCGAGATCGTGAGCAAGGAGGCGACGCGCGAGCTGACGAAGCTCGTGAAGGCGCGACTCGGGCTCGACCTCGCGGCCGATTTTGCGTTGCCGAAGCTTCGCGCCATCACCCTGCGGTACGTGCTCGCGGGCGAGTTCCGTCTCGACCTGTCGTGTGCTCCGCCCGCTTCCCTCGACGGCGTCCCAAAGCCGGCGACGAAGGACGAAGAATCGGCCGTGCGCGAAATCGCACGGCGTCTGCGCATCGGCCACCCCGACGCGTACGCGGCGCTCGCCGACCGCGTGGAGGAGGAGCTCGGCCTCAAGAACGCCAAGCTGCCTGCGGGCGCGCTCGGCGCGATCGACACCTTCCGCTTCGAGGAGCGCGCGCTCCTTCGTCACGCCGGTGACCTCATCGCGAACGGCAACTTCGCGAACGCCTTGGCGCTCGTGGCCGAGCGAGAACAGAGCTTCTGGCTCGACCGGGATGTCGGTCGGAAGGCCCAGTGGGAGGCCACTCGGCGGATGGCCGAGCTCGGCAACGTCTCGGTCCAGGTGCGAACGGCAGTGGCCAAGATGTCGGGGGATGCTGCAGCGTGGCTCGACGCCTACGTGGCCCAGGATGGAGCCGGCTGGTTCCGCCTCGACCAGGCCCAGCGCGGCCTCGAAGCGTGGGTCGCGAACCTCGACGAGGAGCCTGAGGAGCGCCCGCTTGCCGTCGTCCGCCGCGCCTACGAGGATGCGCTCCACGCGATGGCCGAGGGCTTCACGAAGGCGCTCGGGAAGGCCGGGTGGACGGTGCCCGGTGCGCTCCAGCAAACGCGCATCTGGAACGAGGTCGTAGCGAATCGTTCGAAGCCCGTGGCCTACTTCCTCGTCGATGCCATGCGCTTCGAGATGGGCGTCGAGCTCGCCGAGCGCCTTCCGAAGACCTCCGAGGTCTCGGTGCGCGCGGCGGTTGGTGCGCTCCCAAGCATCACGCCGATTGGCATGGCGGCGCTCATGCCGGGCGCGTCGGGGAGCTTCGCGGTCATCGAGCAGGCAAACAAGCTTGGCGCGCGCATCGAGGAGAGCTTCCTGCCGGACCTCTCGGCGCGAAAGAAGTTCGCTGCCGCGCGTGTGCCGAAGCTGGTCGACGTCGCGCTCGACGAGCTCTTGAGCCTTCAGCCATCGAAGCTCTCGAAGAAGGTCGATGGCGCGCAGGTCGTCGTGGTCCGCTCGCAGGAGATCGACCACGCTGGCGAGACGGGCTTCACGTTCCAGGCGCGGCAGGTGATGGACACCGTCATCGACAACCTGTGCCGTGCCATCCGCAAGCTCGCGGCGGCGGGCATCGAGCATGCCGTGGTGAGCGCCGACCACGGTCACCTGTTCTTCGCCACCGACCGGGACGAGTCGATGCGGACGGACGCGCCGGGTGGCGACACCGTGGAGCTGCACCGCCGCTGCTGGATTGGTCGCGGAGGCGCCACGCCCGCAGGCTGCGTGCGCGTACCCGCGTCGTCGCTCGGCTACGCCTCGGACCTCGAGTTCGTGTTCCCGGCGGCGTCGGGCGTGTTCCGCGCCGGGGGCGATCTCGCGTTCCACCACGGAGGCCCGTCGCTTCAGGAGCTCGTCGTCCCGGTCCTGACCGTGCGCAGCCCGCGGCGGGCCTCGCAACCGATGGCGCGAACGAGCTCGATCGCCGCGACTGGGCTCCCGGAGGCGGTGACCAATCGCATCTTCAGCGTGACCTTTACCTTCGGTGACAAGCAGATGATGCTCGGCGCGACGGCCATGCAGGTGCGGCCGCTTCTGATGTCGGCGGGGAAGCAGGTCGGAGCGGTTGGCATGGCGGTCGACGCGCAATTCGATCGGACCACGGGCTGCGTGATGCTCGATCCCCACAAGCCCGTCACAATCGCGTTCCTGCTGAGCGACGAGAGCGCCGCGTCCGTCCGCGTGGTCGTCCAGGATCCGACGACCGACGCGGAGCTTTACCGATCGCCCACCGACATCCCGGTTCGACTTGGAGTGTAGCCATGAATAGCGGTGTAGCCTCGACACGCGACACGCTCGACGACAAGGTCAACCGTCTGTTCGCCGGGAAGGTCGTTCGCAAGGATCTCGTTCGGAAGGTGAAGGTCGGCGCCAACGTGCCGGTCTTCGTCCTCGAGTTCCTCCTCGGAAAGTACTGCGCGTCGTCCGACGAAGTGGCGATCCAGATGGGCCTCCAGGTCGTCAATGACACGCTCGCCAACAACTACATCCGCTCGGACGAGTCGATGAAGGCGCAGGCGATGGTGAAGGATCGCGGGCGGCACACGTTCATCGACAAGGTGAAGGTGCGTATCGTCGATTCGGACTACTGGGCCGAGGTCACGAACTTCGGTCACAAGAACGTCCACGTCCCAGAGCACTACGTCCGTGACTACGACCGCCTCGTGATGGGTGGCGTCTGGGCGCAGGTCGACATGCGCTTTGAGTACGACGAGGAGTCGCGAGGGAAGAATCCTTTCTGGATCGACAAACTGACGCCGATCCAGATCGCGAGGTTCGACCTCGAAGAGTACCGCCGCGTGCGCGCCGAATTCACCACGGACGAGTGGCTCGACCTGATGATGCGCAGCATGGGGTACGAGCCGGGCGAGATGTCACGCCGTCTCAAGCTGCTGTTCCTCGTGCGTCTCATCCCGCTCGCGGAGCGCAACTACAACCTTGTCGAACTCGGTCCTCGCGGCACCGGAAAAAGCTACGTCGTCCAGGAGGTCTCCCCGTACTCGGCGCTACTGACCGGCGGAACGACGGTCGCGAACCTATTCGGTCACATGTCTGGCCGGCAAAAGGGGATGGTACAGATCTGGGACGTTGTCGGCTTCGACGAGGTCGCGGACCTCCAGAAGATGCCGAAGGAGGTCATCACGACGATGAAGACCTACTGCGAGTCCGGCACTTTCCAGCGTGGGCAGGAGGCGGTCTCTGGCGAAGGCAGCATCGCGATGTTCGGCAATACGAACCAGCCCGTCGACGTTATGGTGCAGACCGGCCATCTCTTCGCGCCGATGCCCGACATCATCCGTGACGACATGGCATTCATCGATCGCCTGCACTTCTACCTCCCGGGCTGGGAGATCCCGAAGATGCGTAACGACTTCTTCACGAACCACTACGGCTTCGTGGTCGATTATCTCGCCGAGGCACTCCGCGAGATGCGGAAGCACAATTTCACGGAGATCATCGACCGGCACTTCTCGCTCGGCGGCCATCTCAACGCGCGCGACCGGAAGGCCGTACGCAAGACGGTCTCGGGCCTAATGAAGATCCTCTTCCCGCACGGCGACGTGACGCAAGAGGAGCTGCGCGAGATTCTCGAGCTGGCGATGGAGGGACGCCGCCGCGTGAAGGAGCAGCTCAAGAAGATGGGCTCCTTCGAGTACTACCACACGTCTTTCAGCTACACGCTGCAGGAGACCGGCGAGGAGAAGTTCGTCGGCGTTCCCGAGCAGGGCGGCCGCGATCTGATTTCGACCGATCCGCTTTCCCCAGGAACGGTCTACAGCGCGGGCGTCACGTCTGACGGAACGGTCGGCCTATACCGCGTCGAGGTGTCGGTCTCGAACGGGACAGGGAAGTTGAAGCTCGCCGGTGGCGTCGCGGGCGCCATGAAGGAATCGGTGCAGCGGGCGTTCAGCTTCCTACAGGCGAAGAAGACTGACCTCGGGATCGCGCGTGACCTCGACGTCTCTGACCTGCACGTCGAGGTGATCGATCTGCTCGCGAACCGCGTCGAGGCGGAGCTCGGCGTCGCGTTCTTCGTCGCCTGCTACTCCGCGCTGCGGAAGGCCCCTGTCAGCCCCGCGCTGTTGATCCTCGGCGACATGAGCGTGCAGGGAAACATCAAGCCGCTCCGCTCCCTCACCGAGCCGCTACAGGTCGCGAAGGACAACGGTGCCAAGCGCGCCCTCATTCCGATCGAGAACAAGCGAAATTTCCTTGACGTGAGCGCTGACATCATGGAGCACGTCGACCCCATCTTCTACGGTGATCCCAAGGCGGCCGCGATGAAGGTCCTGGGGCTTACATGACCCGGCATGCCGCGCGGAGGCCTGACTCTCTCGGACGATCCCATGACTGACGAAAAGCCGGCAGCGAAGTTCTCGGTCGACACCCACTTGTTTCGCGAACTGGGCGAGCTCCTCGTCGGTCGCGAGTCGACGGCACTGATTGAGCTGGTCAAGAACGCGTACGACGCAGACGCAACGGAGGTCACGGTCTTCGGCGAGAACCTCGGTGACCCGAGTAGAGGCGTTATCCGGATCACGGACAACGGGGTGGGCATGGATCCCCACACCTTTCAGCGAGGGTTTCTTCGCGTAGCGGCTCGGATCAAGAACGCGGGCGATCGGAAGTCTGAACGATGGGGGCGTCGATTCACTGGCGCGAAGGGAGTTGGGCGTCTTTCCGCCCACAAACTCGCTCGAAAGCTCCACGTGCAGTCGATCCCGTGGACCGCCAGCGGAACGGTAATCGGAGTTGACGGATCGATCGACTGGGACAAGGTTGAGCAGGCAGAGACGCTCGATGAGATCGCCGATGATGCCGTGGTGGCCAATCAGAAGCCGGTGAAGAGGGGCGAGGTGCACGGCACGACGCTGACGCTGACGCGCCTCCGCCAGAGGTGGACTCAAGCGCAGCGCGGTCGTTTCCTTCTCGAGGTAGAGGCCCTGAGAGCACCCAGTGCGCTCACATCTCGACTCCCAAAAACGGTCGTCTCCGAGGTGGGGCTCTTCGAACGACCCACATTCGTGGACGCGAAGTCAGCCGATCCCGGATTCACTCTGGAGTTGGAGGGGGACTTCCAGGTGGGCGACAACTATTGGCCCGCGGTTGTCGAATCGGCGGGCTGGATGGTGGAAATCGATGTCGGGCCCAAGCGCGTTCGCTATCTGGTGGCACCGACGAAGCGCACATTGAAGGAGCTCCCCCACGCGAGCAAGATGATCTTCTCGGAGGAGCACCCCAACCCGGAGACCGGCCCGTTCTTCCATGCGCGAATCCTGATCCGCGAAGGGCAGGCGTCCGGCAAGAAAGACGAGCGAAGTTGGGCTTCGCGCAGAGGCGGTGTACGCGTTTACATGGAGGGGTTCCGCGTTCTGCCCTACGGAGAAGACGCCGATGACTGGCTCGCGCTCGGACGCGACACCACCGACCGCACGCGCAAATTACGCTTCCTCGCGGACTCCTCCGCGCCGGGAAAGCTCGCAGAGGTCGACGATGAAGGTCTGCTGATCCTTCCGAACAAGCATTACTTCGGAGGCGTCTTTTTGACCGCAGACCGAGCTGGGTCGCTCCAGATGCTCGTGAATCGCGAGGGGTTCGTCCCGGATGCTTCGTTCGAGCTCATGGTCACGCTTGTGCGACGCGGGATCGATCTTTCAACAAGAGTAAGAGCGGCCGCGAAGGCCGCCGCTCCGGCACCCGGCGGTCGAGAGAGTCCTCTGTCGCGAGGTCATGACGATCCGGATCGAACGCGCGATGGATCGTCGAAGGGGAAAGCGGAAGGGTCGCTTCGTCGGCTCGCAGAGCAGGCGGTAGAGCTCAAGAAGCTCGCGTCCGCGGCCCCCGATTCCTTGAAGAGACAGCTGTTGGAGGCTGCTTCTGAAATCGGACACGCGACTGCGGTATCTCGTGAGCTCGTTCCGGCGAATTCGATGGTGCTAGTGCTTGCGTCGGTCGGCACCCAGCTCGCTGCGTTCACGCACGAAGTGAATCGTCTTCTTGGGCTCGCCGCCGACTTGGAAGCGATGGTCAGCCGCCTTCGTGAGCAAGACCTGCCGCCAAAGCTCAAGAATCACGTCTCCAAGGTCTCCGTTGCGGCCGCGGACTTGCGTCGAGCGATTGAGCGCCAGGCAGCGTACTTGATCGACATCGTCACACCCGATGCGCGGAGGCGACGGTCGAAGCTGAAGGTGACCGACACGCTGAACGCGACGTGGAAGCTCGTCGCCACTTCGGCCGAGCAACGCGGCATTACATTCCGCAATGATGTTGATCCTGAGGTGCGGACGCCGCCGATGTTTCGCGCGGAACTCATGGCCGTATTCACGAACCTGCTGACGAATGCTGTGAAGGCGGCAGGCACCGATGGCCTGATTCGGGCCACTGGTCACGTCAGCAACGAAGGTGGCCTGCGATTGCGAATCGAGAATACGGGCGAGACCGTGGATCCGGCGGATGGGGAACGATGGTTCAGCCCCTTCGCGTCGACCACCGTACAGGTCGATCCGGTGCTCGGTCAGGGCATGGGCTTGGGCCTCGGCATCACCAGAGACATCCTCGCGGAGGTCGGCGCAACGATTGCGTTCGTGCGGCCGCGGAAGGGTGCTTCGACGGCGCTTGAGATCGCATTTCCAGGAGCGGCATCATGATGGCGAGCAATGACAGACCGTTTGTCCTCCACGTCGACGATGCTCCCGACGACCTTTCGGCGTGGGTTGATGAAGTCCGCGGTCAGGGGCGCGTTGCTATCGAGGCCTGGCATCCCGATGACGTCACCGAGGAGCACCTCAGGCGGGCATCTCTGGTGCTCGTTGATTTCAGAATTGAAGACTGGGCGCGGCGTGACAATGCCGGGGCACTCGCACTGAAGCCGACAAACGGACTTGCGCTCCTTTCGGTGCTCCAGGAAGCCGCCTACGACCTCGACAAGGATACTCCTCGTGCGTTCGCGCTCTTCACCGCAGTCGTCAGGGACGTCGCCCGTGGCCTTGTCCCCCAGCCCTACATCGTGGCTCGCGCGCACAATCTTGAGTGGGTGTTTGACAAGACGGGTGGAAGTCTGAGCGAGCGGGCCACTCGCGTTGCGGAGCTTGCTGAAGCGATTCGGCGTCTGCCAACCCCGTGGCCGGGGGAGACTGCGGAGCAGCCTGCGGCTGCACTCCGCGCATGGTTGTGCATGCCCGACGCCCCCTGGAGCGAGATCGCGTGGGAAGGCGTTGTCCGCTGCCATCCCCCGATGCATGAGTTCGCTGAGCACACTCACGGGATCGGCGTGCTGCGATGGGCGCTTCATCGCATCTGGCCCTATCCGACGTTTCTTCTCGACGACGCTCATCTGGCTGCACGGCTCCGCATAGACCTGGCGTCGCTCAGATCGGAATTCGCGACGAACGCGCGGCTGCAGGCAGCGTTGGCGCCGGCGGTCTACGAGGGGCCGCTCTCCGAATTCTTGGGAAGACGGTGGTGGCGCGCTGCGATCGAAAGCATCGTCTTCGATCTTGCGTCCGCAGACCCCGCGAACATCTCCATATTGCACGATCACTTGAAGTCGCTCGCTCCAGGCCTCGGACTGTTGGGGACAGGGGTTGTGTTTCCCGTCTTGGACGCGACCTTCAGCACGCAGGAGCGGCTGGCTTCGGCAGATGATGTTGTCGAAGTGGTTCCCGACGACTGGCCGCCGTTCGCAGATCCGGCCTGGGCGCTGAAGACCGAGACCGACGCACACATGGAACTCGCTGCAGTCGCGCTCAGCGGAGGGGCTGGGGAGGAGTGATGGCAATCGACCGAGGTCTCATTTTCTCGTTCAAGGAGCTCCTGATCGAGTGCGAGCTGATTAAGAGCTACGCGCAGCGATTTTTGGACTCAACGACGATTGGGCTCGTCGATGAAGCGCGCGGGAACCTTCAGACGATCCAATCACAGGGATCTACGACTGATACGACTCGCTGGAGTATTCCCGAAGACCGTCCGCTCTGCACCGTTTGGAGTGAGGGTGATAGCAAGCCCGACAAGAAGAGTGCTCATCACATCCGCGGGGAGCTCTCTTTCGTTTGGCAGATTCGGCCCCTCGACGAGAAGCCATATCAGAACCGTTCGCACTTTGTGCTCGATGGCTTAGCTTCGACCGTCGTCAGCATGACGGACAAGGGAAAGAAGCGTATCGCGCAGTGGACGGTCGAAGTCGGAGACCACCAGTCGCCGGGGACGCACTTCCATTCACAGATTAAGCGGTTCGGGTCTGCACCTTTTCCGTCGTCTCTCGACGTGCCGCGGTTCCCGGCGCTGCCGATGAGCCCGTTCCTCGTGCTGGAGTTTGCGATTAGCGAACTGTTTCAGGATCGGTGGCGTCGGCACGCCGTTGCGGACTCGAGCGACGCTCGGAAGTGGCGGGGGATTCAGGAGCCGCGCATGCGGCGGTTCTTCGCGTGGCAGATGGAGCGGCTCTCGTCGGCCTCTGTCGGGAGCCCATGGATGGGACTCAAACTGGCGAAGCCTGCGCCCACCCTTCTTCTTGCGACCACGTGATGTCGACGCACGTTCCAGAGTCGTCGACGGTGTTCACTCCGCAGCCTCTTGCGGCTGCGATGGTGCGCGCCGGGCGTGGTACCGCCACGTCGTTGTGGCTTGATCCGTGCGTCGGCGACGGCGCGTTTGTCGCGGAACTCGCGAGGCGTGGCGTCGAACGTGAGCAAATCCTGGCCATCGACATCGCTCGAACTCGAGGGGGCCATGACTTGCTCGCGCGGACCTTGCGAGCCATCGACTTCGTTGAATGGGCGCAGCACCACAGCGCGAGCGTCGATCGCGTCGTCATGAATCCGCCGTACGTCGCGCTGAACCGCGTCCGAGGCGAGCCGTTGCAGAACGCCCTTCAGGTTAGGTTCGCCGACGGCGAGCGGCTACCGTTTCGGGCCAACTATTGGTGCGCCTTCGTCCTTCGGGCGGTGGAGTGCCTCCGCGAGGGAGGTTCGCTGGTGGCAGTGCTGCCTGCAGCCTGGGACTTCGCGAAGTATGCAGCACGAGTGCGCGACAGCATTGCGCGGGCGTTCGGTGAAGTCATCGCTATCCGGTGTTCAAGCCCTCTGTTTCCCACGGTCAAGGACGGCGCTGTTGTCTTGGTCTGCGCACGGCGGGGCGAGCAGCCGTGTACCGTCCGACGTGTTGAGGTTTCCGACCTCGCGGGAACCATACAAGCGTTGGATGATGTAGCGCTTGGCCGAGTCCCGCGCGGAGCGTCCGTGGTTCGGACCTTCGTCGCCGGTGAAGACGTACACGTCCGCCTCGACGAGGTGATCGACATCAGAATCGGCGCGGTAACGGGCGACGCCCACTACTTCCTTCTCTCGGAGGACGAACGCAACGAGCTAGGGCTCCCGCGCGCGTCGGTCTGTCCCGTGCTTTCGAGAAGCAAGCACCTTTCCAACGCAGTGATGGACAACCAAGAGTGGGCGGCGATTCGAGATGCCGGCGGCAGGGTCTGGTTGTTTCGGCCGTCGCGCGCGGCGCTATCCCATCCCGCGGTTAGGAGGTATCTCCGCCACGGGAAGCAAGGCGGCTGCAACGTGGGGGCGTTCAAGATCAGTTCGAGAGACCCGTGGCATCGCACCCCGCTCCCGCGAGGGATCGACGGTTTCCTTTCCGGCATGTCGAAGCGGCTTCCATTCCTCGTTCTGCGCGACATGAAGGGCCTCACCGCAACGAACACGCTCTACGTGGTTCGCTTCAAGAAACCGGCGAGCGAATTGGAGAAGGCTGCGCTCGGAGTCGTTCTTTTGACGACTGGAGTCCGCAAGGAGCTCTCTCGCCGCGCGCGGGTCTACGCTGGCGGTCTTCTAAAGTTCGAGCCGACGGAGCTTGGTAGCGTGCGAATACCGCTTGTGCCGCAGCGGAGTGACGCACCTGACATACTCAAGCACGCGACCACCCTCCTGCTCGAGGGAAAGGAGGCCGATGCCTCGGCGCTCGCAGACTCCTGGGTAATGTCCACCTCGCGCGGCGTTCGCACCATCAGTCCGAGCAACTTGAGGACGAGGCTTTCGGCCGCGGGCGCGTGAGTGCACACCCGTCACTCCTCTGTAATGACCACTCCGTTCCGTGTGAGTTCACGCCAGGCGGTTCGAGTGCGGGTAATTCGTGACCTGAAGGCGCTTGGTTACGACGCAGGGCACCGATTGAGCGAACGCCCTGGCGGGCGCGGACGGCGCCATCGGCGGCCCGACTGGGGCCGGCCCGAGCACCGTGGTGATGACGCACGTTGCCCGCGCCAGCGGTAACCCAGGTGCTCCGTTTCAGGCTCGTTGACGGTTGACGAGGACGAGTGGGAGATCTTTTTTGGGCCTCTGCTGCTTGGCTCCGTGCTCATGGTATCCGTTCGATGAGGCTGCAAGGTGCGACATTCGAGCGATCCGTGGTCTCCGCAGCGCCCAATTGCTCGAGCGGCAGCCCGCTCCGCCGCCACGCATCGAGAACGCCTCGCGCCTCGACCTCCGACCACTTCCCGTGCGCCATCGAGGCTCCTGGCGCAGCACGATCTCGGAGGTCGGTCAGCTCGTCACGACGTCGGTGGCCGTACGGTTACCGTCCGTACCGGGTCGCGATGCGGAGCGGGCTGTTCGGTGGGTGCCGCGCGCGCTGGGTTTCGAGCCACGCCTGGAAGCGCTCGCGAATCGGGGCGGCGCGTTGTTTCCGAAGCTTCAAGTGCGCGGCTTCCGAAAGTCGCTGCTCCTTGGCGTCGTGCTCGACGCGGTAAAGCTCCGTGATGAGATCCAGGACCTCCTGAGCGACCGGCGCGGGGCCTTTTTCGTCGAAGCCGTGCACCTTGAGCATGTGCCCCGGGCGAAGGAGCACGGTGACGGGCTCGCCGCGTCGTGCTGCTCCTCGCTCACACGCACCGGCAGCAGCGCTCGGCGCCGTGGCTACCGCGACCGCCTTCTCGGCACGCGCGAGCTTGCGCATCCCCCAGTGCAGAGGCTGCGCGACGAACCCGCGTTGCCGCGCGAAGCGCTCGAGCGGCAGGCCGCTCTGCCGCCACGCCTCGAGGACCCCACGCGCCTCGACCTCCGACCACTTCCCGTGCGCCATCGGACCTACGAGAAGGACGATCTCGGAGACCGGCTACGACGTCACGACGCCGATGGCCGTGCGGTTACGCTCTCCCTCGACGCGCGCGGTTGAAGCCTAGGCCCACACGCAACCCCCGAGATCCGGGACGCAGTTCGCTGAACGGATACTGACGGTGATCGGGCTTACGTCGTTTGAGGAGGGATGGATCAGCATCTAACCGAGCTTCTTATGGTGGTGAGCCTTCGAGAGGCGAAGAGTTGGGGGGCCGTCTCCGTACCGACGAGATCAACGTCGCACCTCGCTCCGATTGAAGGACTGTGTTAGGACTATCGAGAGGTGGAGAGGGCCTGGCGGTCGTTGTGCGGACGACTTCGGAAACTTGTGCGGGCCAGGTGGCGCGTGCCGTCGTCCGCGAAAGCCCCTTGAGTCAGCGGGCTCTCCCGGGATGGAACGGAGACTATCATGATTAAGATTGACGGCCCCAAAAACGCAGAAGTGGGCCGCAGAGATCTGACTTCCGCCCTCGGCGTCCTACTTGGCACCCTCGCAATGGGCGCCTGTTCGCAACCGCTCAGACCAGAGGATGAGAAACACGGTAGTAGTGCGACTGCGCTGAGTGGATCTGCGTTTCTTTGGGCGGACACGATCGCAGATCTACGAACGATCATCGGCAGTGATACCTCCTCGACATCACAGCCTGTGGCTGTGGTCGGCGGATACCGCGCTGTCGGCGATGGGGGCGGAGGCATCTTCTACTGGGACTCGTCATCGTCGAGCGGCGACAACGGAGGCACTATCTTCGTGCCAACGGGTAGCAGTTCGGGGCGCTGGGTCCGGCTCTACTCCGGAGACATCAACGTCAAGTGGTTCGGTGCCTACGGCGACGGCACGCACGAGGACTCTTCTTTTATCAACGCCGCGATCGCCTTTGTCGAAGCGCAACCGGCTGCGAGTTCGAAGTCAGGAAATACTGTATACCTGCCCCCGGGGAACTACAAGGTCACAGCTCCCAGCGCGACGGCGGCGGCGATTACGATCGTAAATAACAACGTCAGCCTCGTTGGAGCAGGCGGGCCGCCGAGGGGCGGCACTCAGATAACAGTGTGGGGAACCGGCGGGGGCGGCACGGGATTGTTGATCGAACGCGCTGGCGGTGCGGGTAGCAACGCCGAGGTCGCCGACTACTCTCAGTTGCACAATCTCTCCATTGTAGGCGGCCCGACGCTACCGAGAGATCTCGTCGTGGTGCATGCCGAGAGCGTCGTGATTGCGCATTGCTACTTCTACGGCTGTACCCGATTCGGGTTGCTCATCGAATCTGGAACGGGGCCCCTCGGAGCCACACAGCTCCCAGCGGGCACGTACCTTTCTGCGAATTTTTGGAGGATATTCAGTTGCTATTTTGTCACCTGTGGAAACCGCGTCACTGGTGCCGGCGATCCTTGGACCGATGGTGCGGCGATACTCGTTCACGGCTCAGACAGCAACGGTGGCTGTGCCGTTGGCGTCCAGGCCGCTAACACTAATGTCTCCTTCGCCGATTGGTCTCTCGGTGGCGGCACATGGGTCGCGTGTTATTCGCAAGAGGCCGTTATAGGGTATGCATCGTCCACAAATTCCACGACGTGGGTTGGCTGCAATACCGAAGACGTCCGGGCAGCGTCGTTCCAGTCGTCTGCGAATGCTGTTGCCGTCGGTGGCTCATTGTCGGCTAGTGGCGAAGCTCCGAACAGGCTCGGTGATCGCGGATCGGTTTACGCGCGCGCGGTTCGCTCCGACGGCTCCATTGATCCGGTCTTGTTCCATACGAATGGCTGGGGTGCGACGGATGCCTATGGTGCCTGGACTGCAGTGAACTTCGCTGTCACGCCTGCAATGCACTCCAGCATCACGTTCCGAAGAACCTCGTCTGGTATGCCACCGTTGACCGGGGCAAACGGCGAGCGCGACAATGGGTGGTGGGGGTTCCGGACGGCGCAGAACTCGGACCTCATCGACTTTTCGAACTATCCGCTTCTGCTCTCTGACGCCGCCACAAGTGTGGGCTACGGGTGGGCGTGGTTTCCGAAGGGATACTTTCTCGGGGACGGGCTCTATGTGGCACGTGCGAGGCACTCGATCTCGAACGTGCCGCCGGTCTCACCCGGTAGCGTAGGTGACATCATCTACAACTCGAACCCTTCCGCTGGTGGCAACGTCGGGTGGATCTACACGAGAGACGGAGGGTGGAAGACGTTCGGCGTGATCGCCTCATAGGCACAACCACACCCTGGAGTATGGGTCGAAGTTTCCTCCGCACGGCCGGCCGCATCGAGGATGCCTTCTGAAATCGGCACCTCAAGCGACCGCCCGTTCCCACCACGTCCCCAGCCGCGAACCCCGGACACAGCGGTTGTTGTCGCTATCGGCCGCCACACTAGCGTTCCCCCGGCGTGGAAGCACAAGGGGCCCACCGATGAGGCGGGTGCTGGGCGCGTCGACGGCGGCCGCGTGCCCAACGATGACAAGTCGGCGCGATCATGAACGGCCGAATCGAGGTAGTCAGCGATTCTGCGGTCCGCGTCGGCCTCGTGGCTTTGGAACATGTCCGAGCAGGTGCCGAGCTCAGCAGACACGGGCGGTAGGGACGAAGGTCTCGCCCCGCTAGGGGGCTCGGTCCGGAATGCCGCCGGTTCGCTCGGACGCGCGGCCGGCCCCCGCCGGCGAGGACGCCAAGCGGCACGCTGCCGGTCTGCGTCGTGGAGCTGCCGGTCCTCGTCGTGGAGCTGCCGGTCCTCGTCGCCCGGCGCGCGGACAGCGCCCCCAAACAGTCGATCCGTGGTGCTGGTTCGTCGGATTGTGTAAGAGGGCTCTGGATTCAGTTCTCAAAGGGGCCAGACCTTGTCACCTAAGGACTCGGTCTGAAGTGTCACCAGAGGGCCCGGTTCTTCAACCCGAGCTCGGACGCGATGCGCCAGCGCTCGCCCGCGCAAAACCGAAGCTCGCTCACGCCAAACCGAAGCTCCACGATGACGAACTTCTGGTCCGGCGCAATCGACCGGCGCTCGTGTGCGATACACCTTCGGTCCGCCGCGTCGTACCGCTGCTCCCCTGCGGTGAACCTTTGCTCCCGCGAGCTGCACTCGCGGTCCGGCGCGATGCACCTTGGCTCCGAGGGCTTCTTCCGGCGGAAGGTGGACGCATCGGAGCGACGTAAGTCCGCGACCGAGCGTCGGTACGGAAAATTGGTGCATGAATCGACCTGCGTGCATGGACAAGGAAGGCGCAGCGACTTAGTGTGACGCCCGCGGTTGCGCTCGGGGGTGCTGAGCGGGCTGCCTACAACGTAGAAGGGGGTGCAGCATGCCGATGGCTTTCGGTGACAAAGCCGCGCACGTCATGAAGTTCCTGATGGGGATCCGCAACCCGCGGATCGCGTCGGCGCTGGCGGCGCACGGCTTCCGGGACGCGGACCTGCAGGAGGGGTGGGCGCTCATGAACACGGTCGGTCGCGTGAAGCTCGACGCGCACGGGGCCGTCGCGGACACGAACCTGATCGTGATGGCCGATCAGTGGGAGAACAAGTGGTTCCCGATCGCGGCGGCCACCCTCGAGCGCCGCTTTCCGGCGGTCCACGCGCAGCTGTTCAAGAACCTCTCCCAGACGGAGGGCCCGGCGGTCGCCGTGAGCGTGCGCACGTTCATCGACCGCTTCGATCAGATGGCCGCCGGCGCCGGAACGTACGGCGCCGAAGGCCCGAAGGCGAAGGCCGTCCTCGAGGAGCGCGGGCTCACGCCGTCGGAGATCAACAACGCGCGCGCGCTGCTCGAGAGCTTGGGCAAGGTCGAGACCGTCGATGCCGCGATGGCGGGGCAGGATCCGAAGGCGCGCGAGAAGGCGGAGAACGATCTCTGGGCCTGGTATCTCGAGTGGAGCCAGATCGCCCGCATCGCGGTGACCCAGCGCGCCCTGCTCAAGCAGATGGGCTTCCTGCCGTCGCGCAAGTCGAAGGCCAGCGAAGAGGATGACGTCGACGTCGATCCGACGACCGGCGTGATCACCACGCCCGTCATGCCCGCGCGGAACGTCTGATCCGCTGCACGCAGGCAAGTCGACGACCGACCGCGGAGCGACAGCGTATGCCTACCGCGGGTGGGCCGTCGTCGACCGCGTCGCGAGCGAGCACTTTCTGCGTCCACACGTTTCGCCCCGGACAGCGCGAGCCCATCGAGGCCGTGCTCTCCGGGCGCGAGGTGTTCGGTACCGGGCGCACGGGCGACGCGCTCCGCGTTGGCTGTTGACCGGCGATCCTGAGCGCCGGTGCCGCCCGCGCCTGCGCTCAGCGGCGCTGAGTGAGCTGTGTACGACCAACCGAACGGGGGACCATGCCGATCGTTTGGGGTGAGAAGACCGCACGTGTCCTCAAGTTCGTGCTGGCGATGCGCAACCCGCGCATCGCGTCGACGCTGGCGAAGTACGGCTTCTCGGATGCGGACCTGCAGGAGGGCTGGACGCTTCTGAGCGAGGTCGGTCGCATGGAGTTCGAGACGCATATGGCGGCGGCGGCGGACGCGCGCATGCTCCGCAAGCTCGACGACTGGCAGAGCCGATGGTTCCCGATCGCCGCGGCCACCCTCGCGCGCCGGTTTCCCGCGGTCCACGCGCGGGTATTCAAGAACCTCTCGCAGACCGATGGCCCCGGCGTCGCCGTGAGCATGCGGACGTTCATCGAGCGGCTCGATCGGATGGCTGCCGGCTCTCGCGGGTACGGCGCCGAGGGACTACGGGCGAAGGCGATCCTCGAGGCGCGTGGGCTCACTCCGATCGTGCT
>JAEXCN010000542.1 GCA_023402175.1 Pseudomonadota bacterium | reverse complement strand
ACCTTGACGCGATGCAGAAGCGCCGCGCCGAGTCCGATGCTGCCGATCGCGGCCTCGTCGAGCGCGCGCAGCAAGGGGATCGCGCGGCGCTCGGTGAGCTCCTCCACAAGCACGGCCCTGGTCTCTATCGGAGCGTGCTGCTCCCTCGCCTGGGCAGCGAGGCCGCCGCCAAGGAAGCGCTGAGCGAGACCTACGCCAAGGTCGTCGCCAACATCGGCAAGTTCGTCTGGCAAAACGTCGGCTTCTATCCGTGGCTCCGGACGGTCGCCTTGCGCGTCGCGCTCGATCAGCTGCGTGCGAAGAAGCGCCTCGTGCTCTTCGAGGAAGACGATCTCGCGCGCGAGCTCGATGCGGCGCAGACGGCGACGCCGGTCGAAGAGCAGGTCAGCAATCAGCGCGACCGTGAGGCCGCGCGCGGAAAGGTCGAGGAGGCGCTCGCGAAGATCAATCCGCGGTATGCCCGGGCCATTCGCCTCCGCATCCTCGAGGAAAAACCGCGCGAGGAGGTCGCGGCGGAGCTCGGCGTCACCACCTCGACGTTCGACGTGCTGCTCCACCGAGCGATCGCTTCGCTCAAAAAGGCGCTAGGAGAGCGAGAGGAGACCGATGTCTGACGAGCGGGACGACAAGCGCGCTCGCGGTGACGAACGCGCCGAGATCGATCCTGACGCGCCGCCGAGCGCGGAGGAGATCGCAGCGTCGGAGCGCCTGCGCGACGCGCTGTCCCGGGGACGCGCTCATGGACGAGCGCCCGAGGGCTCCGTCGCAGCTCCCGCCGACGACGAGCTCGACCTCGTCAGCTCCCTGCACGCGGCATGGTCGCCCGAGCCGCTCGACGCGCGCGCGCACGCCGAGATCCTCGATGCGATGCCGATGTCCGAAGAGGAGGTCGCGCTCGCGGCCGAGCTCCGGGACGCGCTCGGAGGAAAGAGCGCCGCGCCCGACGTCGTGACGGCGCTGCGCTCGGCGTGGAGCCCGGCAGCGCTGGACGACGCGGAGCATCGCGCGCTCGTTGAGAAGGCGATCGGCGACGACCACCGAAAGGTCGTCGAGCTGCCGACGACGCGACGTCCGCGGCCGATGCGCCTCGCCGTCGTCACGACGACGACCGTGCTCGCTCTCGCCGCGAGCGTCGTCGTGTGGCTCACGTCGACGCCGACGCAGAACGAGGCGCCGCTCGCGAGGACACGCTCCACGCAGCCGCTCTTCGACGAGCCGTTCAAGGCCGGCGAGACGAGCGCTCGCATCGATCGCATCGCGATCGCCCGCGCGTCGGACTACCGGGACAACCGCTTCGCGAAGTGGGGTGTCCGATGACGCGGATTCGCATCGTTCTGGCGACCCTCGTCGTCCTCGCGATCGCGCTCGCGATCGCCATCGGTTGCCGTAACCGCGAAGGAAGCGAGCAGGACGGTGCTCAGGTCGTCGACATGGAGCTGATGGCATTCCTCTCCGAAGCGCGCGCGCTGCATCACCAGGCGAACCTGAAGGAAGAAGCGAACGATCTGCCCGGCGCTGCAGCGGCGATGCAGCGCCTCGTCGGTGCGCGCCGGCCCCACGAGGGCACGACGACGCCCGAGGTCGAAGAAGTGCTCGCCGATGCGTACGCGAGGCTCGCAGAGCTCGAGCTCCGGCAGAACGCGCTCGAGCCCGCCTCCGAAGCGATCAAGGAGGGCCTCGCGCACGCGCCGGAGCCGACGTACTTCCGCGGCCACCTGATCGAGGTCGAAGGCCTCGTCGAGGAGGCCCGCGCGGCATCGCTCGCGGACGCCGGCAAGCCGGACGAGGCGGCCCAGGCGCGCGAGAGCGCGATCAAGCTCCTCGAAGAGGTCGTGCGCATCCAGGATCAGGTGATCCAGCGTTCGCTCGAGGCCCGGGACGCAGGCGCCGCCGGGAGCCCCCGATGACACGTGGGTCCGCGCTCGTCGCGCTCGTCACCGTCCCCCTCGTCGCTTGCGCCGCCGGCCGCAAGGGGCCCGAAGCGCCCGCCGCGAGCGGAGCTCCGAGCGACCAGGTTTCCGCCGGCTACGCGCAGCAGCCCGCGGGAGAAGCCGCGCCTCCTCCTCCGGCCGCGATCGCTCCGCCCGGAGCCGGCGCAGCCCCGCAGGCGGGCGCGACATCACCCTACGCGCCGCCCCCGAGCCGCGCGATCGCGCTCGGACAGGCGTCGAACGAGATCGAAACATCGCAGCGCGAGCTCGACGTCGCCGGCGGCGACTGTCGTAACGCGTGTCGCGCGCTCGGCTCGATGGACCGCGCCGCGGGTCGACTCTGCGGCCTCGCGCAGTCGAACGACGAGCAGCGCCGATGTAGCGACGCCAAGGTTCGCGTGTATTCTGCACGCGACAAAGTCAAGAACACGTGCGGCTCCTGCCCCGACGTGACCGTCGACCGCGACGCCCCGATCCCCTCGCGCTAGCCCTATGGGCCGTGCCGGGACTCCGCGCCATCCCCCCCGCGCTGCCGTTGCCTTCGGCTCGGGAGGCTCTCGCCGAGACGCTCTTGCTCGCAGAATGCTCACGTGGAGGGCTTCAACGGCCGCGCCCGCGACGAGGGGTGCAGATCCACTACGGGCGCAACTCGATCGTGTAGTCGGGAGCCCGAGCCCGTGACCGCGCCCAGTGCGAACGGTGACAGTCGGCAGCCCCGTCGGCCGTTCGAGCTGTGCGGGTAGGTTCTCGAGGGGCGAGAAGCGACGCTTCTGCCCCATAGACAGCGAGTCTGGACGAGCGTCGAAGAGTCGGCGCGGACGGTGATCCGCGACGCGTTCGCAGAGGCGCTGCGGTGCGATCCCGAGAGTCGAATCGTGTAATCCGTGAAATATTTCTTTCCCATCAAAAGCATCTAGACAAGTCCCTCCCGATTGGGGCAAAGTTGCCGCGTCATTGTAACGGCGCGAGGGGGAAGCGTTGACGACCGAAACCCTCTCGTGAGGCCCCTCCTGGGGCACGTGGGGACGGCCACGCGCCAACCTGGTGAATACAACTGGGCGCTGCGGGCGTGCGGTCGAACCTTTCGATCACCACGTGTTTGTCCGCGCGAAAGCTTGCGACAGGTAGCCCCAGCGCGGGCCAAGGGTCCTGGTGCTCCGGCATTTCGAGTGTCTGTCACCGACTGCTGACGATCTCCTCGAGACCGTCACGGCATATGCCGCCTGAAGCAGAGGCGCGAAGGGAACGAACGTATGGCATCTACACCGCAACCTAGTCACGACCGTCTGTGTCCTATCAACAGCCATCACTGCGGGCTGCTCTTCGATCGAGGCTGGAGACTCGACGGAACTGACGGGCCAGACCGCCCAAGCGATGGCAGCACCAGAAAGCGGCGATTCTGACGGTGCACCCCCATCCTCGTCTTCATCCTCGTCATTGACCATCAGGTGGAATGGGATTGCCGACGGCTTGAATACATCCGACCTCCCGACCAACCTGCAGCTTCTCGTCGAGAGCCACGAGAGCGAGCCCCTGAACGGCGTCGTCAAGATCGACATCTACGGCCTTGGGGTGAAGCGTACGGTCGAGCTTGGCTCGTTTTCGTTCGGGCCCAAGGAAACAAAGGCGATCCTGTGGAATATTTCGGATTCCCCTGTCGCCCCCGTGGGCACGATCGCCCGAGCCGTTCCCCGGGTGGTCTTCACGCGGGCCAATTCCACCGTAGGAATCCCCGCGCGGGCACTCTACTTCGCCTTCAGCGAAGACTTCTCGAGGGCCTTCGTTTCGACGACCGCCGGCGGTAAAGTTCGTCAGGCGTCTCTCGGCCGGTCCGGCGATGGTACGTCGACAACCGACCGGGCGGCGGCTCTTGCGGCGATGGCGACATGGAGGGGGCGACTGGACCGGCGAATGCTGAAGGATGCGAATCCGGCATCGCCCGTCCACACCCTCGTGGCTGGTCCGAACGGCGCAGTGGCTCCGGCAGCTGAGGCCAGCGTCGAGGTTCGGTACGAGAGCCCGTCAGGCCCAGAGGTGTTGGTTGGCGACTCGATCAGCTTCCCGGAGGAGGATGCGTTGGCATCGCCGACGAGCGGCTCCTCTCACGACCTCGCGTCGAGCGAGAGTTCCACTTTCGACATCGGAGCAACGAGCCCATGCCTCGACCCAAAGAACTACAGGGACGCCCCGATATGCGGAACGTGGAAGACGAGCGGCTTCAACGATGACCAGGTCGCCGGCACTCCTCCCTACGAAGACTATATTCTTTCGTCGCGACCTGCGTCCTACGCTCTTGCAACGTTGTACCAAGGCACAACGGTGAAGTGGCAGGGGCGGCTCGACGCGTCTGGCTGCACGCCGGTGCAGAACTTCTGCATCTATAGCTCGCTGCGACTCGACGTTCGAGCCACCCAAATGCAGCGACCGAGCCGTTCTATCATCCTGCCGAGCGGCGTCGTTACGTTGCCAGGCACCCGGGAGATCAACATCTCGCCGGCCACTACGTTCTCGGCTCCCGTCCTTCTTGCATCCAACCCGCAGACCGGACAGCTTTTGGCGTTTTCTAACCTCTCTGCAGACACGAGCCAGTCCGAGTATGTTGTCCGCTTGGCATCTGCGGTCAGTCGCATTTTGACGATGGACGACAGCGGAGTTCTTCCGCCAACCGGTAGCGGATTCGTTCCCTCGGCGGGGCCTCTGCAGATTCATACGGAGAACGGTTGTTACGGAGGCATCCTCCAAGGCGGCGAAGTCTTCTGTCCCCATGGACTGCACTATTACGATTCAAACGGAGTCAAAAGGTGCGGCGAGGCCTGCGCCAATGGTACCGATGCGTGGTTCGGACCGACGCTCCGAATGGTCAATGGGGTCTACGTCCCAACGGGCGGCCACACGACAGACAGTCAGTTCGCCATCGCGCACGAGCTAGGCCACACGGTTCAATATAGCAATGCAGCGGTGCCTGAAAACACCGGCTACAAGACCGACGGGTACGGCTCCACGAGCAGCGCACCACCTGTCGCCGACTACAATGACAGAGGTACGGGCAAGTGCGGCTGCGGCCACGTCTCCGACGGCAATCAGGTTCACTGCTTGCAGTCCAGCCACTTTCAGCCGTACGCGAACGTCGAAGGTTTTGCGCACTTCTTCGCGACGCGAGTCATGAACAATCAGGCTGCTAGCGCTCGCTTCACGTATTACAAGAACTTCCGCCAAGTCGTAAGTGCGACCGAAGAAAACAACATCCTTCCACCCGCGCCGATCAACGCAGGTGCACCGTTTCAGATCCCGGGCAACCCGACGACTGGATGGGTCCGAAACTTCTGCTCCGGAGCGAACCGCTCCAGTGAGTACGATTGGCTGACCTTCCTGTGGGCCGTCAACGGCAGCGCTTCAAGTTCGCAGCGTTCTTCGATGGAGGACGTGCTGGCGATCGTCGCGGCCTCGAAGTCGGCATTCATCTGGCCGAACATCCTGGAGGCGGGCCGTGCCCGGTTCGGTAGCAATCCGTCTGATCCCAAATTCGTTCGCTTTCAAACGTCAGGCATTACCCATGGCCTCAACCTTTGATGTGGACGATGCATGTCTAGTGCTGCTCCGCTTCTTCTCGTAGCGCTCCTACTATGCGTCACCTCATGCGGGCGTCCCGGTGCAGGCAACGGCGCGCCGGACCCGGTCCCGGACGGGGGGAGTAGCGTTGGACAACCCTCGGGCGAGGCGTCGACGTGCCCTCACGTACCGGTCGAGGCGAAGTGCAAGGACGGCTTCTGCCTGATCCCGGCGGGCTGCTTCGTCAAGGGCACTCCCCCGACGGAGCCGCACCGCGCGCGTTACGGCGAGGAGCAACACGAGGTCACTCTTTCCCAGTCGTTCGTGATGCAAGACCACGAGACGACGCAAGCCGAATGGGAGGCGCTCGGATTCAAGAACCTCGCCGGGACGAAGGTGAACAGCGACGGCGGGAAGGACTGCACCGAGCCCACCTGTCCTGCGTCGCTGATGACGTGGTTCGAGGCAACGATGTTCGCCAACGAGAAGTCCCGGAGAGAGGGTCTTCCTGCCTGCATCGAGCTGACGGGGTGCACCGGCGAGGTGGGGGTGGACCTCGTCTGCACGGGCTACCGTCAGACGACGCCCTCGTACTACGAGTGCAGGGGCTACCGGCTGCCGACGATGTTCGAGTTCGAGTACGCCAAGCGAGCGGGAACTACGACGACCTTCTACACCGGCCCGTCCGCGGACGGCATGGACCAGTGCGTCCGCATCCCTCACCTCGACGACGCGGCTTGGTATTGCGTCAATTCTGGAAACACTACTCACCCGGTCAAGCTGAAGAAGCCCAATGCGTGGGGACTCTACGACATGATGGGCAATGCAGCCGAGCTCGTCACCTCCAACCCAGACATTTTCGACATCGCCCCCAAGCCCGCTACCGATCCCCAGTCCAAGCTCGACGACTCCGGCACTTTCGGTAACACGGACGGACCATACTTCTCCTGGCCCGGACTCCTGCGATCGGGTGCGCTCCCGCGCGCGCTGTACCACTTCAATCCATTGGCGGCTCCGCGGAACGCCGGCGTCGCGCTCGGCTTTCGACTGGTACGCACGGTCAGCGCGAGCGAAGCTGCGGCGTGGCGATGAGCTGACAGAGACACGGCCGAACCGTTTCCGCCAACCGCGTTGTCTCGACGTTCGAGCGTGGGCTTGCGTAGCGGTCTGCGCGCTTTGAGCGGAAGCGGGCGGAAGCGGTGGAATCGGTTCGCCGGGTGCAACGCCCCTGTGATTCAGGCATGCTCCACGGCCTGATTCTGCGAGAGAGACAATGCCGCCCAATGCCGCTCGCCGACGCCTTGTTCCTCTCATACTTCTAAGCGTTTCATGCGGACCTAGCCCTGCCGCCGGCAATGTCTCGGACCCGGTCCCGGACGGAGGGACCAGCGTTGGACAACCCTCGGGCGAGGCGTCGACGTGCCCTCACGTACCGGTCGAGGCGAAGTGCAAGGACGGCTTCTGCCTGATCCCGGCGGGCTGCTTCGTCAAGGGCACTCCCCCGACGGAGCCGTACCG
>JAEXCN010000537.1 GCA_023402175.1 Pseudomonadota bacterium | reverse complement strand
TCCCGGGATCGGTCCCGCCCCCGCTCGCTTGCGCGATGATCGCGCCGCCCTCCGTCGAGGCGGTGAGCGCCACCTCCGGGCTGCGGATCGTGAGGCCGAGCGACACGAGCGATGACGCCTGCCACTGCAGACCGACGGACGCGGCCACACCGACCTCGGTGTCGGTCACGCGGGCACTCTGCGTGATGAAGGCGCGCTCGTCGGTCGGGTTGGGACCGCTGCTCCGTGCGAAAAGTGCATACTGCACGCTGCGCGAAGCCTTTGCGTACGTGCCGTAGACGGCGGCTCCGAGGCGCAAGTCGTTCGACAGCGCCGTCGCGAGGGCACCGCCGAAGTGGTACTTCGCCGTGTCGGATTGCATGTCGAGGCGCTGCGAGAGCGCGAGGGGCGTGCCGTCGGCCGCGACGTGCTCCGACTCCGGCACCGAGACGAGCGCCGAGCGGACGTCGCGCGAGGTGACGAGCAGCCCACCTGCGATCGCGATGCGATCGGTGAGCTTCGTCGCGGCGACGATCGCGTTCGGCACGCTGATGACGTCGCTCGACGAGAGATCGGAGGCAGTCTCGCGGCCGCCGATTCGCACCCGGAGCGCGCGCGGGATCTTCCGGACGCGAAGCCCGAACGTCGAAGCGCTGGCGCTGACCGTCCCCCGCTGGAGGCCGCCGAAGCCGGCCGGGTTGTACCAGAATGCGCCCGAGTCGCGCCCGGACGCGACGACCGCGCCCGCTCCGAGGGCGGCCTCGTCACCGAAGAAGAACGGATCGGCGTTTTGCGCGCTCGCGACCTTGCTTTGCGCGAGGAGAGTGATCGCGAGGCCGGCTGCGACGAGGACCGGGAGGCGCATGCCGGTTGCATGATGCATGAGAACGGGCAATGGCAACAGGCAATGCGGGAATCCCTCTGGCCCGCATGTCGACCCGTAGGCGCGCTTCGCGTAGGCGCGCTTCGTGCCCATTTTTCTCGTCTTCTCCGGCAGGACTTCGTCGATAGTTGTCGACGTGGAGCGCCCTGGTCTCGTGCGGAAGCGTCTCGTCTCGAGGCCAACGACGAGCGCGTTTGTCGCGTCACCGCGGGGCGCCTACGTCCAAGGTCGCTCGTTCTTCTACTTCCAGACGACGGAAGACCTCACCGGCTACGTGCTCTGGGGCGCGCCCAGCGGTGCGGACATCGACGACCTCGTCGCGCTGATCAATTCGTCCGTCGCGCGGCTGCCCCCCCATCCGACGCTGGTCGACGCACGGGCGCTCGAAGGGGCTCCCACGCAGCTCTTCGATCGGCTGGCTAGTTTCATTCGCGACAACCGAGGCGCGCTCCAGCGCTCCGCGACCAGGCTCGCGATCGTCCGCGGGCAAGGACTCTCCGGCGCCGTCGCCGGCGGGTTCTTCGACGTCGTGGCGGCGCCGTATCCGGTCGAGGCCTTCGAAACGCTCGGCGATGCGCTCGCGTGGCTCGACGTGACCGATGCGGCCGACCTCGCGCAGGAGCTCGACGAGCTTCGCGACGCAGCGTCGAGCGTCCCGTCGCTCCTACGCCAGCTGCGAGCGGCGGTCGACGCCGCGCTCCCGCAGCCCGACGAGGGCGCGGTCGCGCGTTTGCTCGGGCTCTCTTCGCGGACGCTGCAGCGGCGGCTCTCCGAGCTCGGCACGTCGTTCGCGGGCGAGGTGGCGCGGGTCCGTGTCGCGCGCGCGGTCACGCTCCTCGAGGGCACCGACGAGCTGCTCACACGCATCGCGTTCGACGTCGGGTCTCCGTCGCTGTCGAGCTTCAGCACCCTCGTGAAGAAGGTGACCGGCGAGACGCCGAGCGCGATTCGTGCGAAGCGCCGCGGAGGATGACGATGACTTCGCTCGATCGCTCGGACGTGCCGTCGGCGGCTCAGAAGTATTGCGTGACGCCGACCTGCAGGAACCAGCCCTGCTCGGGGACGTAGAGCCGCGCGAGGTCGGCGCGGACGAGCAGCTGCGTAAGGAACGTCGGAATGAGCCTCACGCCGGCTCCCGATCCGATCGCTGCTTTCCATGACGTCGCGCGGCCGCGCATGTCCATCGGCTCGAATGCGGCGCCGTCCGCGAAGGCGACCAGCTGCAGCGCCCAACGGTCGGCGAACTTCAGTGCATGCCGGAGCTCGACGTTCGAGAAGACCTGCTGTCGGTTCCGGTAGAACGCGTCGGCGAGCCCGCGAACGCCGCCGTGGCTGCCGATGAGCGCGCTGTGATTCACGTTGCCCTCGCTCACGAGCTCGTACGCGGTCCGCGTCGTCAGGACTGTGAGCTTCCCGAGCGGGAGGGCGGCGAGCAGTGACGGATTGATCGTGAGACGAGCCGTGCCTTCGGGCAGGTACCATCCGGGACGTGCGAGGAGCCGCACGCGAAAGCCTTCGGGAACGAGATCGCGCCACGTGTAGCGATCCCACGTGAACGCCATCCACGTACCGACGTTGTGTCCGTCGGGTGGCGCGAAGGTCCCTGCCTCGCGCTCGATGAGCTCGCGGCCGTAGAAGGCGCCGACCTCGTAGCGGAGCGGCAGGCGGCCGTACCCGTACGGTGTTCGCCACCCCACCTCGACGGTGCCGCGATCGCGGTACCAGCTTGCGTCCGGTCGCTCCGGATCGGCTCCGAAGCGAAGGCTTGCCCGATCGATCCCCGCTGCCACGACGAACGCCCAGTGGCGCGGATGGAGCGCGTGCTCCGAGTACCACGCCCACGCCACGGGCCCGCGCTGCTCTCGCCCGACGACGATGCCGAGCTCGGAGGCGCGCCCGAGGAAGTTGTACTCCGTCGCTCCGATCGAACCCTCGGTGTCCTCGAGCGAGCGGCCAGTGGCGAATTCGATCGACGGCGTGAGCGTGAACTTCTCGCGTACCGCGATGACGAGCTCGTCTCCGTCGACGCGCACCGCCACGACGTCGAAAATCCCGAGGTTGTTGATGCGTCGCTCGAGCTCCACGAGCTCTGACCGTCGATAGCTCGTCGGAGGCTGCCGCGGCAGGAGCTCGAGCAACGTGTTCGAGCGCGTGCGCCGGTTGCCTTCGAGGCGCACGACGCGGATCGGGATCGGCTGGTCGTCCGAGCTCTCGCGCGATGCAGGCGCAGCATCCGGAGCGCGCTCGTCCACCTCGGGCTCGCCTCCGAGCGGCGAGGCCCAGAGGACCAAGCCTGCAAGCACGCCGACGGCGCTCACGACGGTCCTCCCGCCATCCGAGCGAAGGTTCGGCGATGCGGCGCCCTCTGGTGGACGTCGGACGGGCCGGGCACGTTCCATCACTACTACACCGCGCATCCGCCATGGCTCGATGCGGAGCGCAGCTCGACCATTTCTGCGCTCGTGTCGCCCTCGGCCGCATCGGTGTAAGGTCTGCACGGAAATGAATGCTTCTCGCGGACGAGTCCTCGTCATCGCCGGATCGGATTCCGGTGGCGGCGCCGGCATCCAGGCGGACATCAAGACGGTCACCGCGCTCGGTGGCTATGCGGCCACCGCGGTCACCGCGATCACGGTGCAGAACACGCTCGGCGTCACGGGCGTCTTCCCGATCCCGGTCGACGTCATCGAGGCGCAAGGGCGCGCCGTGCTCGACGACATCGGAGCGGACGCGATCAAGACGGGGATGCTCGGCGACGTCGCGACGGTCGAGGCCGTCGCGCGGCTGATCGATCGGGCAGGGGGCACGCCGGCCGTCATCGATCCGGTGATGATCGCCAAGGGAGGCGCCGCGCTCCTGCCAGCGGAAGCCCTCAGCGCGATCATCGAGCTGCTCGTTCCGCGAGCGGCGCTCCTCACGCCGAACGCGCCGGAGGCGGCGACGCTGACCGGGATCGCCACCGAGACGACGGACGACCTCCGGCGAGCCGGAAAGGCGCTGCTCGCGAAGGGCGCGAAGGCGGTCCTCATGAAGGGCGGGCACATCGCCGGCGATCGCGTGATCGACGTCCTGATGACGTCGAGCGGCGAGTCGACGTTCGAGGGCGATCGCATCGACACGCGTCATACGCATGGGACCGGTTGCACGCTCGCGTCCGCCTGCGCGACCGGGCTCGCGCAGGGCCTGCCTCTCGAGGAGGCCGTCTCACGCGCGTGGCGCTACGTGCACGAGGCGATCGTCCGAGCGCCGGGGCTCGGCGCGGGCCACGGTCCGCTCGACCACGCGTGGCCGGTGCGGAAGGGCTGAGCGTCCGGCGACGTCAGCGCGTTCGGCGAGTCGCGCTCGGGCGCTTGGTGGGCGCGCCGTTCTTCGGCGCGGGCGCGGTCTTGCTCTCGCGCGGAGTGCGTCGCGGCTCTTCCGCGTGCTCGAATTCGCGGACGAGGAGGTCGGCGACCGCACGGACCCGCGGGATGTCGAGCGCGGTCTTTGCGCAGACGAGGTGGAGCGTTCGCTTCAGATCGCCGAGGTCCACGTCGAGCTCGACGAGCGTCGAGGCGGAGAACCGGTGTCGCGCGCGCCCGAGGAAGATCGCGCCGATCCCGGCCTCCGCGGCGCGGAGCTGGACGAGGAAGTCGTCGGACGCGAACACCGGACGGAAGCCCGGGATGAGGCGCGCGAGCTCCGGGTTCGGCGAGATGTGATCGAGCGGCGGCGCCCATCCAATCCAGGCGACGTCCGACATCTTCGGCTTCTTCGGGAGCGTGCGCGCGTAGTCGGGCGATCCGAAGACGCCGACGCCATGCGTGAGCGACGCGAGCGAGACGAGCTCCTTCTGCCCGCCGTCGCCCGAAAGGCGTAGCGCGAGATCCGCTTCACGGCGGACCAGATCGACGTATTGCACCGACGAGACGATCTCGAGCGTGATCTCCGGCAGCGCGCCACGAAGCCACGCCGCGAACGGCGCGAGGAGCTCGAACGCGATCCCGGGAGGCGCGGTGATCCGGACGACGCCGTTCGGCGAGGTCTCGGCGCGCGCCGCGGCGCGATCGACCTCGCCCGCCCACTCGGCCATGCGCCGTGCGGGCTCGAGCATCCGCTCCGCGGCGGGCGTCGGCGACACGCCCTCGACGCTCCGAACGAAGAGGCGTTCGCCGAGGACGGCCTCGAGCTGCGAGAGTCGGCGGCTCGCGGTGGGCTGCGTGATCCGAAGGCGCCGCGCTGCCGCCGTGACGCTGCGCGCCTCGGCAATCGCGAGGAACAGCTGGACCTCCTCCCAGGGGATATGCATGAGCGCATGGTACCATGCCACTTTGGTCTGTTTTCATGCATGTCAGCATGGCTCATGTTCAGGGGCATGAAGACGTCCACGAGGAAGAACAAGGCATGGACCACGGCTCTTGCGCTCGCCGGCGGCGCGGCGGCAGTGGGGGCGATCGCGGTGGCCGCCACGGGCTGCGCGGCCACCACGCACCCCGATGCACCTGCGACTTTGGGCTCGGCCGCCGCCACATCGTCCCTCGAAGCGGTCGTCGATCAGCCCGGACCACTCACCGTCGAGACCGTGATCGGCGCCGACTGGCAGGTTCCCCTCTCGGGTCTCGTGAACCTCGATCATGCCGAGGCGAAGGCCGCCAAGCTCACCGACCGTGACGAGCCGATCCACGTCGCGTTCCACGCGGTCACGCATCCCACGCGGGGAACGTTTCTCATCGATACGGGCGTCGAGCGCGCCCTCTTCGATGCGCCTGACGAGGCGGCCATCCGTGGCCTCGCCGCCCGCGTCGCCCACGTCGACAAGATGAAGCGTCGCATCGACACGAAGACGTGGATCGCTCGGCAGCCGGAGCCGCCGCGCGGCGTGTTCCTCACGCATCTTCACGTCGACCACGTCTCCGGAATGCGCGATGTCCCTGCTGGCACGCCGGTGTTCCTCGGGCCGGGTGAGTCGACGGATCGGAGCTTCGAGAACCTGTTCGTCGCGCCGATCGTGGACCGCGCGCTCGAGAACAAGCCGCCGCTGTCGGTCTGGCGGTTCTCTGCGGATCCGGACGGTGTCTTCGACGGCCTCGTCGACGTCTTCGGCGACGGATCGTTCTGGGCGATCTCGGTGCCCGGCCACACCCGCGGGAGCACCGCGTATCTCGCGCGCACCACGACAGGCCCGATCCTCTTCACGGGAGATGCCTGCCACACGGCGTGGGGATGGGACCACGGCGTCGAGCCCGGCGACTTCTCGGCCGACAAGAAGAAGAGCGCCGCGAGCCTCGAACGCCTCCGTCGTTTCGCGTCACGCCATCCGACGATGCAGATCCGCGTCGGCCACCAGGAACGCGAGCCGAAGTGACGAGCTCGAGCGTGAGGGATGGATGCGCGAGCCGGCACGGAGGAACTCCGGGCTCGCGATCGGGGACGGCATGGAGTAGCGAAGTTGCCGTGAAGGTCATGGCATCTCGCTTCTCCGGAACGACCGCTCTCGTGGCCCTCGCGACGCTCGCCGCGTGCGGCGGGGGACCGGCCGCACAGTCGAGTGCAGCCCCGGCGCCGCCCCCGGCCACGTCCGCCGATGCGCCAGCAGCGGCGACGGCGGCGCCACGTGTCCCGCCGGTCCCGGCGCCGAAGCGGCCCGTCGTCCACTCGTTCTTCGGGACGAACGTCACCGACGACTACGAATGGCTCGAAGACGGGCAGAGCCCGGACGTGAAGTCGTTCACGGACGCGCAGAACATGCTCGCCCGCACGACGCTCGATGCGCTGCCCGAGCGCGCAGCCGTGAAGGCGCGCGTCTCGGCGATCTACAACGCGACCTCGCCGGACTGGTTCGGTGTGCAGGCGCAGGCGGGACGTCTGTTCGCGCTGAAGAGCGCGCCGCCGAAGCAGCAGCCGATCCTCGTCGATGTCGGGCCTGTGAGCTCCACGACATCGACGTCGAAGTCGACGGTCGACCTCGCGAGCGAGCGCGTCGTCGTCGACCCGAACGCGCTCGACCCGTCCGGCAAGACGACGATCGACTTCTTCGTGCCGTCGCCCGACGGGCGCATCGTCGCCGTCTCGCTCTCGAAGGACGGCTCGGAGAGCGGAGACCTGCACTTCTTCGACGTCGCGACCGGCAAGGTGCGCACGACCGAGACGATCGCGCGCGTGCAGGGCGGCACGGCCGGCGGCAGCGTCGCGTGGAACGCCGATGGGTCGGGCCTCTTCTACACGCGTTACCCGCGGAGCGGCGAACGCCCGCCGGCGGATCTCGACTTCTTCCAGCAGGTCTGGTTCCACAAGCTCGGAACGCCCGAGTCGGCGGACACGTACGCCATCGGCAAGGACTTCCCCCGCATCGCGGAGGTGGAGCTGCTGCGGAGCAAGGATGGCAAGCACCTCCTCGCGCACGTCTCGAACGGCGATGGCGGTGAGGTCGAGCATCACGTGTTCGACGGCAGCAAGTGGGCTCGCCTCTCACGCTTCGAAGACGAGCTCTCCGCGGCGACGTTCGGTCCGGATGGAAAGGTGTACGCGGTCTCGCGCAAGGGCGCGCCGCGCGGAAAGATCGTCGCGTTCGCGCCGCCGTTCGATCGGGCTTCGGCGACCGAGGTCCTCGCCGAAGGTGATGCCGTCATCGAGGACGTCGTCGTGACGAAGGCAGCGATCTACACGGTCGAGATCGCCGATGGTCCGTCGCGCGTCCGCCGCTTCCCGCTCGTCGTCAAGCCCGAGCCGCTCGCGCGTGAGCTCCGGTCCGCGAAGCCGACCAAGGGCGCGAAGCCGGCGAAGAAGGGCGCACCGCCACCGCCTCCGGCGCCCCCGCCGACGACGATCGCCCCCGGTGAGCGCGGCGCCGCCGCCGCGGTGCTGCCGCTCCCGCCGGTGTCGAGCATCACCGCCGCGGTCGGCCTCGGAGGAAGTGACGACCTCCTGCTGCGCGTGGAGAGCTTCGTCGAGCCGCCTCGATGGATGCTCTATCGAGCGAACGAGCATCGCCTCGTCCCGACGAGCCTCGCGAAGAAGCCGGCGCACGACATGGCCGATGTGGAGGTCGTGCGCGAGACCTGCGTCTCGAAGGACGGAACGAAGGTCCCGATGAGCATCCTTCGCAAGCGCGGCGCGAAGCTCGACGGAGCCAAACACGCCTACCTCACCGGGTACGGCGGCTTCGGCGTGACGCTCAAGCCTCGCATGCGCGCGGCGTATCGCGTCTGGCTCGACAGCGGCGGCGTCGTCGCCGAGGCGAACCTGCGCGGGGGAGGGGAGCGCGGTGAGGTCTGGCACCGTGCGGGCAACCTCACGAAGAAACAAAACGTGTTCGATGACTTCGCCGCGTGTGGAAAGACGCTCGTCGATCTCGGCTACACGAAGCCCGAGCGCCTCGCGATCAGCGGTCGTTCGAACGGCGGGCTCCTCATGGGAGCATCGCTCGTGCAGCACCCCGAGATGTTCCGCGTCGTCGCCGCCGCCGTCGGCATCTACGACATGTTGCGTACGGAGCTCAGCCCGAACGGCGCGTTCAACGTCACCGAGTACGGATCGGTGAAGGACGAGGCGCAGTTCCGCGCGCTCCATGCCTACTCGCCGTTCCACAACGTCAAGGACGGCACGCCCTATCCGGCGGTGCTCTTCATGACGGGCGCGAACGATCCGCGCGTCGACCCGTACCAGTCGCGCAAGATGGTCGCACGCCTGCAGGCGGCGACGTCCTCCGAGCGGCCGATCCTGCTTCGCGCGAGCGCCGATACCGGACACGGCATGGGCACTCCGCTCGCGGCGGAGATCGAAGAGGTGAGCGACATGCTGGCCTTCCTCCTCCACGAGGTCGGAGCGAGCGTCCCTACGAAGTGATCGCGCGCGCAATGCGCACGCAGTCGAAGTGATCGCGCGCGCAGTGCGCACGCGGTCGAAGTGATCGCGTACGCGTCGCGCGCGTCAGGTGCTCGGCTCGTCCTTTTCCACGACCTGCGGCGCGAGCGATGATCGCGGATCGCTGGAGTCCACCGTGCCCGCCTGGAGCATCGCGCGCGCGCGCTCGACATAGACGTTCGGCACCGGGCTCCTCGCGGCGATCTCGAGCTCGGGCTGTGCCTCCGCCGTCCGTCCTACCTTCAAAAGATACAAGCCGCGGAGCGCATGGAAGATGGCCTCTTGCTGGCGGCGGTCCTCCACCAACACGATGCTCCCCATCCGGAAGCGCCCCGCGCCGCGCTCCGTTCCGGCGGCGACGAACAGAGCTTCCGCTTCGCCCGCAGCGCCCTGACCCAGCTTCGCGAGCGCTGCGAGGAGGATGTCCTCCGGAGGACGGAGTATCCGCGCCGCCTCGTCGAGAAGTGCGAGCGCTCGTCCGTGATCGCGATCGAGGAGGACCAGGCTCGCCGCCTGGATGGAGCAGATCGCGTACCGCATGTTGCCGCGGAGGCGCTCGGATTCGAGGGGCTCGAGCGCGGCCAGCGATCCTTCGAAATCGCCTTCGAGGTGGAGCGCGCAGCCGATCGTGTATCGCGCCGAGCTCCGGATCGCCCGAAAGACGCGCATCCACGATCGTTCGAGACGCATCGCCGCGGCTCGCGCCTCCGGGTAGCGGCCCGCAAGCAGCAATCGGGCCGGCTGCCAGGCGCGCCATGCGTCGCGCAGGACGACGACCCACACCACGAGCAGCACGACGAGGATCGCGATCTCCGCGGCGAGCGTCTCGTCCACGCGCTGACTCTAGTCCACCTGGAAGGGGATGACGCGGGCGGACGAGAGCTGTCGAGAGCGGGCGAGGAGACGTGTTCGGGGCGGGCCCGCCACGATGCCGCCTCGTCTGGTCGTGGTCTCCATGCTAAGACGCCCGCGCTCTCGGGTCCGCATCCTCGCAGGGAGTCCGCGCATGATTCGTCGTTCGCTCAGCTGCGCCGCAGTCGTCTTGCTCGCATCGACCATCGCGTGTGGCATCGGCTCGAACGACCCGGCTCCTGATCCGGCGGCGGGCGACGGCGGGACGACCACGCAGGCGTTCGGTCAGGTCCTCACGATCGATCAGATCGCCGTCTACCAGGGCGCGAAGGTGTCGCTCGTGTCCGACGAGCAAACGGTCGTGCCGAAGGCGCCGGTGATCCCGAAGCGTCCCGCGCTCGTGCGCGTGCACGCGAAGGTCCCGCTCGGGACGAAGGTGCCGAAGCTCTCGGCAGAGCTTCGTGTCCGTGCGCCGGGGCAGCCGGATCTCGTGCTGACGAACGAGTCGCGCGCGATCCAGGCATTCAGCGAGGGCAATCTCGCTTCGTCGTTCTACTGGCAGCTCGAGGCCGATCAGGTCGTCAGCGGAGCGCAGCTCTCGGTCGAGATCCGCGATCCGAGCGGGGCCGACCCGAGCGTCATCCGCTATCCCGCGGAGGGCGATCTCGCGATGAACGTCGGCGACTTCCAGCCGACGCTCAAGGTGAAGTTCGTGCCGATCCGGTACGAGGCCGACGGCTCGAACCGCGTCCCCTCGCTCGACGAGCGCACGCTCGACGACTACCGCGACGCGCTTTACAAGCTCTACCCCGTCACGAACATCGAGTTCTCCGTTCGCGACGTGGTGCCGTGGCCCCTCGAAGTCCTCGGCAACGGCGAAGGCTGGGGCCAGCTCCTCGACGCCATGATGGAGACGCGTTCGGACGACAAGGTCGCGGACGACGTCTATTACGTGGGCGTCTTCACGCCGGCGGCGACGCAGCGCGAATACTGTCGAGACGGCTGCGTCCTCGGGATCGCGCCGGCGGGCGGCTTCGGCCTCGGCGACGATGTCGCGCTCCGGACGGCGATGATCGTCGGTTACGAGTCGGAGCGCTCGCACGGCACGCTCGCGCAGGAGCTCGCTCACGCGATGGGCCGACTCCATGCGCCGTGCGGGAACCCGACCGCGATCGACCGCAAGTACCCCTACTCGGATGCGAGCATCGGGACGTGGGGATGGGACGTCCTCGCCAAGGAGCTCGTCGACCCCAGCGAGTACGTCGACTTCATGAGCTACTGCGAGCCGGTCTGGGTGTCCGACTACACGTTCGCCGGGCTCTACGACCGGATGCTCGAGGTCGAGCGCGAGAAGCGGCCGACCGGCGATACGGGCGCGCCGCCGAAGCAGCAGGCGATGAAGACGTATCACGTCGGGAAGGACGGATCGTTCCGCGCCGGTCCGACGATCCGCGTCTCGTCGACGATGCGCGGCACCGACGAGATCGTGCTCGAGGACGCATCGCACCACCGCGTCGGCAGCATCCGGGGCTCGTTCCGGCCGATCTCGAACATCGGCGGCGGCATCCTCGTGACGCCGGAGGAGCTCCCTGCCTCGACGCTGAAGAGCGCGCGCTTCGCGCGTCCTGTGACCGTCCGATAGCGCTCCTTTTCGAGGGTGTTCGCCGCGCGTCGACTGTGAATCGACGGGGTCTCCACCGCTGAGCCGTTCGGGCCCGTGGGGTGCGTCGCACTCTGCGACGTTGCTCGATGCTTCGGAGGTCTCTACAGTGGTCGCCGTGACGCTGCTTCGATCCCGGCGCTGGACACGTGTGCGAGCTTCGCTCGTCGCGTCCGCAGTCGCGGTCGCGGCGATCCTCTCGCTGATCGGCGCGTACGTGCGGGCTCCCGAGTCGCTGCTCGGTGTTGCGTTCGCGCGCGCGTGCGCCGCGGAGCGTGCCGTGACGGAGCGCACGCAGCCGCGGCTCCGCGTCGACCGAGAGGACGCGCACATCGACGACTCGGACGGTCTTCCGCCGTCCTTCGACGCAATGAAGGCCGGATCGCCGCCGCGTGCGGTCGGTGATCCGCCGACGTTTCGTGGCGCGGCGGTGACCCTTCGTTCCGTCACCGAGCTGAGCACCGGTCCGTCGCTCGATCCGGGCGCCCCGCGCGTGTCGATCGGCCGTCCCACGCGCCAGCGCGCGCGACTCATGGTCTACCTGAACTGAGCCCATCCAATCCTGGGTAATCGCCGGCTGCCGCGTTCGTCTCGCGGCTGCCAGCAAGCTTGGCGTAGTCGCCGCCTGGAGCGGTGTGCGCCGCGTCCGAGTGGACGTTGTCGTGGAGGAAGGATGCGGGAGACTCTGGAGAGCTACACGCTCGTGTTCGCCGTCGGCGCCGCCGTCGCGGTCGGCGCGAAGCGGATCAACATGCCTTACAACGTGGCGCTGGTCGTGATCGGCCTGCTCCTCGTGTTCGCGAACGTGCTGCCACATGCGCAGCTCGACCCCGAAGTCGTCCTCGTCGCGTTCCTCCCGGTACTCGTGTTCGAGGCGGCGCTCTTCGCCGACGCGGACAGCCTCCGGGACGCGCGACGCCCGATCCTCGCGCTCGCGGTCCCCGGCGTCGGCATGTCGCTCCTCGCGACCGCCGGCGTCGCGACGTTCGCGCTCGGCCTTCCGTTCTCGGCGGCGCTCCTGCTCGGTGCGCTCCTCTCGATCACCGACACGGTCAGTGTGCTCCTCGCGTTCCGGAGCATCCGGGTGCCGCATCGCCTCGCCGCGATCATGGAAGGCGAAAGCCTCTTCAACGACGGCACCGCGCTCGTCCTCGTCAGCTTGACGACCGCCGTCCTCGCGACAGGGCGCGTCGACTACGCCGCGACGACGCGCGCGCTGCTTCTCGCCATCGTCGGAGGCGTCGGCGTCGGTGCGATGTTCGGCTGGGTCGGCGCTGCTGCGCTCCGGCGGACTCCGGATCATCTGACGGGCATCCTCACGTCGGGCGTCCTCGTGTTCGCGACCTCGCTCCTCGCCGAGCGGATCCACGCTTCGCCCGTCATCGCCGTCGTCGTGGCGGCCCTTGTCGTCGGCCGCGCCGCGCGTCATGCGCTCGAGCCCTCGCGCGTCCTCGCGCTCCAGGGCTTCTGGGAGGCGGTTGGCTTCAGCATCAACGTCCTCTTGTTCGCGCTCGTCGGAATGCAGATCGACGCGCGCATGTTCCTGACGGAGGCGGGCTCGATTCTCGCGGCGCTCATCGCGCTCCACATCGGCCGCGCTGTGGCGGTCTACGGCTGCTTCGCGATCCTCCGCGCTCTGGGCCGCGAGCAAATCCCGCTGCGCTGGCAACACGTCATGGTCTACGGGAACATCAAGGGCGCGCTCTCGATGGCCGCGGTGCTCGCGACGCCTGCCGATCTGCCGTATCGAGCGCGGCTCATCACCATCGTCTTCGGCGCGACGTTCGTGACCCTGCTCATGCAGGCGCTGCCGTTCCGGCGCTTCCTGCGCATGCTCGACATCGGCGGGATGACGAACGACGTGTTCGACGCCGCGCGCGCACGCCTCATCGCAGCGCGGCGGGGGCAGACGGAGCTCGACGGGATGCTCGAGACCGGTCTTCTCTCGCGCGCGGAGCACGCCGAACGGCGCGCGGCGTTCCAGCGGATCATCATCGAGTCCGAGCTCGCGCTGCGGACGCCGGAGGCCGACGCGGACGACGCGATCATCGACGGTGCGGTGCTCGCTGCGCAGAAAGCGGCGCTCCTCGACGCGGCGCGACGCGGCCTCGTCGCGAACGAGACGGCCGACAAGGAGATTGCGGAGATCGATCGGCGTCTTCTCAAGATGTCGGCGCATGCGGAGCCGTCGGCTCACGCACCCGCCGCCCCGTCCCACATTCCGCCGGAGGCAACATGAAGATGAAGATCGTCATCGCAGGCGCGGGCCGCGGCGGTTTGAACCTCGCAGTCCATCTACAGAAGCAGGGTCACGCGGTCCTCATCCTCGAGAAGGACCCCGTCGTCGCACGGCATGCAACGGATGCGTACGGCATCGTCGCGCTCACGGGAGACGCGACGGACGCCGCGACGTTGCGGCAGGCCGAGCCCGAGCGCGCCGATGCGGTGCTCGCGATGCTCCATCGCGATGCAGACAACCTCGGCGTCGCTCTCCTCGCGCGCGCGCTCGGAGCGAAGCGCCTCATGGTTCGCATGAGGGACCCTTCGTATCGGTCCGTCTACGAAGAGGTCGGGATCCGGCAGATCCTTTCCGAGACGGAGATCCTGGTCGGGGCGCTCGCAACGGCGATCGAGTTCGAGGCCGTCCGGCACTCGATGGTCCTCGGCTCGGGTGAGGCGATTGCGGTCGAGCTCACGATCCCCGAGCGCGCGTGGGTCATCGGCAAGTCCGTGAGCGACGTCGCGGCGCACGCGAGGTTCCCGCGGTCGTGCGTCGTTGCCGGCATGTCGAAGGGCGGGGCGATTCAGGCGCCTCGTGGAGCTTCGGTCGTCGAGGGAGCGATGGACCTTCTGCTCGTCTCCGCGCGGGAGGACCTGCCTGCGGTCGTCGACTTCTTCTTGCGAGAGAAGGAGCCACGATGATGGCTCGCCCGGAGGAACGCTCGAAGCAGACCGACCGCTGAGGCGGATCGAGGCGCTCACCGCCTCGCCGCGAGCGCTCGCGATCTTGCTGCTCCTCGGCAAGCGCGGGTGACGAGCTCATCCGAGCCGTCGCCCGCGTTCGGCCGCGCGCGCTGAGCTCGATGCATCGAGCGCGACGCGATACGAGACCGAGCCCCGCCTTGTTGGCGCGAGCGGGAAAGGATGAGGGGGGACATGAAGGAGAACACGAGATGAAGAAGAAGTTGAGAGAAGCCGTCGGCCTACTCCTCCTCGCAGGAGGTGTCGGCGGACTCTTCGTCGGCGTGCACGGGCTCCACGGCGGCGACGTCTACGGTGGCCCCGCGATCGGCGCCGCCGCCGTCGTGAACGTGCTCGCGTACCGAGTGATCCGAAGCACGACGAGGCGCACGGGCGATGCCGACGTCACGGATGCCAATGGCCCGCAGGCTTGAGCCGCGGGCGCTGTCACGTCGGAGGAGCGCGCATGGCGAAGAAGGCGAAACAACCTCCGTCCGGGCAGAACGCTCGGCCGGAAGACCCGCTCGTCCTTGCGGCGCGCGACCTACTCGTCGAGGCCGACGCGCTCCTCCGCAGCAACAAGGCGCCAACGGATCGATTCCGCGACGCCGTCGAGAAGCTTCGCACGCTCGTCCCGGAGGTGGAGCCTCCGCCGAAGCACCAGAAGCCGCGCGCGCCGCTGACCCAGGCAGAGTGGGATCAGCGCGTCCTCGAGTGGGCCCTCGAGCTCGACACGCCGATCACCGTCGAGCGCGCGTGCGCGGCGCTCGCGCCGGGGGTCCCGAGCGGCTCGGCCGAGCACGCAGCCATCGCCGCGAGCCTGAAGCGCCTCCCGCGCGACCGCTTCACCGTGTCCTGGTACATGGCGAACACCGCGCTCGCGCCGATGTGGACGAGGCATTCGAAGTAGGGCGACGTTCGCTTCGCAGCGCACGCACCTACGATCGAAAGCCGCCGCTCGTCAGGAGCCGAACGCCGCACTACGGGTGCATGGAGAGCGCGAATTCGAGGAGCGCTGTCACTCCTGCTTGACAACCCGGCGCCAAAAGAAGAATGTGCGCCTCCTCACTGGCAAGCCCAGATAGCTCAGCTGGTAGAGCAGGGGATTGAAAATCCCCGTGTCGGCGGTTCGATTCCGTCTCTGGGCACCTCCTGAATTCGCGCGCGAAGGGGACCGCGCGCGATCGGCGTATCGCTCGGTTTCCGCTCGAGCGAGCCAAAAACTCCGCCGTGCTGCCGGCCGTCCTCTACGCTTGTCGGGACGATGGGCTCCGGATCCGATGCGCTCGGCCTGATCGGGACGACGATCGCAGACAAGTACGCGGTCGAGTCCGTCGTCGGCGAGGGCGGGTTCGCGATCGTGTATCGCGCCACGCACGTCATCTGGAAGCGGCCGGTCGCGGTGAAGGTCTTCAAGGCCCTCGGCGTGGTCGCCGAGCACGAGCGCAAGAAGCTCCTCGACGACTTCATCCAGGAAGGCGCACTCCTCGCCGACCTCTCCGAGCGATCGACCGCGATCGTCCAGGCGCGCGACGTCGGGCTGACGACGACGCCGAAGGGCGACCACGTCCCGTACATGGTCCTCGAGTGGCTAGAGGGGAAGCCGCTCGAGGACGTGCTCGCGAGCGAAGGCCAGCTCGGGCTGCCACTGCGCTCGATCGAGGAGGTCGTGCGGTTGCTCGATCCGATCGCCGAAGCGCTCGCGCTCGCGCACAAGAAGGGCATCGCGCATCGCGACGTGAAGCCGGCGAACGTCTTCGTCCTCGGCGATTCGCGCGGCGCCGACGTCGGCGTGAAGCTGCTCGACTTCGGGATCGCGAAGGTCGTCCAGGATGCGCAGAAGATGGGCTTCGGCAAGACCGCCGGGCACATCACCTCGTTCACGCCGGCGTATGGAGCTCCCGAGCAGTTCAATCGCGCGTACGGAGCGACGGGACCGTGGACGGACGTCTTCGCGCTCGCGCTGGTTGCCGTCGAGGTGCTCACCGGTCGTGAGCCGATCGCCGGCGATACGATCGTCCAGCTCGCTTACGCAGCGTCCGATCCGAATGTCCGTCCGACGCCGATGACGTTCGGCGTGTCCGTGAGCAACGAGGTCGAGGCCGTCTTCCGCGAGGCGCTCGCCGTCAAGCCGGAGGAACGCTACGCGAGCGTCGGCCAGTTCTGGAATGCGCTCCGCACGGTCGTCGTCGGTCAGCCGATGGCGTCGATTGCTGCCGTGCGTTCGGACCCCGTCCTTTCCCCCGCGCGACCCGTCACGACGCAGTCGGACGACCTCGGCGCGACCGTTCCTGCGCCAGTGTCGAGCGGTCCGTCGCCTGCGGTGGTGGCGAATCGAGCGCCGCCGAGCGACTCCGGCGCGATCGCCGCCGCGCCCCCAACGACGAACACGAGGACGAACACGCGTGCGCCGCTGATCGTCGCGGGCGTGGTCGGCGCGCTCGCCCTCGCAGGCGGCGTCGGCGTCGTCATCATGAAGAACGGCGCATCGAACGGAACGGCGACGGCTCGTGCGGACGCGCCCGCGACGACGAGCGTCGCCATCGCGAGCGGCTCGGCGCCGATCGCGCCGGCTGCGACGTGCCCGCGTGGGATGATCCGGATCGCGGGTGGGGAGTTCTTCATGGGCTCCGACGAGAAGGACGCCGAACCGAACGAGAAGCCGCCGCACAAGGTGAAGCTCGCGCCGTACTGCCTCGACGAGCTCGAGGTGAGCGTCGCGAGCTACAAGGCATGCAGCGACCGGGGCGCGTGCCTCCGCGCGGCGAAAGAGAACCAGTGGGAGGGGATCACCGAGCGGCAGCGCAAGATCTACGATCCGATCTGCAACATCGTCGATCCCATCGCTCGCGCGAATCATCCGATCAACTGCGTGAGCTGGGAACAGGCGCGGAAGTACTGCGAGGTGCACGATGCTCGGCTTCCGACGGAAGCCGAGTGGGAGCTCGCCGCGCGCGGCTCCGACGGTCGCATCTACCCCTGGGGCGATGACAAGCCGAGCGCGCAGCTGTTGAACGCCTGCGGCAAGGAATGTGTCGCCTGGATGCGGAAGAACCGCGATCCCGGTCAGCCCATCATCGCGATGTACGACGAAGACGACGGCTTCGCGAACACCGCCCCGGTGGGCAGCTTCCCGAAGGGGAAGTCGAGCTGGGGGATCCAGGACATCGTCGGCAATGTCTGGGAATGGGTCGACGACTGGTACGCCGAATACGATCCGGAATCGGCGAGCACGACGACGACGGATCCGAAGGGACCGCCGAAAGGCGAGCAACGTGTCATTCGCGGCGGTTCGTGGAACGGCGCGATGCCCTCCTGGGTCCGACCGTCGTGGCGCTTCCCCGCCGTGCCGACGAATCGCACTCACGGCATCGGCTTCCGCTGCGCCAAGTCGCTCTGAGCTGATCCTTGGTCTCATCGCGGCGCAACTCGTCAGGCCGAGCGCAGCATCGGACGCGCGATGGACGCTCCGCAGTCCACGAGACAGTCCACGAGGTTGCAGGGTAAACTTCTCTCGCGCGAAGGCGCAGTCGCAGCGATGAAGCCCTTTCGAGAAGAAGATTAACAGGGAGACATGACGACAGCGAGCCGAGAGGGAGGGCCTTGCTTCGGTTCCGACCTGGACCCTCGTCGCCTCTCGCAAAACGCTTTCGCGTTTTGCTCGCAAATTTGAGCCTCCCTCGCATCCGGCGAGCTTGTTCCGCACAGGCACTGGCGTCCTTGCCCGCTGCGGGACTCGGAC
>JAEXCN010000536.1 GCA_023402175.1 Pseudomonadota bacterium | reverse complement strand
CATCGGCATGTGCGCGTTCGGAGCCGGCATCGAAGGCAGATGCGAGCCCGGCGCGGACGGCGCGGGGAGATGCGCATTCGGGCCCATGGCCGTCGGCAGATGCGCGCCGGGTCCCATCGCCGTCGGCAGATGCGCACCCGGCCCCATGGGCGTCGGCAGATGCGCGCCAGCCCCCATCGGTGACGGCAAGTGCGCGCCAGGCCCCATGGGCGACGGCAAGTGCGCGCCAGGCCCCATGGGCGACGGCAAGTGCGCGCCAGGCCCCATGGGCGACGGCAAGTGCGCGCCAGGTGGGACTGGAGCCGGGAGATGAGCCGCGCCTCCGCCGTGGAGCGGGAGATCGTTCTGTACCGACGGGAGATCGATCTCGCCGAACCCGCCAAAATCGCCGAACCCGCCGCCCTTCGCCGCCGGGAGATCGCCAAAGCCGCCCTTCGCCGCCGGGAGATCGCCAAAGCCGCCCTTCGCCGCTGGGAGATCGCCAAAGCCGCCCTGCGCCGCTGGGAGATCGCCAAAGCCGCCCTTCGCCGCTGGGAGATCGCCGAAGCCGCCGCCCTTCGGCGCGGGAAGATCGCCGAAGCCGCCGCTCTTCGGCGCGGGGAGATCGCCGAAGCCGCCCGCGCCCATATTCCCTTTGACGAGCGGGAGATCCGGGGCCGACGCATCGGTGCGCTTCGATGCAGGTAGATCGACGGCGCCGAATCCACCTCTCGCCGTTTGCGATGCGGGCGGAGGCTGCGCGGCAGGGAGATCGACCTCGAAGTTGAAAGGAGACGCCGCTGGCGGCGGCGCTTGCCGAGGCGCTGGCACTGGCGCAGGCTTGGCGGCGCTCGCCTTCGGCCGATTCACCGTCGCGGGCAACCCCGCGTCACTCGCGAGCGCCGGTAGATCGAGGTCATCGAGCCCGGCAAATGAAGGCGGCGCGGGTGCCGCCGGCGGCGACGCGGCCGGCACTGCAGGTGCGGTCGGCTTGGTCGCGAACCCGGGCGTCAGCTTCGTTGCAGGCTTCGTTGCAGGCTTCACCGCGGGAAGCGCCGCTGCGTCGAGGTCCAGCGACGGCGATGCGGGCGCCGCGGGCGCCGCAGCCTTCGCGTGTGCGCTCGCCGGCTTCGGCGCGAGGCCGACCATCGTCGCCTTCTTCTGCGGCATGGGCTTCGGAGCCCCGCCATCGACCGGCGGCGCGCCTTTCGAAGGATCGGTGACGAGGAACGTGTGCCCGCACTTCGGGCAACGCATCTTCAGCCCGGTCGGCGGTACGCGCCGTTCATCGACCTGATAAGGCGCCTTGCACGACTCGCACTCGACCTTGAGCATGTCGCGCTTAGGCTATCACAGCGCCTTTCGCCATCGCGAAAGGCTGACGGCTGACCGACACGCACAGCTCGAGTACTTCATCCAACCTCCGAACCCCCGCACGGCCTCTCGTCTCTGGTCTCGTCTCGGTCCCTACGAGCACATGGCCTCGGCCCGCATCAGGCGCGCCATCATCACCTGCCCCATCATCAGGCCCCCACCACCATCGCTGCCCCACCACCGTCACTCGGGCCGCAATCCTCACTTGCCTCCGAACGTCTCGACCTCGCAGCGCTCCACGCTGTCATCCACCTCGCCGTCGGCGCACCGTGCACCTGCGGTCGCGCTTGCGCTGATGGGGCTCGGCGCGACGCTCTTCGCGCTCATGAACTTCCTCGCGCGCCTCGCGACCGCGTCGGCCTCGTGGGCGACCGTCGCGGCTGTGCGAGCTGCCGTCGGCGCGCTCGTCGCCCTCGCGATCGCTCGCATGCGCGGAAGGTCGGTCGCCGCGAAAGATCCGCGCGCCATGTTCTGGCGCAGCCTCTTCGGGACGATCGCGATGCTCTCGACGTTCTATGCGCTCTCGTCGCGGACCGTCTCGCTCGGCAGCACGGTGACGCTGCTCAATCTGTCGCCGGTGTTTCTCGCCGTGCTCGCTCCGATCTTCCTCCGCGAGCGCACGAGCACAGCCGTTGCGGTCGCGATCGGGCTCGCGCTCACGGGCGTCGTTCTCGTCGTGCGTCCCGCGTTCCTCTTCGGAGCCGGCGCGCCGGATGGCGGGTCGACGATCGCGAGCGCAGGTCCGAGCGCCAGCGTGACGGTCCTCGTCGCGGTGCTCGCCGCGCTCTCGACGTCGATCGCGATGATGTTCCTCCGGCGCGTCGGTCAGACGGAGAACGCGGAGGCGATTGCGTTCCACTTCTCGATCTTCGCCGCGGTGACGATGACGCTCATCTCCTTGTTCGACCTGCGGATGCCGACGTTGCGCGATGTGCTCTGCATGCTCGCGGCTGGGCTCTGTGCGGGACTCGCGCAGCTCGCGATGACACGGGCGTATGCGCTCGAGCACGCCGCACGCGTGAGCGGGATGAGCTATTTCTCCGTCGTCGCGAGCGCGCTCCTCGGCGCCGCGCTGCTCGGCGAGCGGCCCGGTCCGACGGCGATCGCCGGAATGACGCTCGTGATCGCGGGCGGCCTCCTCGTGACCTTCGCGCGGTCGCGAACGGCTCCCGTGAGGTAACCTCGCGACCGTGATCGATCCTGCCATCGGATACGGCGAACAGCTCCGGAGCCGCGCCGACGCCCTCGCCACGCTCTGCGTTCATGCCGGCGAGGCGCCCGGCCACGACGGCTCGCTCGATCCGCCGATCGTGATGTCGAGCGCGTTCGCGTTCGAGAGCGCAGACCACGCGGCGAAGGCGTTCCGAGGAGAAGAGGACGCGTGGATCTACGGCCGATGGGGAAACCCCACCGTCGCCGCGCTCGAGGCGAAGCTCGCGGCGCTCGAGGGTGCCGAATCCGCCTGCGCGACGGCGAGCGGCATGGCGGCGATCAGCGGCGCGGTGATGGCCCTCTGCGAGTCGGGCGATCACATCGTCGCTCCGCGATCGATGTATGCCGAGAGCGCGCGCCTCTTCCGCGAGCGGCTAACGAAGCTCGGGATCACGACGACGTTCGTCGACGGAACCCCCGAGGCCTACGCCGCCGCGATGACGCCGCGGACGCGCATCCTCTACGTCGAGACTCCGTCGAACCCAACGCTCGGGATGATCGACATCGCCGCGATCTCGGCGCTCGCCCGCGATGCGCGCCCTCACGCAAGCGTCATCGTCGACGGCACGTTCGCGACGCCGTTCGCGCAGACCCCCCTCGCCTTCGGCGCAGACCTGGTCGTCCACTCCATGACGAAGGGCATCAGCGGTCATGGCGACGTCATCGCCGGTATCGTCGCCGGACGAGCGGAGCTCGTCGCGCGGGTCAGGGACACCGTCGTGAAGGGGTTCGGGGGCGTGCTGTCGCCTCTCACGGCGTGGCTCGTCTCGAGAGGGCTCCGCACGTTCGCCGTTCGCCAGGAGCGAGCCTGCGCAACCGCAGCGGCGCTCGCGGCGCATCTGGCAGCGCACCCCCGCGTCGCGCGAGTGTTCCATCCGTCCCTCGAGACGCATCCGGGCCATGCGCTCGCCCAGCAGCAGATGTTCGCGTACGGGGCGCTCCTGTCCTTCGAAATCGCAGCCGAAGGCGGCGATGCGGTCGAGCGCGGCCGCACAGTGCTCGAGTCCTTTCGAGTGGCGACTCATGCGGTGAGCCTCGGTGACGTCCGCACGCTCGTCGTGCACCCGGCCTCGACCACGCATTCGACGATGCCCGCCGATGCCCGACGCCTTGCGGCCATCGGCGACGGGCTCCTCCGGGTGAGCTGCGGGCTCGAGGGGACGGCCGACCTCCTCGCTGATTTCAACAGAGCTCTCGGCTGAGTCTGTTCCCCTTCTTCTCCCGTCTCGCCCCGTCTCGCCCCGTCTCACGCGGAACCACTATCCTGACCGGACCTGTCCGGAGAAACAGGTTTCGAGGCCAGCACGCCCCGTTGTCCCGTGCTAACAAGGCTATTCCCCATGGACCGCCTGGTGGTCACAGGAGCGCGGCAACACAACCTCCGCGACGTGAGCGTGTCGCTCCCGCGCGGAAAGCTCGTCGTCTTCACGGGTCCGAGCGGGTCGGGCAAGTCGTCGCTTGCGTTCGACACGATCTACGCCGAGGGCCAGCGCCGCTACGTCGAATCGCTCTCGGCATACGCGCGCCAGTTCCTCGAGCAGCTCGCGAAGCCGAACGTCGACCGGATCGAGGGCCTCTCTCCGGCGATCGCGATCGAGCAGCGTCCGCTCTCCAAGTCGCCTCGCTCGACCGTCGGCACCGTCACCGAGATCGCCGACTACCTCCGACTGCTGTTCGCGCGCGTGGGCATCCCGCACTGCCCGAGCTGCGGCAAGCGAATCGAAGCGCAGACCGTCCAGCAGATCGTCGACCGGATCCTCGCGCTGCCAGAGGGATCTCGCTTCAGCGTGCTCGCTCCGATCGCCCGCGCGCGCAAGGGCGAGCTGAAGCTCGAGCTCGAACGTCTCCGCCGCGACGGCTTCGTGCGCGCCCGCGTCGATGGCGCCGTCGTCGATCTCGGCGATCCCATCGAGCTCGACCGGAGCAAACCCCACGACCTCGATGTCGTCGTCGACCGCATCGTCCTCAAGGAGGGCGTGAAGGGGCGCCTGACGGACAGCGTCGAGCTGGCGCTCAAGACCGGCGAAGGCCGCATGCTCGTCGCGGTCGAAGGCGAGGAGCCTTTCTGGCTGTCCGAGCGGTTCGCGTGCGTCGACTGCGGGATCTCGCTCCCGCCGATCGAGCCGCGGATGTTCTCCTTCAACGGTCCGCACGGTGCCTGTCCGTCCTGCGACGGCCTCGGCGCACGCACGGTCGTCGACCCGGAGCGCGTCATCGGCGATCCGCAGCGCACGCTCCGCGAGGGTGTCGTCCTCGCGTGGGGTCGGCGCGGGTCGGTGGCGCTCGCGACCGAGCTCGCACGCGCCGTCGAAGCGCTCGGCGTCGATCCCGACAAGTCGTGGAACAAGCAGCCCGAGGATGCGAAGAAAGCGCTCCTCTTCGGCGGCGGCGGAGGCGACGGGGAGGGCAAGGCCAAGGCGCGCGGACGCGGCGCCGCGAAGAAGAACTACGTCGGCATCGTCACGCGCCTCGAAGCACGGCTCGAGAACGCGAGCAGCGGATCGCCGGCCGCCGAAGACGTCGACGACCTCGACGAGGACGAAGGCGCGATCGGCGACGACGAGATCGGCCGCTTCCTCGTCACGCGGACGTGCTCCGCCTGCAAGGGACGGCGCCTCCGCCCCGAAGCGCTCGCCGTGAAGCTCGGCGAGAAAGACATCGCCGAGCTCGGGCGGATGCCGCTCGAAAAACTGCGCGCGTTCCTGTCGACCCTCGGCAAGGACGACGGTACCCAGCAGTTCTCCACACGCGAGAGCGCCGTGGCGGAGCCGCTCCTCCGAGCGGTCACGGCTCGGCTCGGCTTCCTCATCGACGTCGGTCTCGATTACCTCTCGCTCGATCGCAGCGCGCAGACGCTCTCGAGCGGCGAAGGGCAGCGCATTCGGCTCGCGACGCAGATCGGCGCGGCGCTCGTGGGCGTCCTCTACGTCCTCGACGAGCCGTCCGTCGGGCTCCACGCGCGCGACAACGCGCGCCTCATCGAAGCGCAGGTCCGTCTACGCGACCTCGGCAACACGGTCTTCGTCGTCGAGCACGACCGCGAAGCGATCCTCGCCGCCGATCACGTCGTCGACATGGGCCCCGGCGCGGGCGTCCACGGCGGGCAGATCGTGGCGCAAGGCTCGCCGAAGGCGTTGATGGCCGACCCGGCGTCGATCACCGGTCCGTGGCTCAGCGGGAAGAAGCAGCTGCCCATCCCGCGAACGCGGAAGGGACATGGCAAGGACTCGGTGCGCATCGTCGGCGCGCGCGCACACAACCTGAAGAACGTTACCGTCGACGTCCCGACCGGGCTCTTCACGTGCTTCACCGGGGTGTCCGGGAGCGGAAAGTCGAGCCTCGTCGTCGACACGCTCCTGCCCGCGGCGCGCGCGAAGCTCTACTCGGCGACCGCGCCGATCGGTGAGTGCGACGCCGTCGAAGGGCTCGACAACGTCGACAAGGTCATCTCGATCGACCAGGCGCCGATCGGCCGGACGCCGCGCTCGAACCCCGCCACGTACACCGGCGTGTTCTCGCTCCTCCGCGAGCTGTATGCCGGGCTGCCGGAGGCGCGCGCCCGCGGCTACAAGGCCGGACGCTTCTCCTTCAACGTGAAGGGCGGTCGCTGCGAGGCGTGCCAGGGCGACGGCGTCCTCCGCGTCGAGATGCACTTCCTGCCGGACATCTTCGTCACGTGCGACACGTGCGGGGGCAAGCGCTACAACCGCGAGACGCTCGAGGTGAAGTACCGCGGCCTCTCGATCGCCGACGCGCTCGAGGTGACGGTCGAGCAAGCGCTCCCGCTCTTCGAGACCATCCCGCGCGTGCGCGATCGGCTCGACGCGCTCCGGCGCGTCGGTCTCGGCTACCTCACGCTCGGACAACCCGCGACGACACTGTCGGGCGGCGAGGCGCAGCGCGTGAAGCTCGCACGCGAGCTCGCACGCAAGGCCACCGGCCGAACGCTCTACGTTCTCGACGAGCCCACGACGGGCCTGCACTTCACGGACATCGAGGTCCTCCTCTCGGCGATCCTCGAGCTTCGCGATCAGGGCAACACGGTCGTCGTCATCGAGCACAACCTCGACGTCGTCGCGTGCGCCGACTGGGTCATCGATCTCGGCCCCGAAGGCGGTGACAAGGGCGGGACGATCGTCGCGTCCGGAACGCCCGAGACCGTCGCGAAGACGGAGCGGTCCCACACGGGCCACTACCTCGCCGAGGTCCTCGCGCGCGCCGCCGACGCGAAACCTTCGAAGAAGAAGGGCGCCTCGGTCGAAGGTTCGTGAGCCGTCCGCCCCGGGACGGTGACGTCACGTCCCGCGCTGTGTTAACACGCGCTCGAACATGAGCAGCAGAGCAGGGACTCGTGCGCTCGCCGTCCACGATTGGATCGTTCGATGGCGATGGCCGCTGTTCGCAGTCCTCACGACGCACCTCGTGCTGGCTCATTACTTCGTCCTCGGGTTCGACACATGGGACGGCTTCACGTATCGCATCCCGCCCGTCGTCGAGTTGGTACAGCACGGCGCGTACAACCACGACAAGTTCGACAGCTGGGTGCTGCACGCGTTTCGCCCCTTCCTGGAGCTCGCGAACGCGCCGTTCCTGTGGCTCTTCGGTCAGGATGGCCTCTACCTCGCGTTCCCGCTGACGCTCTATCCGCTCTGCACCGCCTTCATCTACCTGTTCGGTCGCGAGCTGACACGCAGTCGCACGACCGCGCTCTACACGAGCGCGGTGTACATCTCGCTGCCGCTCGTCAACGCGCAGATCTTCTCGGGTCACGTCGACTGGGCGATCCCGGCGCTCGTGGGATTCTTCCTCTACGCGCTGCTCGCCCTTCGCCGACCGGCGGACACCGAGTCTGCCCTTCGCCGTTACGGCCGCGTCGCGCTCGCGACGTTCCTCTTCACGAATGCTCGGCAGCAGGCGCTGTATCTCGCCGTCGTCATCTTCGTCGTCATGAGCGCGACGAGCTTCGTCGAGCGGAGCGGCCGTTCGTTCTCGCTCAAGGATCGGAAGACGCTCGGCATCGCTGCCCTCGTGACGGCCGTCGCCCTCTCTCCGCAAGCCTTCGTCCACATCTCGAATGCGCTCCACCACGGCTCGCCGCTCTATCCGTACGAGTTTCGGCTCCTCGGCGTGAAGCTGGGTGATGGCTTTCCGATGAAGGACCTCTTCATCATCGGCGGCCTCCCCGAATACAGCTTGCGCGGTTTCCTCCAGGCGACCGTCGCCGCGTACTTCGTTCCGGCGAAGTGGCCGTACACCTTCTTCGACGGTCGCAACTTCGGAGACAGCATCTTCGTCATGGCCGCGTTGCTCGGCTTGCCGTTCACGTGGCGCCGCGCAAACCGAGACACGCGCGTCCTTCTCGTCCTGCTCCTCGCGCTCTCGATTGCGGCAAAGGACTTCTGGCAGCCGCGCTACGCCTACGGGGTCATCCTCGGCAGCTGCCTTCTGAACGGCATCGCCGTCAGCGCGCTGCTCGAGGTTCGCACGCTCGCCCCGATCTACGCCGCCGCGGTCGTCGTGCTCGCGCTCCACGCGCTTCGTCCCGAATGGGACTCGTGGCGCATGAGCGAGGGCGACAGCTACCCGCGAATGAACTGCTCGGCGAGCAAGCTATGGCAGAAAGGAAACTATGACATCCCTCTGTTTCCGGATCTCGGGGCTCACTTCCTCATCATCAAGAAGCCTGGCAACGAGTTCACCTTGCCGCTCTATGGCCGGAAGCTGTCGAACACGATCGTGACCTCGTTCCTCGAAGACGATGTCGGTCCGAGCTGCTCGAAGCTTCGTCGCTGGACGGACCACGATCCGAAGATCCTTCTCATCGACGACGAGGACCTGACGAAGAGCTGCAAGCGCACCTGCATCGTCGATCACGGCTGGCGCTGCGGCGCGTGGAGGCTCGAGCCCGAGTCGCGATGACGAGCGCCACGTCCGTGCGTTCGCGGTTCGAACGACGGCCGCGTTTCCGCGCCCGAAAGCGCAACGGGCGCCCCTTGCCTCGACGGCAAGGACGCCCGTTCTTTTCCTGAAGCCTGAAGCAGGATGCCTGAGCCGCAGCTCAGGTGTAGTCCTTCTCCATGCGCTCCTGATCCTCTTTGCAGCGAATGCAGAGCGTGGTCTCGGGCCGCGCCTCGAGGCGCTTGACCGAGATCTCCTCGCCGCACTCCTCGCAGATGCCGAAGCTGCCGTCCTCGATCTTGCGAAGCGCCTTCTCGATCTTGTCGAGGAAGACCTTCTCGCGCCCACGAAGACGGAACGTGAAGGACTGGAGGTACTCGCTCGAGGCGAGGTCCATCTCGTCAGGCAGGTCGTTCGCGTCGAGGGTCATGTCCTCCTCGAGCGTCTGCTTTGCCTTTTTGACGATCTCGTCACGCTTCTCCGTGAGCAGCGTCTTGAACTTCTTGAGCTGGACCTTGTTCATACCGCCTGCCTCCGGCGCGCGAGTGAAATCCTCGCGCTTAGCTGAGCCGTGTGAAGCTACTGAGAGTACGCGTCCCCTAAAGGGCCCGACACCTTAAACATCGGGTTCTGTAAGGTCAACGACCTCTCTCTACGATTTGTCATCTCCGCTCCAAGAGCTCGCTTTCGCACGCTCGAGGTCTCTCCACAGCTTTCCCCAGGAGAACGAACAACCTGGGGACGCACCTTTGGATACCACGTCTCGTTCCGTGGGCCCGGTTTCAGGGTTCAACGAGCCATCATCGACTCTTGTTCCACGGGCTCCGCCACGTTAGCGGCTGAGCCGTGCCGCGAGCTGCTTCGAAACCCCCGCCCTGGTCTGGCCCCTTCTACGTCGGGATCGACGAGAACGGCATGGGCCCCCGCCTCGGTCCACTCGTGGTCACGTCCGTCCTCGCACGGACGCGTACGGTCGCCGGCGGCCGAGACGGCGCGAAGCTCGTGGCCTCGAAGCCGCGAGGGGCGCTTGGGAAGCGCATCGGCGACTCGAAGAAGCTCGTCGCCTTCGACGACAGCGCGCTCGGCGAAGCGTGGGCCCGCGCGATCGTCGCCCGCACGGCCAAGGCATACGGCCTCAGCTCTGGGCCGCTGACGCCGACGGATCTGCTCTCGACCGTCACGCTCGATCCGGACGCGAAGCTCCGCGAGCCCTGCCCTTCTCACCACGTCGATCTCTGCTGGGGCTCCGAAGGCGAGATGTTCACGGCCGACGACGACGCCGTGGCCGCCTGCATGAAGGACCTCGATCGCCTCGAAGCACGCGGCGTCGAAGTGCTCCGCGTTCGCGTCGCGATCGTGTGCGTTCGCAAGTTGAACGACGCGGTCGACGCTGGGCTCTCGAGGTTCGACGTCGATCTCCACACGATGGAGCGCCTCACCCTCGCCGCGCGGGAAGACGCGGGCGAGGACGTCTACGCGCTTTGCGGCAAGGTCGGTGGCTTCGACTTCTATGGCGATCGTTTCCGAGGACCGCTCGGCGGGAGGCTGCACACGGTGCTCTGTGAAGGCCGCGCGCGAAGCGAGTACCAGCTCCCCGGCGTCGGGCGCATCGCGTTCGTGCGCGACGCCGACGACACGCACCTCATCGTCGGCCTCGCATCGCTCGTCGGGAAGTGGGCGCGCGACCACCTGATGCGTCGGGTCGTGCGCTTTCATCGCGTCCACGCGCCGAACGTCCCGGACGCGAGCGGGTACCACGATCCCGTGTCGTCGCGCTTCATCGCGGAGACGACGCTCGTCCGCAAGCGGCTCCGCATCGACGAGCGATGCTTCGAGCGATCGTCGTTGACCGCCGCGGCCCAGCCGCGGGCGACGTCCTCGCCTCGCACGCCTGCCCCGAGGCGCAAGCGTGGCGCCGAGCTCGACGCCGCCGCGCCGATCGCCGAGGACTGACCCTCGACGAAGCAGCGCGGGCAGCGACGCTGGGGAGATCTCCTCCGACTGCCGGGATCTCCGCGACTCGCGACCTACTTCTTCGGCGCCGATCCGGCAGGCGCAGCGCTCGTTCCGGCCTTCGGCGCCGACCCTGCCGGCGCAGCGCTGCCTGCGCTCGCGGGTGCGGGCGTAGCGAGGAGCGTCTTCATCTTCGCGATCGCATCGTCCTTCGTGACGCGCGCCTTCTCGCGATCGGGTCCGGTCGCGCTGCGAAGCACGTACTCCTCATCGCCGACCCCCCAGATGACGTTGCCCTTGCGCGCAACGAGCATCTCGACCTTCGGCGCGCTGCCCTTGTCCTCGCCGACGCTCGGAACGATCACGTGCGCAGCCTCGTCACCGGTGTTCGCGACGGGGAGCGTGCCGGGCTTCGACTTGATCGTCTTGAATGTGTCCTTCGCCTGATCGGCGTCGTCCTTCACGATCGCGAGCACGCGCCAGCGATGGTCTCCGTCCTTGTAGAAGCCCACTGCGCCGGGGCCGGTCGCGTTCCATCCGAGGACGTCCTTCGGGTAGAAGACGATGCCGTTGTCGACCCGGTGCTCGGTCGGGAGGATCTGCGCCGCCGACGGGAGCGTCGTGGGCCCAGGCAGGCGTTGGCCGAGCTCCTTGCCGATCGTCGTGAGGATCGCTTCGCTCGACTTCGCGAGC
>JAEXCN010000486.1 GCA_023402175.1 Pseudomonadota bacterium | reverse complement strand
CGTGTGGATCGGGTCGTCTCGCCGTGCTGCTCGCCGCCGTCGGTGCGCTCGCGCCGGTGGGGTCCGGCTCCGGTGACGGCGCGGCGGACGCCGGAGGCGTCGTCGCGGGAAGGACGGGCGCGGCGACCGGCTCAGCCGCCGCCGACGGTGGTTCGGTCGCGCTCGCGGCCGTCGTGATCGTCGTCGTCGCCGCGGTGGTGACCGTACGCGATGCGCGCATGTGCTGGACGCCGACGACGATCCCCGCTGTACCGACGACGGCCATGAAGGCAGCGGCCGCTGCGAAGATGAAGGCGCTGCGCCCCTTCACGACGAGAGATCCAGTCCTCTTCGTGGAGCCGTGCCGCTCGGTCCGCGAGAGATCGACACCGGGCGCGGAGCCCCCGTCGATGGGCAGGCGGCGCTCGCTCGAACGCGCCGTGTTGAAGGCAACGCGGGTGATCCGCTCGACGGCCGTGTCGCCGGCGAACGTTCCCATCGGGGCGAGCGCACGCGCGAGCTCGTGGACGTTCGGATAGCGCTTGTCCGGATCCTTCTCGAGGCAGCGCGCGACGACCGCCTCGAGCGCGGGAGGCATGTCCGGCCGGCGATCGGAGAGGCGAGGCGGCGGATCCTGGAGGATCATCGCGAAGAGCTCGGGCATGGTCTGCGCTTCGAACGGAGCGTGCCCCGTGAGCAGCTCGTGGAGTGTCGTCCCGAGCGCCCAGATGTCCGTGCGGCCGTCGACACGCTTCGACGAGCGCATCTGCTCGGGCGCCATGTACTGCGGCGAGCCGAGCACGGTCTGCGTCTGCGTGAGGTTCATCTCGGTGTCGTGCGTCGGCATCGCCTTCGAGATCCCGAAGTCGAGCACCTTGATGCACGGCGAGCCGTCGGGCCGCGTCGTCACGAACAGGTTCGACGGCTTGATGTCGCGATGGACGATGCCGAGACCGTGAGCTTCGGCGAGCGCCTCGCAGGCCTGGAGCACGTAGTCGACGGCGACCTGGACCGGCAGCCATCCCTGCCTCTCGATGACCGTCGCGAGGTCGGCGCCCTCGAGGTGCTCCATGACCATGTACGGCATGCCGGTCGGAAGCGAGCCGACATCGAGCACGCGGCTGACGTGCTCGCCCTTGATACGGACCGCCGCGCGCGCCTCGCGCACGAACCGAGCGACCGTCTCCTGATCTTGCGCGACCTCCGGGCGGAGCACCTTGATCGCGACGCGCTCGCCGAGCGTGAGATGCTGCGCGGCGACGACGACGCCGTGCCCGCCCTCGCCGAGCAGCCGCTCGACGCGATATTTCCCCGCGAGGATGTCCCCGGGCGCGACCGGAAGGTCGGGCATGCCGCAGAGGATATCACCACCGTCATCGTCTGCCGCTCGTCCTTCCGCTTGCGGCGGAGACCGGCGCCGTGGTAGCGGCGTCGGTCCATTTCCGGGGGGAGAACAATGCACACGTCGCCGGCAAAGCCGCGCCGCCCATCGTGGCTCGATCCGTGGCGATGCACAGTCGAGCTGCTCGTCGTTTCCGGCTGTCCAGGTACCGAGCTGACCATCGCGCGCATTCGTGAAGCGACGCAGGCGCTCGGGATCGAGATCAATCTTCGCTTCGTCATCGTCGACGACGAAGAGCAGGCGCGAGCCCTCGGGTTCCGCGGCTCGCCGACGGTGCGGGTCGAAGGGCGCGATGTCGATCACGACGCGGACGAACGGCCGGTCGGTGTCTCGTGCCGGCTCTACGCCACCGACGACATCGTCGAGCAGGCGCCGCCGCTCGCATGGATCAAGGCCGCGCTCGCGCAGGCCGCACCTCTCGTCGGTCCGACGATCTAGCGATCGTTCGGAGCGCGTCCTGAACAGCCGCTCGTAGTCGAGCGCGTCCTGAGCAGCGGCGCTACGCGAGCGCGGCCTGAGCAGCGGCGCGTACGCGAGCGCGTCTCGGAGACCGCTTGCGCTTCACGAGTTTCACGTTGCCGATCGGCCGGGGCACCTCCATCATCTCGTCATGGCACGAGGGCTCCGCACGGCTGTGCTTCCGATCGCGTTCGCGGTCGCGGGCTGTTCGTCGGTCGGTGGCAGCGCCATCCGAACCGGCCCCGTGCAGCTGCCTGCGTATGCGGGGCCCGTCGCCATCTACGCCATGGGGCAGCCGCCTCCAGGCGCGGTCGACCTCGGTGTCGTCGAGGTGCACGCCGCCCAGCAGGAAGCGACGATCGACACCCTCCTTCCGCAGTTCGTCCGCAAGGTCGCGCAGATCGGCGGCAACGTCGCCGTCATCGAAGGTACGCGCGCTCGCTTCGAGCTCGCCGGACGGAACCACGTCGAGACCTTCTATTACACGTGCGGCCTCGGCGCGACGTGCGCCGGAACGCGCGTGTATTCTACAAATGACGAGATCATGGTCGTCTCGATGTTCGGGCGCGCGATGACGACGCAGGTCCCGGGGACGTCGGGACCGCCGCTCATCCCTCCCGGTCCTCCACCGCCGGCCGAAGCTGCTCCACCGGCACCAGCACCGGCACCCGAGCCGGAGGCCCCGAAGGGCGCGCCTCCGACGAGCGGCGATCTCGGAGGTCAGCGATGAGGCGCACGCGCGTGGCTCTCGTCGCGACGCTCGCCTCCGCGCTCGGCGCAACGGGCTGCGGTCACACCGAGACGCATCAGGCGCTCCTTCGCGCGCCGGCGCCGCCGACGGGGAAGAACGTCGAGCTGTACATGGCCGATCAGCCGACGCCGGAGCGCCCGTTCTACGAGATCGCGCTCGTGCAGGCGATCGGGTTCGGCGACGAGGCCCATCCCGAAGACGTGGCCGGGGCGCTTACCAAGAAGGCCGGCCGGCTCGGCTGCGACGCGGTGCTGCGGACGTTCATCGATCAGGGGTATTCGCGCGCGCACGCGTCCGGCGTGTGCGTGAAGTGGCTCGGGCCTGGGCCCGCTGCGCCAACGCCGGTGTTGCCGCCCGATCGAGGCGCGAACCCGTCGCCGCCGCCGGTGCGGCCTGCGCCCGCGCCGAAGATCGAGCCGCTCCCGTCCGCCGGTCCCAGTCAGGGCGGCGGAAGATGAGAGTCGTGGAGCGGCGCCCCGCTCCACGCTGTTCATTGCTTGCGGATGCGAACGCATTCGCGCATCGTTTCGCTCATGCACGATGAGCTGGATCGCGCCTCGGAGTCACCGGCAATTTCGTCCGTACGTCCAGGGCCACCAGCGCATCTCGAGATGCTCGATGTTCCCGGCGCGATTGCAGCCGCGGAGAAGGCTGCGGGAAGCCGCGTGCTCGGCGACGCGCGCGAGAACGGCGATCTCGCGCAGGCGCTCGCCGACGCGTGGTCGAGCGCCGAGAAGAACGAGCGTGTTGCGATCGTCGCCCCGGCGGAGCGCCTCGGCTCGATGCGTGATGCCATGCGGCGGGCCGCCAGCGCGCGCCTCGGAATCGTCGCACACGCCGTCGCAGGGCACGGCGCCGAGGAGCTGTCCGCGCTCACCGATCTCGGATGGGGCGTGCTCTGCGCGTCTGGTCCGGAGGACTCGTTCGATCTCACGCTCGTTGCGCGTCGCGCCGCCGAGGACTCGGGCGTTCCGTTCCTCGTCGTCCACGGTCTCGGTCGGGCGCCGCACTCGGCCGGGCGCGCCGTCGCGATGGTCGGCTTGCCGCAAGAGAAGGCCGTCGAAGCGTTCGTCGGCCGCTCCGCCCACGCGAAGGCGAGGGCGGATGTCCCGCGCACGCCGGCCGGCGATCGCGCGTTCGCCGAGCGCGTCCCGTTTGCGCTCGGAGCAGCGCTGCGAGAGTACGGCAACGTGTCGGGCCGTCGGCACGACGCATTCGACAAGATCCCGCTCGGTGAGTCGCCGCTCGTGCTCGTCGGCACGGGGCCCGTCGGCGATGCGCTCTTCTGCGCGACTCACGAGCTCCGCGCTCGCGGCTACGACGTCGGCGCAGTTCACATCACGTCGCTCCGTCCGTTCCCCGGACAGCGTCTCGTGAAAGCGCTCGCGCGTGCGCTCGCGATCACGGTGCTCGAGCCCGCTGACGAGCCGCTCGCCCACGGCGGCCTCCTCGCGCGCGACGTGAAGTCGGCGTTCACCGACGCGCTCACGTGGGTCCCGGGCTTCCCCGGCATCGGTCGCATCCCGAAGCTCTTCGTCGGAGCGACGGGGCCGGCATTCGACGTCTCCGATCTGGCCGCCGTCTGCGAGAACATGCTCGCCGACGAGCGCGGTCGCCGCGTGTTCTCCTTCATCGACGTCGAGCACTCGCTTCCGCGCACGAACCGCTCGATCATCGAGACGGTGCCGACGGGACCGAGGGAGCAACGGCCCGAGCGTGAGGTCTCGTTCCGGTTCGTCCTCGACGACGTCGCGTCGGCGGAGGCGGTATTGAACGCGGTCGGCGCGTCGCTCGCGAACGGTGTCGGCCTGCGTACGCAGGGCATCGTGACGGCGACGACGCCCGGAGCGGGCGCGCACGTCGACGTCCTCGCGTCGCGCGATCACGCGCGCGGAGGAATGGCGCGCCGCGCTCCGCGCCTCGTGATCGCGACCGAGCGTGGCGTGACGAGCGCGGGCGCGGTGGTGCCGCTTCCGGACAACAGCGTGCTCGGCGTGCTCGGTGCGGACCCGACGGGCCTCCTCCCCGACGCGGCGCGCACGGTCGTGCGCGAACGGCGCGCGCGTGTCCTGCCTCTCGCCGTCGGCGAAACTGCATCGCCCGCTGCGCTCGCGGCCGTGGCCGCGGGTGCAGCGCTCGCCGTCGCTGCGCGTGCGCTGAAGACGCCGCTCGACGGCGGGATCGCCGCGCGCGTCGTGAAGGAGAGCGTGCCGGGCACGGACGAGGCCGTTGCGGAGCGCGCGCGACGCGCGTTCGAGGCGACACGTGACGTCCTCTCGGCAGCGGCTCATGCGGAGGCGGAGGCGCACGCCAAGCCGATCGGCGTCGCCTGATCCGACGTGCTAGATTCGTGGCGCGGTATGCGGTCTTCGGGATCGAAGAGCCTCGTCTTCCTCGCGTTCGCGTTCGCCGCTCCCATTCCGCTCGCGCTCGCGCAGGACGGCGGGCGCGCCGAAGCGCCTGTTCCGCCCGTGGCGGCCATCGCGACGACGACGAGCGCGCCGGCGACCTCGCTTCCGCACATCGAGGCGGACGGCGAGGAGCCCGAGCACCTTCCGCCGCCATCGCCGCCCACGAAGCCTCCGCCCGGCCGTCAGGCCGCCGTCGTCAAGGACGGCATGGTGCGCATCCCGGGGGGGCGCTTCTCGATGGGATCCGACGACAAGAAGGCGCCCCCGAACGAGCGGCCGTCACGCATCGTCGTCGTCTCGCCGTTCTGGATCGACAAGACGGAAGTCACCGTCGGCGCGTACCGCGCGTGCGTCGAGCGCGGGGCCTGCGCTCGTCCAGCGCGGACGAGCTCATCCTGCACGTACGACCTCGGCGATCCCGCGCTGCCCGTGTCGTGCGTCCCGTGGACGAGCGCGCAGGCGTACTGCATCGCGATGAACAAGCGGCTCCCGCGCGAGGTCGAGTGGGAGCTCGCCGCGCGCGGCACCACGCCGATCAAGTACCCGTGGGGCGGGAGCAGCGCCGCGGGATGTGGTCCGGCCGTCACGCTCGCGAGCGACGGCACGCAGCGGAGCTGCGGCGGTAAGAAGCCCGCGCGGGTCGGCACTCACCCGGCCGGCGTGAGCCCCTACGGCGTCCACGACATGAGCGGCAACGTCGAGGAGTGGGTCGCCGACTGGTACGGCGAGACCGTCTCGGACCTTTCGCCGCGCGCGGGGGCGAGCCATGTCCTCCGCGGGGGAGGGTGGCTGAGCCAGCCGTCGCAGGCGAAGACGACGAGCCGCAACTGGGGATCGACACGCGAAATGGGGCCGAACGTGGGTTTTCGCTGCGCCAGGGACGACTGAGCAGCCCTCGTCGACGGCCGAGCGAGTCTGACCGACTGCCCACAGCGGGGCGGCCTATCGCCCCTCCAATTGACCCCTCGGGACTTCTCGACTAATCCCCCGATTCTTCGCCCGAACCCGCGTTCTCACCGGGCTTGCAGGGTGGAGCGGGAGCCGTCATGTCCCTCTACTTCTTCCAGAACGTCCAGCCCAAGCAAGGCACGCCTGGCGTCAGCCAGGATTCCGCTCCTGCGGGCGGTGCACCCGCTCAGCAGGCCCCCGGCGGCAGCATGCTCACGATGCTGCTGCCCTTCCTCATCCTCGTGCCGTTCCTCTTCATGAGTTTCCGGCGCCAGAAGAAGGAGCAGGAAGCCCGCAAGAACCTGAAGCGAGGCGACCGCGTCGTCACTCAGGCCGGCCTCATCGGCGAGCTCGTCGAATTGGATGAGCGCATCGCGAAGGTGAAGAT
>JAEXCN010000412.1 GCA_023402175.1 Pseudomonadota bacterium | reverse complement strand
TCATCCACGCGAACATCGGCCTCACGACGGTGTCGGCACCTCAATTCGATCCCGCGAAGCTCACGTGGGGGATCGGCGCTCAGGTCGAGACGTTCTTCGACTTCCACCTGGTGGGCGAAGTCTTCTCCGGTGACCCGTACTCGCTCGGCACCGGCGGTGCGTACCAAGCTGGCTTCCGGCAGATCTTCGACCAGCATCTCCAGCTCGACTTCACGTTCGGCGGCGGCCTCTGGGGCAGCGCCGTCATCCCGCTCTGGCTCTCCACCGGGATCCGCATCGTCACCGCGGACCTGTTCTGACCAACATCGAGTGCGACGCCGGGTACCCGCTGGGGAACCGACGCCAGCACGCCTCACGGAGTGTTGCAGACGAGCTGACCGTTCATCGGCCCGGGTTGAGTGCTGATCTGCACGTTGGTGGTGCAGTCGTCAGCGGTCAGGCTGAACCAATTGAGCTGCATCGACTTGACGTTCGCGCTGGCGCCGAAATCGTTGCACGAGCTGGAGTAGGACGTGACGTTGGCCGACGTCAACTTGTTGCCGCCGGTGCAAGCGTTGTTGTCCGTGTAGGCGAAAGCAGTGGCTGCGCAGTTGAAGGTCGGGCCGGCGTTGCAACTGCTGCACGAGCTGCAAAGTCCATTCGAGAAGCTGGTGTAATAGGTCGCTTGCGAACCGGTGTACCCTGTCGGGCAGGCGGCGGGCGCGGCAACCTTGGAGGCGATCCCCGACGCAACTTTGGGCACGCAGAGCTGGTTCTGCCCGCAGGTCATGGACGTGCGACTCACGTTGCAGAAGACCTTGCTGGTGTTCCACGCCGGAGAAGCCGCCTGCCAAGTCGAGCTCCCGCTGCCCTGGCATCCGCTGCGAGCAATGCTCGTGATCTTGATGCTCTGAAAGTTCGCGTCGGTGTTGTCATAGCAGTTGCTCTTGTCGCCGTTGACGCCCGTCGTGCTCCCGAGGCTCGTTGACGTTCCCGTGCAACCAGCACTCCCGTAGACGGAGAAGTTGCCGTTGCACTTCGTCTTGCAGTCGCAGCCCGTGCAGGAGCCAGGCTTGAGGCCGTCGTAGAGGGACTGCGTGGCCCCGGCGAAGCCCGCGGGGCAAGGCAGCTGATCTACGAGGGTCCCGATCACGGCGCCAGCGCCGACAGCAGGCACGCAGGTGGCCGTGCTGCCGAGGCAGGTAGGGTCTTCGCAGTCGGCGAGGCCGTCACCATTATTGTCGGCTCCGTCGAAACAGTCAGATTCAGGGATGCGTTCACACACGTTGCTGGTCAGGTTGCAATCGAAGTTGGGCTGGCAGTTCGACTTGGCCGTGCACGACGTCAAGCACTTGCCTGCCGCTTCGCACGCAAAGCCGTTGGGACACGAGCCGGAGCCAGTGTCGCTGCACGCGCCAGCGCCATCGCAGGTTCCGCTGCACGAGCCGCCGCAAATGGTGCCCGCCGCCACGTAGGTGCAGCTCGACGACGTGCCGTCACATGTGCCGGCGCAACTCGTGCCGGCCCCCGCGCAAGGTTGGCGCGGCGCGATGGGGATTCCCGTCACCGGCATGCAGGTACCCTTCGAAGCTCCTGCGCACGCTTCGCACTGACCATTGCAGGCCGTGTTGCAGCAAACGCCGTCAGCGCAGAAGCCGCTCTCACACTCGCCGGCCGAGGAACAGCCGTCGCCAAGCGCCTTCGTCGGGGCCGCGCCGTCGTGCGAGCCGCCGCCTCCGTCCTGCGAGCTTCCGGGATCGCCGCTGCTGCTCTCGGGCGACGCTCCTCCGCTCGGCGACGGATCCTCGCCGACACACGCGGCGATGACGGCGCACGCAAGGACAACGAGGGATACCAGCGAACGGCGAGCAGGAGCACGAGGGGGCATGCGAGCGATTCTATCGCGACGTCCAAGCCAAACCCTGCGGCTTTCTCAAGCTACTTGCAGACCACATCGAAAGCCGCAGAAGGACTTGGTAAGACGGGCCGCTCGCCCGCGTCAGCCACCAATCCCGCGGCCGATACGACTGAACGAAGTCGCCGTCGCTTTGGCCTGGTTCGCGTTCCCAGCTCGCGCAATGGACGGGAAAGAGCTCGGCGAACTCGCTCGTCGTCAGGTGGCGCGTCGACTCCTCGCCTTCGAGGTCGGAGGGGACACGGGCGTTGCCGTTCGGCGGTCGACACGTCGACCACGCCGTTGGTGCATCGATCATAGGTTCTGCCTCCGTCGCGCGTCGGCATCGGGCTCCCTGCGAGGACAGTGCGGCAAATGTCGCGTGGATTTCCGCGCCGGTCGGGCCGCTGTTATGACGGGAGCATGAAGCAAGTGAAGGCTGCGCCGTGTCTTTGAATGTCTACGATCTATCCGCTGGCGTGTTCGTCCGCGGACTCATCAATTTGAAAACGCAGTTGGCGAAGGCCGAAGAGCATGCCGCTGCCAGTGGCAGCGGTGAAGCTGCGTTGCTGGACGCGAGACTCTCCGCGGATGGGCTCGTGCGCAGCGTTGCGAGTCCCGCGCCGGCTGATCTGCACATGTACACGCTCGCCGGTCACGTCCACTGGGCCGCGGAGGGAGCCAAGTTGGCGATCGCGCACTTGCAGGGTGCGCCAGCGGTGCCGGCCGCGAACGAGGCAAAGAGCTTTGCCGATTTGCACCAGCGTCTCGATGCGACGATCGCGTATCTCCGAGAGATGGCGCCAGGCGACCTCGAAGTCGGCCTCGATCGAACGATCGTGATCGAGCACCGCCGCGGCTCGATGCGCTCCACCGGCGGCCAGTTTCTGCTCGCATTCGCGATCCCCCACTTTTTCTATCATGTGACCACCGCCTACGGCATCTTGCGCAACCAAGGCGTAGAGCTCACCATGGGTGACTTCCTGGGCAACTGGGGGACGAGTTGATCCACGGCGCGCGACTCGATGACGAGTTCATGTGCGCGCGTTCTTCATGCCGAGCTCGATCGATGGTCCCCTGAGCGAGTCGCCCTGGCGCCGGACGCCCGACGCATGGGCGGTGCACGGTTCGTGCGTGATGTCGCCGCAACTCGGAGCACGTCATGGACGAGGCCATCCGCCGCGGCTTGGTGAATCTGTTCGCTCGACTCGACGGACCGATGCACTTCCGGTTCATCGTCCAGCCGACGGTGGCCACGCTGCTCGCCCTGCGTGCGGGCATCCGGGACGCGCGCGCCGGCGAGCCGCCGTTCCTCGCAGCACTCTTGCACTCACGCGAGAACAGACGTGCGCGCGTGCGCCAAGCGTGGCGTGACATCGGCAAGGTCTTCGTCGTCGCGGCCGCACTCGACTTCGTCTACCAGGTCTTGGTTCACGACGCCGTCTTCCTCCTCGAGCTCGTGGTCACGGCATCGCTTCTCGCGCTCGTCCCTTACGCCCTCGTTCGCGGTCCGGCGTGTCGGCTCGCCCGCTGGCTCTTCGCCCTGCGTGAGCGCCGACAGGCCCGAGCTCGGTAGGTAGTCGGACGACCCGCGTGGCCTCGAGTTTGCGTGAGCAGTGAGGAGAGAAGAGAGGAGGGGTGGATGGACATCAAGCCCGAAGCGGTCGCGATACCGAAGTCGATGGAGCACCTCGAGAAGGGCAAGTACGGCCCCATCTTTCCCAAAACGCCCGCGTGCTACGGGTTCACGCTCATCGCCCACGTCAAGCCGGGAAGGGCGGACGCGATCCGCGACCCGAGTACCCGTACGTTTCGAGCGACGAGGTCAAGAAGGCATTGAAGATCAAGGCGGCGCTCTCCGAGATGCTCGAAGAGATGCAGTGATGCCGTGAGGGGGCGCCGTCCCGGCCGCATCCGTTCACGAACGCTGGAAACAAGGAGTTCAACGCGTTCGTCTGGATGCCCCCGGAGGGCGAACGTGCCGGCGACGTGCTCGTGGTCGACTCCACCGTGTTCAGCACGTTGTTCGGGCGTAACGAGAGCCTGGAACGTTTCTGGAAGAACATCGCCGCGGGCGCGTGATGCTCGAGCTCGAAGCGCTTCGAAAGTGACCATGGTGGAAGAGGCGGACGTCGTCGTCGTGGGGGCCGGACCGGCCGGGCTTCTCGCGGCGCTGCGAGCCGGTGACCTCGGCGCGCGCACGGTCCTCGTCACACGCGACGAGCTCGGGGGCATGGCCGCTCACGACGGACCGGTCCCGGTGCGGACGCTCGCGCATGCGGCGCGGTTGATCCGCGATGCGCGTGAGCTCGGGCGGTACGGCATCGCCGCGGGGGAGCCCCGGCTCGACTACGAGCGCCTGCTCGAGCGCGTGCGCGAGGTGACGGCCGACGTTCGCACGCACGCGGCGTTCGAGGAGCAGCTCGCGATGGCGCGAGTCGTCGTCAAGGAGCGCGCGGGCGCTGCGCGGTTCGTGGACGCGCACACGATCGAGACCGCGCGCGGCCTTCGCCTTCGGGGCGACCGCTTCGTCCTCAGCACGGGCGGTGCGAGTCGCAAGCTCGACGTCCCCGGGTTCGACCTCACCGTCACGCATAGCGACGCGTGGAGCCTCACCTCCGTTCCGCCGAGCATGCTCGTCGTGGGCGGCGGGGCGACCGGCGTGCAAGTGGCGTCGATCTTCAACGCGTTCGGGACGCGCGTGCAGCTCTTCCAGGCGGCGCCCCGCATCGTGCCGTCGGAGGACGAGGACGTGTCCGCCGCGGTCGCGGCGTCGTTTCGTGCTGCCGGCATGGTGGTCCGAGAGGGCTTTGGCACGATCGAGTCGTTCGAGCGCGCGCCGGGCGGCGTGCGAATGGTCTTTTCCAAGGACGGTGTGCGGGACAGCGCGACGGCATCGCTCGCGGTCGTCGCCGTGGGCTGGACGGCCAACACGGCGGGGCTGAGCCTCGCGACGGCCGGCGTGGAGACGACGGCTCGGGGATTCGTGCGCGTCGACGCTCACCTGCGGACGTCCGCGTTCCACGTGTTCGCCGCTGGAGACGTGACCGGACGCATGATGCTCGTTCCGCAGGCGCTGCAGCAGGGGTTCGTGGCGGGCACCAACGCCGTGCGGGGACCGACGACGGAGACGATCTCGGAGATAGTGGCGCCGATCGGGAGCTTCACCGACCCCGAATACGCGCAAGTCGGTCTTACCGAGGCGAAGGCGCGCGAAACACACGACGTCGTTCTGGCGGTCGTTCCCTTCGACGAGGCGACGCGGACCATCATCGACGGCCGCACGTCGGGATTCTGCAAGCTCGTCGTCGATCGCGCGACCCGCACGCTTCTTGGCTGCCACGTCGTCGGCGAGCGCGCGGTCGACATCGTCCAGTCGGCCGCGATCGCCGTTGCCGCGGGCCTCCGCGTGGACGACCTCGCGCGCCTTCCGCTCTCGTTTCCCACCTACACGGGGATCCTCGGACGCGCAGCAGCCGTGGCGGCGCGGCAGATCAATGTCGACGTCGGCCCGAGGCGGCCCGCGGAGCACATCTGAAGCGGCGGCGCGATCGTCGAGGGCGTCCCCGCAAGGACTCTCAATCGCACGGACGCGGCTTTCCCGCCGTCTCGCGGACTCCGGCGAGCGTCCGCGGACATCGTGAAGGTGGCACGCCCGGTAAGATTCGAACTTACGACATTCGGCTTCGAAGGCCGACGCTCTATCCAGCTGAGCTACGGGCGCAAAAGAAAGCTCCCCAGCCTTACACCGCGCGGTGCCGGCGATCAACGGCTCCGATCATGGGCGGGCGGGATGCGCTCTCGCGGCAGCTCCTGATAGCCCGTGCGCTTTCGGGTCGGCGTCGAAGTAGCTCCCCGTCGTGCGGAGCGTGTTCACGACGGCCGCGCTCGATTTCGGCAGCGTACGAAGCGAAGCGTTCGCTCAGTTCGTGCAGTAGAGCCTCCCGTCCGGGCGCTCCTCGCGATTTCGCGATGAGGACGGCACGGAGCTGGCTCTCTCGCTCGAGGACGGAAGACCGCAATCGAGGCGCGAAGAGGCGTTCGCCGAGAGGCATGCCGGTAATCGAACAACGTGAGCGGATCGTCGCCGTCGCACGGGATGTTTCGCGCCTTCGAGCGGTGCGAAGCGGTAGCCGCTCGTGCGCGTCGAGCTATCGTGACCTCGTGCAGGCTGGGCTCGTCATCGGCGGCAAGTACCACGTCGTGCAGCTCATCGCGCACGGCGGCATGGGTGCCGTGTACGACGCGATCGACGCGAAGACCGGTCGCCGCGTCGCGCTGAAGTTGATGAACGAGCGGGCGCTGGCGGCAGGACCCGTCTCGCTCCGCCGCTTCGAGCGCGAGGCGAGAGCAGCGGCCGCGATCGACTCGCTCCACGTCGTGCAGGTGCTCGACGCGGGCGAAGACGACACGAGCGGGATGCCGTTCATCGTGATGGAGCACCTCGAGGGCGAGGACCTTCGCAGTCTGCTCGCTCGCCGTCGACCGCTCCCCGCGGAGGAGGCGATCGCGATCGCGACGCAGGTGTGCCTCGGCCTCGTGAAGGCGCACGGCGCCGACATCATCCATCGCGATCTGAAGCCCGCAAACCTCTTTCTCACGAGGACGGACGACGGTCGCCCGCTCGTGAAGATCCTCGACTTCGGCGTCGCGAAGCTCCTCGACGAGACGGAGAGCGGCCGCGTCACGAAGACGGGCGACGTCGTCGGATCGCCTTCGTACATGTCCCCGGAGCAGCTCACGTCGCCGCGGGCCGTCGATCATCGATCGGATGTGTGGTCGCTCGGGGTCGTGCTCTACGAGATGGTGAGCGGTGGCGTGCCCACGGCTGACATCGACGCGCTCGCCGGGCGCGTCCACGCCATCTGCCATGTTCCTGCGCGCTCGCTCGCCGCGCGCGTACCCGGGATCCAGCCCGAGCTCGTTGCGCTCGTGCAGCGCGCGCTCGCGCTCGCTCCGTCCGCCCGGTTCTCGTCGGCCGCGGAGATGCTCCGTGCGCTTCGCAGGGTGAAGCCGAACCGCATCGAGCGGCGCGGCGTCGGCGTCACCCGACGCGCGGCGGGCATCTCGCCCGTGCCCGATCTCGGCGCGGCCAAGCCCGCACCCGAAGTGGCTCGCCCAGCGTCGCCGAAACGTGCGCAGCGGCTCGTGATGAGCGCGGCCGCGTGCGTCGGAGCGCTGGCCCTCGCGGTCGCGGTCGGACGAGGCCTCCGCTCGTCCGGCACTCCGCCCTCGGTCGTCGATGGACTCGCCGCAGCCGAGGAGCCGCTCGCGATACCCGAAGAGGCGCTCGCGATGCCCGAAGAGCTGCCCGCCACGCCCGCGCCCGCGCCGAGCTCGGACGACACGAAGGCTCTCACGCCGCCATCGAGCGGCGTCACTCCGGGGACGAAGTCGGTTCCGTCTCCACGAACCCCGTCCGATCGCGCGCACAAGCTCGCTGGCCGCCCGCGCGCGAAGACCGCGGAGACGACCGCTCCTCCCCGCACCATCTCGAGCGCACCGAAACGCGGCCAGCTCTGAGACCTCGGGCGAGGCCGAGGGCGTCGAGCATGCGGTCCGCAGGAGACGCTTCGCGCGCGAGGTCGCCTCGGGGCTACCGACCGACGTGGGCGTTTGCCGCCGATCGGCACGCGAGGATGCTCCGGATCTTGCAGCGACGCGTGCGCCATGAGGCGCGAGGGAAGTAAGGACGCGAGGCTCGTCGCAAGAGCCGGGTGTGCGATCGATCGCATCGAGCGCCGCGAAGCGGGGAGCATGGTCCTCGTGGCCGCTCATCCCGATGACGAAACCATCGGTGCCGGCGCGACGCTCGCGTATCTGGTCGCGTCGGGATGGCGGGTGGAGGTCCTCCACGTCACCGATGGCGCTCCACGCGACGTTGCGCTCCGTCCGGCGCTGCGAGACTTGTCGATCGAAGAGGCCGCTCGCGTCCGACGCGAAGAGGTCCGCGCCGCGATCCGCGCCGGCAGGCTCGAGAAGGGGGCGGGGGTGATGCTCGCGCCGTCGCTCGCCGTTGCAGATCAGGAGGCGGCACGCGTGATGGCGCCGCTCGCGCGGACGCTCGCCGCGCGGCTTGCAGCAGCGTCCGTGGACGTCGTCGTGACGCATCCATACGAGGGCGGGCATCCCGACCACGACGCCGTTGCGTTCGCGGTGCACGCGGCGGTCGCGCTCACGTCGCGCACGATGGGCGACCCGCCGCGGATCGTCGAGATGTCGTCGTACCATCGACGCGACGGAGCGCTCGTCAACGGTGCGTTTCTGCCTAGCATGGACGTCCGATGCGAGCGCGTCCGCGACGGCCGCCTCGACGACGTCGCGCGCGCGCGAAAGCGAGCGATGCTCGACGCGTTCACGAGCCAGCGCGACGTCCTCGCGGCGTTCGATACGCTCGCGGAGCCGCTCCGATGCGCTCCGTACTACGACTTCACGCGTCCGCCGCACGCGGGCGTCCTCCATTACGAGACGTTGCCGTTCGCATGGACGGGCGACGACTGGCGTGAGCTCGCAAGCGATGCGCTCCGGCAGCTCGGGCTGACCGCAACGGCGCTCATGCAGCGGCCCGGCTGCTCTTCAGGCGCAGCCCACGATTGAAGCGGTCGCGTGCGCCGAACCGGTATTTGTACTCCTCGCGCCCGCGGAGGAAATCGAACTCGCAGAGCCCGTCCGCGTGTGAGCGATCGATCGCGTGTGCGATCAGCACCGTGCCGGGACTGAAGGCCGCGAGCTCCGGATCGAACCCGCCGATGTAGTAATACGCGGCCCACGCATCGCGGAGGACGAGCATCGCCGCGGCTGGACGATCGCCGACGCGGAGACCGTAGATCCGAGCGATGCCGGACGCGGCGAGCGTCGTGACCGCTTCGCGCTGGAAGCGCTGTACCTCGGGGCTCGCGAGCACTCCTTTTTCACCGCGCGATGCCCAGCGAGCGGCATGGAGCACGAAGAGCGTCTCGAGCCAGCGCTCGAGGCTCGAGCCCGTGGGCTCTTCGATCGCCATCCCTCCAGCACGCTCGGCGCGGCGCTCGTAGTAGCGGATCTTCTCGCGCATGACCGGCGGGAGGGGATCGACGCCGTCTGTCAGGCGGAGCACGGGACACGGTCCGCGATCGAACCTCTCGAGCTCGCTCCGCGGCGCGCACGCGACGAGCGGCGAGCACTCGCGGAGCTCGTCGAGGATCACGTGGCCACTCGACGCACCGGTGTTGCGGAGCTCCTCGTAGATCGCCGAGGTCGCGGCGCGCGCCTCCGCCGGAGCGACGACGACATCGAGGTAATCGCTGACACCGTCGCCGAGGAGCGTCGTCGTCGTGTCGCCATCACGACGCCGCGTGCAGAGCGGTCCGAGACCCACGAGCGCGCCCTGCTTTCGCACCGTGATCGCCCACGGCTCGGCGAAGTCGGGCGCGCAGAACGCGTGCACGTACGCGAGCAGCCACTCCGGAGACTGGAACGGCGTTGCCGTCGGGCACTGTCGCCACAGCGCAGACCACTCGGCGGAGATCGCACGGAGCTCGTCGGTGCCGCGCACGCGCGCGATGGCGAGCGCCTCGCCGGTTCCGGACGAGGACGTCGTCGGGGAAGCGCGTCGAGCCAGGCGCTCGTACGTTGCGAGATAGCGGTCGGTCATCGTCCTCGACGAGAACCGCTCGGTCGCGGCGCGCCTGCACGCCTCGGGCGAGATCCGATCGACATCGCGGATCGCCTGCGCCATCTCGGATGCGTCGCGGACGACGAAACCAGTCACGCCGTGCTCGACGATGCGAGGCAGCGCGCCCGTCGCATACGCGATCACCGGAGTGCCGCTCGCGAGCGCCTCCATGCTGACGAGCGAGCTCGTCTCCGGCGCACGGCTCGGGACGAGCAGCGCGCGTGCAGCCGCGAGCAGGCGCCGCTTGCGCGCGAACCCGACAGGGCCGATCCATCGATGAGGCGGAGCGAGGCGCCGCTGGACGACGTCCTCGAAGTAGTGCCGGTGTGCCTCCCACGGTCCGATGTCACCGGCGATCACCAGCGGAGCACCCACCGCGGTGGCCGCGTCGAGCGCTTCGTGGACGCCTTTCTCGGGACAGATCCGTGCGAGCAGGAGGCAGAAGCCAGCGTTTCGAGCACGCACACGGAATCCGTCGACCCGGACGCCGTTCGGGATGACCTCTGCAGGCGCAGCCCACACGGGGAGCGCCGCATGCTGCGCGTCGGACACGCAGCAGAGATGCGTGTTCGGACGGGCGGGGCGGAGCGCTTCGCGCGCATACCAGCTCGGAGGGAGATGGAGAGTCGCGAGGGCCGGCGGTCCGGGCGGCGGCAGGTAGCGATCGAAGTCGATCCCGTGCATGTGGACGACGTCGACGCTCTCGCGTTCGAGGACGCGCGCAGCTCGTTGCATGATCTCCGCATGGGCGCGGCCGATGGCGGCGCCGTCGAGCGTGCCGCGCTCGAGGCGGATCGGAACGAGCTCGCCCGACGTCCGCGAGCCCTCCGCGGCGATGACGACGGAGCGGTGTCCGGCGGCGACGATCGCCGCGTCGACTGCCGCGAGGATCTGCTCTGCGCCGCCCACACTGTCTTCGCTGACCGGAGCAAACGGATACGCAATCGACAGGATCGTGAGCTTCGGCATGCGGGGCCTCCCGCTGTCGGGACCGGAGC
>JAEXCN010000476.1 GCA_023402175.1 Pseudomonadota bacterium | reverse complement strand
GCCCGGGCCAACGCATCGAAGACGCGCCGAGGCGCAGCGGAGGCGGCGCCCGGCGCGACCGTGGCGGTGGCCGCCGATGATCGCGAGGCGGTCCGCAAGGCGCGTCGGCGCCCGATCAGCTGAGCGGCGAGACGCCGACGCGCTACTCGATCTCGCGAACGCGCGCGCGCTCTCGGAGGCCGGTGATCACAAGAAAAGTGCGTGCGCTGCTCGAGAAGAAGGTGAAGGCGGGAAAAGCCAGCCACGAGGTTGCGACCATCCTCAGGGAGTCGTGCCTGATCGTTTACGACAAGGCGTGCGTCGACGCGATTAAGGGGAAGCATCCCGACGTCGAAGGTCCCTGAGCGACGCAGCGGTCGTTCGTCGTTCTTTGCGTGGGATCGCGTGTGCGAAACGCACGCAGGCGTGAGGCCTGAGACCGTTCGTCGCACGGGTGAGGTCCACAGCCAGGCTGGACTCCGTCCAATTCGGTTCAATCCGGTTCGGCCTTCGCCGAACCTCCTCGGTCCTCATTGGACTCCGTCCAGCGTGGCTGGACTCCGTCCAATTCGGTTCACCACTTGCACCAGGGGGTGTGCACGATGTCCCGCTCCCCCGAAGATCACTCCTGGAAAAGCGTCCGTCCCATCGCGACGTCGTGCTGCATCGCTCTTGCTGTCGTGCTCTCCGCATGTGGCGGCACCACCCGTCGCGCGTCATCGCCACACAGTCAGACGACGACCACGGCCGCGATGCTGGCTCCGCGGGTCGACCGGCTCGTCGTGGCGGAGCGAGGAGCGATCTCGATGGTGGCGCGTGATGGATGCGTCGCGACCGTGCGAACGTCGGAGGGAGAGGTCGGGGGACGCGACGAGCTCCGCGTTCGATGTCCGAAGCCGGAGCGGATGAAGACCTGGTTCGACGGCGCAGATCGCGTCGTCGGAACCCTGGCGCTCGAGCCCGTTCGCGACGAAGACGAGGATGACGACGAGGTCCGCACGCCCACGGCGAAGCTCCTCACCGAGAGCGGAAAGACGATGCGTGTCGCGAAGCGTGCCGACGTCGAGAAGCTCGCCGCGGAGGTCAATGCGCTCACGGCCGAGCTCGCAGCGTCCGAGCAAGTCGCGCCCGGTCCGGAGTCTCCGAATGGCTGGCAGATGCTCCACGTGATGGGCCCGGCGCACGTCCTGTTCGCGGGAACACCGGCGCGCGGAGTCTTCGAAGCCCGCATGTCGACCAACGGCCAGTACATGTGCGAGTTCATCACGGACGTCGGCGACGGCCCGATGCGCGCGACGAAGAGCGGCTGGCTCTCTCCGTCGACGGCGAGCAAAGCCATCGACCAGGTGCTCGGACCGTTCAACGCTGTCGGGCCGGACGAGAAGCCGAAGGCGACGTTCGCGGCCGGCACGAAGCGCGGTGCCGAGCAGCGCTCGAACGCGACGTCCACCGCTGAGGTCTTCGACCGCTTCGAGCAGGTGCAGGAGGCGCTCGGCGACGCGTGCCTTCCCGAGCTCGAACCGCCGAGCACGGCACCCATCGGTCTATGATTCGACGGGTACGAGCACGCCACCGATATCGGAGAGCACGCGTGTGCCCACGGTCGGCACCGTCCCGGCCGCGTCAGTCGCCTTCGACGTCGGTTGGTCCGGTGAACCCCAGGACCCGCATGCCGAGCGACGTCGCGAGCAGGATCGCGGTCTCCAGAGGGACCTGTGTGTTCTTCACCCGATTTCGTGCTGGATCGACGAACAAGTCGCGGGCCGCGGGGAAGCGCGTGCGACGGAGATCGCAGGCATCGAATCGCGTTCCAGAAAATTGGCATTGCTCGAACTTGGACTCGGCGAGATCCGCTTCGAAGAAGTTCGCTTCGATGATGGCGCAGCGTTCGAACCGTGTCTTGCGCAACGCGATGGAGACCATCGAGACATATCGCATGTCGCAGTCCTCGAACGTCACATGGGGAAAGCGACCGACGGTGGAAAAGTCGATCCCCATCAGCTTGCACGACCTGAACGTCACATCGCGCAGCACGAGCGTCGCGAAGTCGGCCCGTGTGAGGTCGCAGCCTTCGAACGCACAGTCTTCGAGGCGGCTGCCCGACCATCGTGTCTCTGCCAGCTTCGAATTTCGGAATACGCATTTGTTGAAGTCGCGTTTGCTCAGATCGAAGCCCTCGAGTCTGAGCCCGTTGAATGTCTGTCCCTCGAACGAGGCATCGCTCTCGAACGGATTCATGCGACGACCCATATGTCCGCGTCTCGCCGAGGTGCAACTTCATCTTTGTTGATGACGCGCGGCGAAAGTTGCGTGATCCCCGAGGGCCTTCGGATCCAGCGCAAATCCAGGAGCTCGCGCGGGTGCGTCGCGCGCGCGACGGGCGCGAGTCGCCGGCTCGCCATCGCGTGGGTACGCTCGTTGGCGTCAGGGGAGCGACGCGAGGTCGAGCCAGCGGCCCTCGGCGCTCGGGCGGAACGTCGCGGCGCGCGTGCTCGCGACAGCGATCTGATCCTCGTGCCAGAGTGGGACGAGGAGCGCGCGCTCGCGTACCAGCCGCTCGAGCGACGCGTAGATCGCGCGGCGCTTCGCCGGATCGCGCTCCTCCGCTCCCGCATCGAGGAGCGCGTCGAGGTCGGCGTCGCGCACGCGCGCTCGGTTCGCTCCCGCCGGAGGTACGGACGAGGAATGGAGGAACACGCGCAGGACGTTCGGCTCCGTGAGCTCCGGCATCTGCAGCGTCGCGATCTCGAAGTCGCCCGCGCCGAGGCGAGCGATCATCGTTCCGAGCTCGAGCGGGACGACCTCCAGGGTCACGCCGATGGTCGCGAGGTCCTGCGCGATCTGGCGAGCGATCGTCCCGCGCAGGCGGTCCGTCGACGTGAGCAGCGTCAGATGGAGCGGGAGGAGACCGGCATCCGAGAGGAGTTGCCGCGCGGCCTCGGCATCGAACGGCATCGGCTCGGCATCCGTGTGCGCCCAGTGCGCCGGCGGGAGCAGCGTGCTCGCTGGGCTCGCATGACCTGCAAGGAGCGTCCGCGCGATCCGCTCGCGGTCGACGGCGAGCGCGAGCGCCTTCCGTACCCGCACGTCGGCGAGCGGCCCGCGATCGGAGCGCGCGAGCATGTACGTCAGGTTGGCGCCCGGACGCGTGCTGACGGACACGCCGGGCGCGTTCGACAGCGCCGGAAGGAGCGTCGGCGAGAAGCCGTTCACGACGAGATCGGCTCGTCCGGCATGCATGCGGAGGGCGCGCGCATTCTCGTCGTGCACGGTCCGGATCGTCACGGCGTGCGCCGGTGGCGCGAGCGCGCCGTGTTTCGCCGGCGCGAGCGCGATCGATCCCGCGTCCCGCGATGCGATCACGAACGGCCCGAGCCCGTCGAGGCTTCCGTCCGGCCGCGGAGGCAGCGAGGCCTCGTCGGCACGCAAGATCGGCAGCTCGAGATCGGTGAGCAGCGTCGCATGTGCACGACGGAGCTCGAACAAGACGGTGTGCTCGCCCGCAGGTACGACGCTCCCGATCGCGTCGACCACGCGCGCATGACGTGATCCGACCTCGGGCGACTGGAACGCGCGGACGGTCTCGATCACATCGCGCGGCCCGAACGGCGCGCCGGAGTGGAACTTCACGTCGTCGCGCAGCTCGACGGAGAGCGTCCGATCGTCGACCCAGTGCCACGAGCGCGCGAGATACGGCTTCGGCTCGAGCGTGCTCGGATCGAGGCGCACGAGACCGGCATGGACGAGCCGGGTCGTGCGCAGCGCGACGGCGTCTGTCGCGTGGCGCGGATCGAGCGTCTCCGCGTCCGTCGGGACGAGCAGCTCGATGGCCCTCTCTGCGGCGGCCTTCGTGCGCGACGGCGTGCAGCCCCCCGCGAACGACGCCGTGAGGACGAGCAGAGCCGTTGCTGCTGCCACTCGAAAGTGCACCTCCACGCTTTATCAAATGCGAGCGCCCGCGGACGAATCGAAACGGCGGCCACGCACAGGTGGGGAGGAAGAGGAGCCGCCATCAGCGCGTTGTGGCTACCGCGGGCCGCTCGGGGTTGTCGTTCGCGCGCGGGCCGGAGTAAAAGCGGAGCGATGCGCGCAGTACGTCATTTTCTCCTCGGGCTGGCCACGTCCGTGCTCGTCCTCACGGCGGGTGGTGGTGGGAGCGCGCAGTCGCAGACGCCGTCGTCGGCGCAAGCCGCCGCGCAAGGGCGTGCGCCCGAGATCGAGGCGGCCGTTCGTGCGCTCGTGCGCGATCGCGCGCTCAAGGACGCGCAGATCGGCGTCGTCGTGATGGACGCCGAGAACGGCAACATCCTCGCGCAGTCCGGCGAGCACACCGTTCTCAACCCCGCATCGAACGCGAAGCTCTACACCGCGGCCGCAGCGCTTGCGCTCCTGAAGCCGTCGCACAAGTACCAGACGACCCTCAGCGGCACCGTGAAGGACGGCGCGGTTTCCGGGCTCGTGCTTCGCGGTCACGGCGATCCCTCGCTCCGCTCGCCCGATCTCTGGCAGATGGTCCTCGAGCTGAGGGCGCGCGGCGTCAGGCGCATCGACGGCGACATCTTCGTCGACCAGAAGTTCTTCGACGAGCAGACGACGCCTCCTGCGTTCGAGCAGCAGCCGAACGAGTGGGCCGCTTTCCGCGCCCCGGTGAGCGCCGTTGCATTGAACGGGAACACGATCACGCTCGCGATCCGCCCGACGAGCGAGGGCAAGCCCGCGAACGCGTGGTTCGATCCTCCGGGGTTCGTCGATGTCGACGGCAGCGTGAAGACGGGAGACGACGGCGCCGACTCGGTCGTCCTCGCTCTGTCGCCGAACGGCAAACGTCTCTCGGCGAAGCTCGCCGGCACCGTGGGCGGGGACGCAAAGCTCGTTCGCTACACGCGGCGCGTCGATGATCCCCGCCTCCTCGCCGGCTACGCGCTGAAGTCGATCCTCGAGGAGCAAGGGCTCAAGGTCGGCGGCGACGTCAAGCTCGGGAGCGGAGAGAAGGGCGGGACGGTGATCGCCCGGCACGAGTCGGACCCGCTGTCGACGCTGCTCTACGCGCTCGGCAAGAGCAGCGACAACTTCTACGCGGAGATGATCTTCAAGTCGATCGCCGCCGAAGCAAAGGCGCGTCCGGCGAAGAGCCAGGAGGCGGCGGAGATGGTCACCGCGTGGCTCGCGAAGAACGATCTCGGTGATGCCGGCGTCGTCATCAAGAACGGCTCCGGCCTCTTCGACTCGAATCGCACGACGGCGTTCAGCGTCGCCAAGCTCCTTCGCCATTGCTGGCAGGACGCCTCGATGAAGAACGAGTTCGTCGCGCAGCTCGCCGTCGGCGGCGTCGACGGGACGCTCCACAAGCGTTTCCGGAGCACGCGTGCGCATCGCGCCGTTCGCGCGAAGACGGGCACGCTCGACGACGCGATCGCGCTCTCGGGCTACGTCCTCGGGCCGGGAGGAAGGAACACGATCGCGTTCGCGATCCTCTTCAACCACGTCGCTGGCCACGCCGCCTCGGCGCGCATGGCTGCCGACAAGCTCGTCGAGTTGATCTACGAGCGCCAGTGGAAGTGAACGCACGGCGACGTCGAAAGGACGCTTCATCGACGCGGCTCCAGCATTCGGCGGCGCGACACGCGACACGCGACACGCACGCGACACGCGACCAGCGACGCCAACCGACCGGCCGTTCGTAGTTCGTGCGCCGCACTTCTTTGCGGAGCACCCTCAGGATCCGAACCATTTTGCAGACGCGCGCCTGTCGCTCGTCACGTCGAAGCGCGCACTTGCCGCACTGGACCGAGCTTTGCACCCGATCGGGGGGGATTAATCCGATTGTCCGCATATCCGCATCGGGACATATCCTAATCGGCATAGGTCTCGGCCACCGCGCATATCCGTCGTCGTCGTCCCAGGTGAACGAACAGCGCCGAAACAAGCCTGGCTGTTGACCCACGCGGCACCGGGACAGCGAAGCTCGAGATTCCTGGGAGTCTCGGACGAGAGCGAATCGCGTGCAGGGTCGCGAGCTTGGGTGATACCTTCGGCCGAACCCATGGACCCCAAGCGAAAGCTAAAGGGCATGCTCGCCCGCATCTTCTCGGACGCTGTCGCGGAGCCCGCCGAGCGCGAGGAGCTGAAGGCCTATCTCTCGTCGAACACGCTGACGCTCCCGGAGATCAAGGAAGTCTTCGAGGACTTCGTCCAGACGACGTGGAAGATCACGATCGCGGACGGCGTCGTCTCCGATCGCGAGAAGCAGCGTCTTCGCGAGATCGTCGACGTGCTCGCGCTCGACAGGAGCGTGCTGCCCGCCGAGTGGGCAGCGCTCGTCGACGGCTGATCGCACGTCGATCCCCGCACAGCAGAAGAGCCGCGACTCCCGAGGAGCGCGGCTCTCTGTTCTGCTCTTCCTGAAGCCCGAAGTCCGAAGCCTGAAACCTCTCTTCAGAGGTCTGAAGCTCCTCTTCAGTCCCTCATGTGCTTTCGGATCTTCCCGAGCGCCTGCTCCTGGAGCTGCCGGATGCGCTCGCGCGACAAGTTGTACTTGTCACCGATCTCCTTGAGCGTCAGCTCGTCCTCGTCGTCGAGGCCGAACCGCCAGCGGATGATGCGCGACTCGATCGGCGTGAGGTGACCGAGGAGGCGCCGCACCTCTTCGCCCCACTTCTGCGAGATGAGGCTCTCGTAGGGCGACTGCATGTTCTCGTCCTGGAGGAAGTCGATGAACTTGCGGCCGTCCTCGTCACCGACGGGGCGATCGAGTGAGAACGGCGTCTCCGCCCAGGCGCCCTTCACCTTGTCGAGCTTCTCCTGCGGGATGCCCGTCTCCTTTTCGAGCTCGTCGAGCGTCGGATCGCGCCCTGTCCGCGCGATGACGGCCTGCGTGGCGCGCTGCACGCGGTTGTGCGTGTCGAGCATGTGCACCGGGATGCGGACTGCGCGGCCCTTGTCGGCGAGCGCGCGGCTGATCGCGTGACGGATCCACCACGACGCGTACGTCGAGAAGCGGTAGCCGCGCGAGTGATCGAAGCGCTCGACCGCCTTCATCAAGCCGATGTTGCCTTCCTGGATCAGATCGATGAGCGGAAGGCGGCCGCGGTTGTAGCGTCGTGCGATCGAGACCACGAGCCGCAAGTTCGCTTTCACGAACTTGTTCTTCACGCGCTTGCTGTGGCGTGAAGCCGTCGAGATCCCGTCGACGTACTTCTTGAACGCGGGCGTGTTCGCGAGCGTCGGCGCTTCGACCTGCGGCGTTGCGGTGGACGCCACGGCGATGCCCTCTTCCTCGACGTCTTCGACCGGCGGCGGATCGCCGAGCCTGCGCACGGCTTCTTCTGCATGCGCGATCCACAAGCGATCGGAGTCGGCGAGACGAATTGCACGCGCGAGGCTCTCGCACAGCGCGCGGTACTTCTTCTCCTGCTCCTTCGTCAGCTTGTTGCGCTGCTTCTTGTACGTGCGGATGTATTTCCGCAGCTCGGCGATCTGCGGGACGTCGATCGCGTCTTCGTCCTTGGGTAGATCGGCTTCGAGCGTGTCGAGCGCGGCCTCCGCGGCGGGGAGGAAGCCGAGGATGGCGCACCAGTGCTCGACTTCGGCCTTCTCGACGTCGACGGCCGTGTCGAGCTCCTCTTCTTGTCCCATGACGGCGTGGGTCGCCATCTCGCGGAAGTAGCGGGCGAGCATCGAGTCGCCACCACCTTCTTCCGCCTTCGCTTTCGCGGCAGGACGCGGCTCGTCGGCGTCGACCTCGGCGGCTTCTTCGAAGTCGAACTCCTCTTCGAGGACGACGAGATCTCCTTCCGCATTCGGGCTCGCAGTCGATACGGCGAGCTCCTCTTCGGACTCGTCATCCGGCGGCGCGACGACGTCTTGAGGCTCGGCGAGCGCAGCGTTGCTCTTCTTGCTCATCGCAGCCTCGTTCTTGGCGGAGCGGCGAGGCTCCGTCGCTCGAGTGGGTTTGGTGGACGAGGACCTTCGGGGCATCGATGGGAAGGCGCTTGGGTCTTTTGACAAGTAGCCGAATCGGAGTCACACCGTGTCGAGCGCACGGAGCGCCGGGCACGTCCGCGACATCCGTGGTGGGATTCGTCATGGTAGCGAGATCCCATCGCCCGTGTGCGCCCGAAAAATCGTGCAAATAGCATTCTCAGACGGGTCTCCTCTCCAGGGGGTACGGCTCTGCTCGGGAAAGCCGCGTTGGTGTTGCTCGTGGTGCCACGGTCTTCCGTCTTGGGGCCGACGGATGGCGGATGTATGTGCCTCTGCGTGCCGCGCAGGGCGTTAGAAACTCGACGTCATTCTCTGTACGCCTGCACGTGGGCGGCGGTTCGGTCTCGCTGGTCGAGTGGCCTCGCCGTCGTCCTCGGATCTTTGATGCACGCTGCCGGCCATGCATTCCTCGCCGCCGCCGCGGGGATTCTGGCCAGCGCCCTGGCGAGGGGCGGAGCCCTGATGGACGCGCGATCCATGTCCCTGCTCCGCGGGCTCGGATCGGCCGAATCACCAGGAGACGCGGTGGTATCGCTCGCGAGCGCAGGCGTAGTCGCGGCGATCGTGAAGTTGGTCGGCGGCGCGCTCTCGTCGTGGGCGGAAGCTCGACTGGCGGGCGAGGTCGGCGCCACCGTTCGGCTCGCGGTCCTCGACGATGTCCTCTCCCTCCATGGGTTGCGTGCGCCACGACACGACGATCATGGATCGGCCGCGCATGGCGCATCGCTGGCCGGGAGACATGCCGATCGGTTGACTGCCCTGACGAGTCACGTGGCGGACGTCGAGCGCGGAGTGGCGCACGGCGTGCTTGCCGAGCTCCGCGCGGCGGTGCAGCTCGTGCCGCTCGGGGTGCTGCTCGTCGTCCTCGCTCCGAAGCTCGCCGGCAGCGCTGTCGTCGCGCTCGGCGGCTTCGGTGTGCTCGCCTTCGCGCTCCGCCGCGCGTTCAAGCGAGCGAACGCACGTGCGGCGGCGTCGGCGGGCGCGCTGGTCGAGGCTGCGGACGAAGCGGTGAGGCACGCGGAGCTGTGGGCCACGTACGGAGCGAAGCGACGCATTCGCTCGCACGTCGCGGCGGTAGGCCACGCGATCGCGCACGAGGCCGCGCGCATCCGCGTTCGCGGATCACTCCTCTCGTCGACGAGCGAGGTGCTCGGCGCGATGGCGCTCGTCCTCACGTTGCTCCTCGCATCGCGCGGAGCGCTGGGCGTCGATCATGGGACCGTGGTGCCGTTCGCGATCGCGTTCTTCATGGCGTACCGCCCGCTGCGGGAGCTCGTGGACGCGCGGCTGTCCCGCGCGCGAGGTGAGGAGGCGCTCCGAGCTGCGCTCGGCGACGTGACGGTGGACGCGACCGCGCCTTCGAGCGCCGCATCGACGCCGATGCTCGCGAGGTCGTGGTCGCTCGACGCGCTCGTGCTGCGCGGCGTGCGTGCTCGACATGGACGGCACGTGCCGCTCTCGATCGAGGTCCCGCCGGGATCGATCGCAGCGGTCGTCGGCCCGACCGGCATCGGGAAGACATCGCTCTTCCGAGCGCTCCTCGGGCTCGAGCCTCTCGCGTCCGGCGGCGTGGTCCGGTACGGGACGCGCGCGCTCGACGCTGCCGGCGTCGGACCGAACGAGCGCCCGTTCGCGTGGGTGCCCCAGGACGCGCCGATCGTAGGCGACACGCTCGCGATCAACGTCGGGCTCGGCCGCGCCGACGACGATGCGGCGATACCCGATCCGATCCCGGTGCTCGCGCAGCTCGGGAACGACGCTCTCGGCACGTCGCTCGGAGATCAGGTGCTCGGCACTGTGCGCGCTCTCTCCGGCGGGGAGCGCCAGTGGATTGCAGTCGCGCGTGCGCTCGCGACGGGGCTTCCGGTTCTTCTCCTCGACGAGCCGACGAGCGCGCTCGATCCGGCATCGCAGGCGCGGCTGCTCGAGGCAATCGAGCGGCTGCGTGGGAAGCGGACGGTGATCCTCGTCACGCATCGGCCGGAGCCGCTGGCCATCGCCGATCTCGTCGTCCGTCTCGATGCCGATGCAGAGGGAAACGACGCCCCACGTCGCGTGGCGTCCGCGGTGGTCAGCCGAGCACTTTCAGCACCGGACCTGCGTTCACGGTGATCGCGTCTGCGCGAAGCAGATCGCCGTCGAGCACGTAAGCGCCCGTCCCGCGTGGGAAGGAAAGCCCGAGGTGCGCGACGAGATCGTCGATGTGCGCGCCGACCAGCGGGCGTCCGGCGAGCACGAGCGGCATCTGCGGACCGAGCGCTCGCGGGCCGAGCGGCGTCGCGACCGTGTGGAAGCGTTCGAGCTCCTCCCCGGCGCGATACGTGAGGCGCATCTTCAACCCGAGGTCGCGCACGACGCTCGCGCAGAGCAGACTCACGCGGTCGAACGGCGCCGGCGCTCCGTCGATCGTGATCGCGCACGCGCTCGGCTCGAGGACCCTCCGCGCGAACGGCGAGCGCACGAAGCTGCCGGCAAACACGCGCGCGACGATGCGGGCGGCGGCAACGTTCCCGCCGGCGCCGCGGGCGTCGTAGAGCTCGAAGAAACGCGCGACGAGGCCGCCGCCGAAGATGAAGCCGACGCGGTCACCGCCACGACCGTCGCGCACGCGGAGCGAGGGCCGCCGCGTCACGCGCACCGAGTCGTCGGCGATCGCGTCGAGAAGGCGTGCGAGCCAGCGGACGCGATTCCCGGACATGCCCCAGTTGCGCGCGACCGTGCAGACGGTTCCTCCGGGCGCGAACGCGACGGGCGGGAGCGGCTCTTCCTGTGATGCACCCCCCTCCGATTGACGGTCCTCATCCGTGGATCGGGCGGCCGCACGTGCGAGCGCGCTGACGCCGGCCATGTACGAGCCGTCACCGCCGGCGAAGACGAACGCCTCGCGGCGGCCCTTTGCGCCGGCCATCAGCGCGCGCACGAGGGCATCGAGCTCCTCCAGCGAGCCCGTCTCGTGGACCTCGATCCCCGGGCGCGCGCGGCAGAGCTCGTCGAGCAGGGGTCCTCCATCCCTGAGGAGACGTGCTCGACGATTCACCACGACATGCGCGCGCAAGACGGTTGCCTATCCTTGCTCCTCGCAGCGAGAAGGAGCTAGCTCTTACATCATGAGGCGTTTCGTTCGCATCCTCTCGCTGTCGATCGCGCGTCCGGCCCTGCTCCTCGCCGCCGTGGCCGCATGCGGAAATTCCGCGCTGCGCGCAGCCGAGCGCGGGGACAGCGCAAAGCTTCGCTCCGAGATCGCTTCGATGCACGAGAAGGGGAAGCTGTCGAACGACGAGGCGGCTGACCTCGCCCGCGCCGTCGCCGAGCGCGAGATTTCGACGGCCAAGGACGAGAGCACAGCGCTCGCTCGACTGCGCGAGACGCGCGCATGCGCCGCCGAGCTCGACGATGCGCTCGAGTCGCGAATGAAGACGCGCGACGGTGCGGGCGCGGAAGCGGCGCTGTCTCGGCTCGAGGACGGAAAGCTGAGCGACGGCGATGCGCGCGCGTGGCGCGACGATCCGGACGATCGCTGGCGCGCCGTCGCGGCCCGCACGCTGCATCGCGAAGAAGACCGAACGCGCCGGCACGCGGCGATCATCGACCCGAGCCCGCGCGTGCGCCGGAGCGCGATCCGTGCAGCCGCGTACGCCAGCGACGCGACGGATCTCGACCTCCTCTTCGAGACGGCGCGCGTCGATCCCGAGCTCTTGCTCCGCAACGAGGCGCTCCGGTCGATGAGCGCGATCCTCCGCGACCTCGACGACAGAGCGCGCCCCAAGGCTGCGGAGCTCGCCGTGAAGCTCAGGGACCTTTGGACCTCGGGCGATGACGCGATCAAGGAGGACGTCGCGGTCGCCTGGGGGCTCTCGCCCGTGTTCGAGAACGGTGGCCGCGAAGCGCTTCGCGTCGCGCTTGCGAGCGGCAACGGGCCTGGGGCGATCGCCGCTGCCGGCGTCGTCGTGCGCAGCGCGAGGAAGGACCCCGAGCTCATGACGTCCGCGAGCGCCCTGCTCGCGCGTACGATCCTCGACGGCTCGCGCCGCGATCGGCTCCATGCGCTCGCGGTAGCGCGTCCCGAAGCGCCTCGTGCATCGACGGGAGCGGGACAGAGCCCCGTGCTCGAGGCAATCCGCAAGGCAGCTCAGGACGACGACCGCGAGGTGAAGGTGCCCGCGCTCGCCCGTCTGCTCGACTCGAAGCCCGATCGCGAAGCCGCGAAGAAGGAGCTCTATGCCATCGCCGGATACGGCGTGAAGGGCTTCCCTGGAAAGGCAGACGATCCACGCGCGCTCGAGCACGCCGCGCGCGCGCGCCACGAGCTCGCGGCCGCCGGCGAGCTCCGCATCCAAGCTTGGATCGAGCAGGACCTCGCGGCGCCCGAGCCGCAGCGCAAGACGTCCGCCGCATCCGCGCTCGCCGCGCTCGGGCGTCCTGCCCGCGCCGCGCCGCTCCTCACCGATCCCGATCCGAGCGTCCGCACCCGCGCGGCGTGCACGATGATGACGGCCTCGCGCCGCTGATCGCTGCTGCGGCCCGACTGCGGACGGAGCGAGCGACGCACGCCCGCGTCGCGAAGGCGGCGATCGACACGTCACCGACGCTGCGCAGCGTGTTCCCCGAGACGGCGGCTAACGCGCGAGAGTCACACAGCTAATTGCCTGGCGTGAGTCGTGCTCGCGCCGGGCGCATGAATACCTATCTTTCGATTGCGCTTGGCCTCACGGTCGCAGGCGTCGCCGCATGTGGAGCGGCTGCCGGTGTCCCAGAGACCAATACGTCCGATATCAAGACGTCGCAGCAGCCCCTCGAGGCGTTGATCCCGCTTCGGGGCTGCGGCGAGGTCGAGTCCTACCTTCGTGAGAGGCTCGCGGCCGACGTGAACGGGTACGTCGATCAGATGATCGCGCAGGTCGACACGGGCCCCGGCTGCGGCTCCTACTGGATGAACAGCTCGGCGCACGGCTCGCCGCAGATGGCTTCGGTGCCCACCGCGGGGGCGCCCATGAACCAGAGCGGAGGCATGAACAACGGCATGAACGCGGCCAATTCGAGCGCCGGCCCTCGCGCATCCCAGACCTCGACGACGAACAACCAGGTCGCGGGCGTCGACGAGGCCGACTTCGTCAAGAACGACGACAAGTACCTCTACGTCGTCGCGAACGGCGCGCTCCGCATCCTCCAGGCGTGGCCGGCGAACGAAGCGCGCGAGCTCGCGAAGGTCACGCTCGAGGGCGAGCCACGGAAGCTCTTCGTCGAAGGTGACCGCGCGCTCGTCTACGTTGCCGTCCCGTCGACCGGCACGGAGGGCTCGGGCGCGTACCCGCCCTGGTTCCGAGGACAGGGCGAGTGCACGTACGGCTACGACTGTGTCCCGACCGGAGACGGAACACGGACGAAGGTCCTCGTCTTCGACATCACGAACCGCGCCTCGCCGGTGAAGGTCCGTGAGCTCGAGCTCTCGGGCTCGCTGCTCTCCGCGCGCCGCATCGGCAATGCGGTCCACACGGTCGTCGTCGACACGCCCAAGACAACGATCGATGGCCTGCAGTACGCGCTCGATCCGTCCGCGTACGATTGCGACGATCCGGACGATACGGTGCGCTGGGATCCCAGGGTCGTGGGGGATCCGCGCTACATGCAGGGCCTCGCGCAGAAGCGAAGGCTGAAGGAAGCGTGGGAGGCGCTCCGGCAGAAGAACCTCGCCGCGATCGCGAACGCGGACGTCCTCGCCTCGCTGCCGTCTGCGAAGGAAGGCGGGGCCGATGCCGTACCGGCATGCAACGGCTACTACCGTCCGAGCCTCGCCGAGGGGAGGACCTTCACGACGCTCTACTCGATGGATATGGTCGGCGATGAAAAGCCGACCTCGGCGACGGTCGTGAGCGATCCAGGCGTCGTCTATGCGTCGGAGACGGGCCTCTACATGAGCGTCCCGCGCTCGAAGGCGGTCGCACGTGACTGGTACCCGAGCATGGGCTCGGAGGCCCACGCGAGCCTCGTGCACGCGTTCCGCATCGGCAACAGGCCGTCGCTCACCGCCTACGAGGCGAGCGGCATCGTGAAAGGCCGCGTGCTGAACCAGTTCGCGCTCGATGAATACGATGGCCGTCTCCGCGTCGCGACGACGTCCGGGCACACGCCCGACCCGAAGGTGCACAGCACGATGAGCGTGCTGGAGCGTCGGGGCAAGTCGCTCGTCCTCACGGGCAAGGTCGACGACATCGCGCCGAGCGAAGACATCCGCAGCGTGCGCTTCGACGGGCCGCGCGCGTTCGTGGTCACGTTCAAGAAGACCGATCCGCTCTACGTCTTCGATCTCGAGAAGTCGTCCGCTCCGAGGATCGCAGGCGAGCTGAAGATCCCGGGCTTCTCGACGTACATGCACATGATGGACCCCGAGCACCTGCTCACGATCGGCTACGACGCCGAGGACCAGGGCAACTTCGCGTGGTTCTCCGGCGTGATGCTCCAGATCTTCGACGTCGCCGACATGAACAATCCGAAGCTCGCGCACAAGGAGGTCATCGGAACGCGCGGCTCGAGCTCGGAAGCGCTCACGAACCACCTCGCGTTCACGTACTACGCGCCGAAGAACCTGCTCGCGCTCCCGATGACGATCTGCGAGGGCGGCTCCGGCGGCAGCTACGGCACCAACATGACGTTCAGCGGGCTCCTCGTCTACGACGTCACCGCGAACGGCGGCTTCTCGAAGCGCGGTCAGGTCGCGCACCCGAACGCGTCGAAGGGCTACGACTCGCGCGGCTGCTCGAGCTGGTGGACGCAGGCGCACTCCGAGGTGAAGCGCAGCGTGATCATGGACGACTTCGTCTATTCGATCTCCGAACGGCGCGTGAAGGTGAACGGCCTGTCGAACCTTGCGTCCGACATCGCCGAGATCTCCCTCGAGCAGTGAACGCGCGAACGTAACGCGCAGAGCGTTCCGACAAAACGAGACAAACGAGACAAGTGAGAGGCGCCGGCGCCGCGAGAGCTCCGGCGCCTCTCGTCGTTGACACCTGCGAAGCGGAGCCTGTACGAATCGACGCAATGCGAAACAACGTGCTCGGTCTCGCGTTCGCGGCCACGCTGGCTCTCGGTTCCACGGGGTGCGTCAAGAAGATGCTCCTCAACGGGCAGATCCATTCGACGCGCGTCGGCTCGGGGGCAGCCGATACGATCGGCGACTACGAGATCGCGCGCGGTGCGGCGGCGGGCGGCGTCCTGCAGTTCGAAGGCATGCACCGCCTTGCACCCGACAACGAGGACGCGCTCTTCCTCCTGCTCCGCGGCTGGGCGGGCTGGGGATACGCCTTCGCGCAGGACGACTACGAGGTCGCAACGCTCGCCGGCGACGAAGCCACGGCCGAGTACCACAAGAAGCGGGCGAAGCTCGCCTTCGACCGGTCGATCGCGTACGGCCTCGAGCTCCTTGCGAAGGAGGACGAGGGCTTCCCGAACGCGAAGAAGAACTCCGACTCGCTCAAGGCGTGGCTCACGAAGCACTTCGACGACAAGGAAGACGCCGAGACGCTCTTCTGGCTCGGGTCGGCGTGGCTCGCGCGCGTGAACCTCCTGAAGGACGAGCCGGAATACGTCGCCGAGCTCTATGTCGGCGTCGAGATCCTCGAGCGAAGCCGCCAGCTCGATCCCGAGCTGATGGCGTGGGGCGCCACGTCGACGCTCGCCGCCTATCACGCGCGGACGGCGATGGCGGAGCTCGACGAGTCGAAGAAGCTCCTCGATCTCGCGCTCGAGAAGACGCAGCGCAAATCGCTCGGCATCCTTCTCAACTACGCGAAGTACGCGTGCGTGAAGAGCGATCAGGCGCTCTACGAGAAGGTCCTGAACGAGATCCTCGCCGCCGAGGATCCCGAGCCGACGCTGCGCCTCCAGAACGCGATCGCGAAGCGTCGCGCGAAGCGGGCTCTCAGCAAGCCCGCGATGGAAGACTGCGGCTTCTCGGTGGCTTCGCCCGCGAAGCCTGCGGCATCTGCTCCCGCGTCCGCGGCGCAGTGACCGCCTCGTGCACTGCGTCAATGCCAGCAGGGATACATTGTCCTTGCGGCTGTCTCGTCCAAGGGTACGGTCGAGATCGAGACAAGGTCGGCTCGGCCGCTACTACGTGTCACAGGAAGGGGAAGGAGAGTCTTCCATGCTTCGAAGGTTGATGATGGTGGTGGCCGTCATGGTCGCCATGCTCGGCTTCTCGCGGACCGCGATGGCGGACGCGAAGGAGATCAAGCTAGGCACCCTCGCACCGAAGGACTCCGCCTGGGGCAAGGTCTTCGGCGCGTGGAGCAAGGCGGTCGAAGAAGAGAGCAGCGGAGCCGTCAAGCTCACGTGGTTCTACAACGGGTCGAAGGGCGACGAGATCGCGATGGTCGGCAAGATGCGGAGCAAGGAGCTCGATGGCGCCGCCATCACGGGCACCGGGCTCGCGCAGATCTGGCCGCACATCGGCGCGCTGCAGATGCCGGGCCTGTTCCCGACGTGGGCGAAGCTCGACTCCGCGCGCGACAAGGTCTCGCCGAAGTTCGACAAGGAGTTCGCCGGACAGGGCTTCGTCATCCTCGGCAAGGGTGACGTCGGCATGGCGCATCTCATGTCGCGCGGCGTTGCGATCAAGACGCCGGAGGACCTCAAGAAGGCGCACCCGTTCTACATCGCGGGCGATCCCGTCGGGCAGAAGTTCCTCGAGACCGTCGGCGTTCCTTCGCCGAAGGCGCTCACGGTTCCCGCGATCCTCCCGGCCGTCTCGTCGCGCAGCGAAGGCTCGATCGACGTCATCAACTCGCCGTCGATCGCCGCCGAGCAGCTCGGCTGGGCGCCGCACATGACGCACATCAACAACATGCCGACCGGCATCGGCATCGGCGCGCTCGTGATGTACAAGGAGACCTACGATGCTCTCCCGGCCGACGCGAAGGCCGTCCTCGAGCGCACGGGCAAGAACACCGGCCGCCTCCTCACCGATCGCATCCGCGCGATCGACGAGGCCGCGTTCAACCGCCTGAAGGGCAGCAAGACGGTCGTCGAGCTGAACGACGCCGAGAAGGCCGCCTGGAACCAGACGTTCGCGAAGGTCCGCAACGCTCTCAAGGCGGAAGGGAAGTTCCGCGCGGACGTCTTCGACGAGGTCGTCGCCGCCGCGCAGTGAACGGTCAAAGCCGGCGTGATCGCGGCGAGAGAGCGCCGCGCTTCGATCGAGGCCTCGGAGAGCTGGCTCTCCGGGGCCTCTTTCGTGGAGGTTCCCAGCGACATGACGGCGAACATGAGCACGAGCCATACGAGTCCGATCGCGCTCGCGAAGAGGATCTACTCGCGGCGCGGGCGTGCCGCGGGGTCGTCCCCCGGCCGCACGAAATCCGGGACGAAATCGCCGAGTCGCTGGGGTGCTATCCTTCTTCCATGGTGTCGGCGGCGACTCGATTCACCGAGCTCGAGTACCTGGCGCTCGAGCGGGCGAGCGATACGAAGCACGAGTTCGTCGACGGCGCGATCGTCGCCATGGCCGGCGCGCGTCCGGCCCACAACATGCTCGCGGCGAACGTCACGGCTGCGCTCGTGGCCCTGACGCGTGGGCGTGGATGCGTCACGATGACGAGCGACCAGCGCGTGCACGTCCCGACGACGCGGCTCTATACCTATCCCGACGTGACCGTTGCTTGTGGAGAACGGCGCTACGACGACGGCGATCCACCTTCGCTGTTGAACCCGACGCTCCTCGTGGAGGTCACGTCCGACACGTCCGAAGACTTCGATCGTGGGACCAAGTTCCTCCATTACCAGGCCATCGCCGAGCTCCGCGAATACGTCATCATCTCGCACCGCGAGCGCAGGATCGATCACTTCCGGCGTGAGGGTGATGGCCAGTGGCGCCTCACCGCGTACACGAACGAGGACGCATCCGTGGAGCTGCCGGCGCTCGCCGGCGCGGTCGCGCTCGCGGACGTATACGAGAGCGTCGAGCTCGAAGAGGGCCGACGCTGACGATCTCGCGTCCCGACACCACTGGCGGCAGCTTCGCATCGTGCAGCACCGCGTCTGCGACGCCCACATGCCGGTACCCACTTCCGGTTGGGACAGGTTGTCGCGCGCACATTCGCGGGGATTAGCCTCGTCTTCGCCTCAGGATCACACCGTAGTGTTGCGGCGGTCGATGCTTCCGAGGCGCGCGTGGAGCTTCCGAGGCGCCTGTGGGGCTTCCGAAACGGTCCCTGCGCGCTTCCGACGGGGAAAAATGCGGCTTCGGCTCATGCGGATCGTGCATGGGGGCGCGCCTCGTATGCCCAAGTGCTCGATCCGGAAGCGTTTCTTGCGCGTCGGAGGCCGTTCGGGCGCTGCCGGAAGCCTGGCGGGCGGATTCCGGAGCCGGATGGGGAAGGCCATTTCGTGCGGATCGTGGCTCGGGCGCATCTCGCGACGGGACGTCGAACGTGAGCGTGTAAGAAGTGCTTGCGCGTTGCGGGGCGTGAGGCTCGGGCGCGCGCTGGGCGGCTGGTCTTCTGCGCAAGGGAAATCGTCGGAAGGCGCCTGGAGTCGTCGGACGAAGGGCGCTTGCCGCTCGGTCGCTGTCGGTTAGGCCATTGTTCGGCGCGGCAACGTCATCGCCGTTGTGGCGCGGGCAAGCGTCGTGGTCGCGACGGGGAGTGGTTGGTGGCAGCGCGTGCGCCTTCGCACAGCCCCGCCATCTCGGACGCGTCCTCATTCGGCACGACCGTACACTCGTCGGAGCTGCCGGTTCGGAAGTACCGTGATCGCATTCCGGCGGGTTGGCTGGTCCAATGATTCTGTCTAAGCTCGACGGCCGAGATGGCCGGCGCTGGGCGATGGCGGAGCGCTTGCGTCTTCGTCACATCCATCCTGGCAGTGGCCTTTCGCGCCGAGGTGAGCGCGGCGGAGGAGCGCCCCGAGCCGATTCGCTTCGAGTATGTCGCGGATCCCGCCTGCCCGTCGCGTGAAGAGATTCTCGGTCGGATCGCGTCCTACACGACGCGATCGACGCTCGTGTCGGAAGAGGGGACGCGTCGGTTCGACGTTCGAATCGTCCGTCGCGATCGTGGCTTCTCGGGACGGCTCGAGCTCACTCCGAAGAGGCGCGAGGGGACTCGGCAGGGCCACACGATCTCCCGCACAATCGAGGCGACCAATTGCGAGGACGTGGTCATCGGCCTGGCCATCGCGACCGCTCTCGCCATCGACCCTCGCGCGTCG
>JAEXCN010000435.1 GCA_023402175.1 Pseudomonadota bacterium | reverse complement strand
CTCCGCAGGGCGCGCGCCTCGGCGAGCTCGGCGCGACGGAGCGCGATCGACGGCGCGAGGCGGCCCGTGACGCCCGCGAGCCCGCCCTTCGCATCCAGGACGACGCTCACCTCGCGCCCGAGGACGGCTCGACCGGCGAGGACCTGGCGGAAGCGAACGATGCGCGCGCCGTCCTCACCACCGACGAAGGTGTCGCGATGCTCGAGCGCTTCGACGTCGCGCGCCTCGAGCCCGTACGTCGATGCAAGGGCACGCAAGTGCGAGCGCGCCGCCCGCGTCGCGCGCCGGGACGCGACGCTCTGGGCGACCTTCGTCGCCGGCGCCTCCGAACGCACGGAGGGTTCCGGAGCAGGATCGTGGGACGACGACGATGCCGCCTTCGTCGCCACCACGAGAGGCGAAGGCCCGGCGAGCTCGACCGTAGGTGCCTCGCCCGCTGGTGCCGGAGGCGCGGCGCCGGGCGACCGCCATGCGTACGCTAGGGCGAGCAAGGACGTGGCGCCGACGACGGCGCCTCCCCGGAGAAATCTTCTTGAGAGCATGCCACCTCGATCGAGACGAAATCCGCGCGTTCGCACGGTGAAGCGACTCCGATTTACACGCGACGAAGAATCGCGACGGCGGACTATAGCGATCGCGTGCCCGCTCGCGATCACATCTCGCGCCATCGCTCGCGCGCACGTCGTCGTGACCGAAGGTCGTACTCCGGCGCCAACGCGCGCGCGTCAGCGCCGTGTCCTTTCAGCCGCCCGCGCCCGGCTCCGGCGAGCAGACGTGCTTCGAGTCGCCCGAGCCGACGCCCGCGACGCGCACGCACGAATAGCCCTGACGGCACGTCGGCGCTGCGGGATTGCAGACCGGCAGGCAATAGCCGCCGTCGGGGAACTTCGCGCAGAAGCTCTCCGGTCGCGACGGCTGCGTCGGGCACTGCCCCGTGCACGCGACCGTGCACAAGCCGTCGGGGTAGTTGTCCGCGCAGATCGCGCCGTCGACGCCGCTGCACATCGCCGCCGTCTGACACGGCTCGCCGATCCAGCGCCCGTCGGTGAACCCGATCGGCCCTGCATAGTCGAGCTTCGACGCGTAGAGGTTCCACACGTTCCAGAAGATCCACGTCCCGCCGGTCTGGCCTTCCGCGACCCTCGGCGTCCGGTCGTAGAGCGCCGCGGTCGCGTCGTTCGCGGGCGTGATCTTGACGTTGTCGAGCGTGAGCCTCGGGATGTCCGGGCCCCAGCCGGTCGTCGTCTGCTCGTCAGCTTTGATCTCGTCGATCGCCGTCCGGAGCGCTCGGCCGAGGCAGTCGATCTGGCGATCGAACCCGGCGAGCGCGGGAAGGCAGTTGTTCGCCTGCAGGCACCCGCAGCCGAAGACGTACTCGACGCGCTCGGGCGGGAACGGGTAGTTGCGCTCTCCGACGAGCCCCTGGGTGATCTCCGCGTAGACGAGGAAGACGAGCGGATTGATCCGGTATTGCCGCGCGATGTCGACGATCGCGTCGGCCGCGCGGACGCCGTTCGATTGATAGGTCTCGAGGAAGCTCGGGCGCTCATAGGGCGTCTTGCCGAGGAAACGCTGCACGGCACCGACGTCGAGCGTCTCGGTGTCGGTGAAGGCCGCCGGATCGACGAGGGAGTTCCGGTCGAACTCCGCGATCTCCCCTTCCGGCCTCGTGAAATCGAGCGGCTGGAGCACCGTCGCCGGAGGGTCTTCGCCGCACGCCGAGACGACGATCGCGCCGGCAAAGCAGGAGAAGAGCAAGAGGCCGCGAAGGCTCGACATCGACGAATGCAGCATGCCGCGGGAGCCGGAAGGATGCCAGCAGGCGCTCATGGCCCACACATCCGTCCGGCCGCCGTCGACCGGAGTTGACCGGCTGCCGGCCACAAGCGCTACGCTGGAGCTCGCCATGGGGGCTGATCCTGGTTCGCCGCGGATGCCCGAGCCCGGGGACGTGCTCCTCGGCCGCTTCCGCATCGAGTCCGTCATCGGGCAGGGCGGGATGGGGCTCGTCTTCGGCGCGCGGGTGCTCCCGAACGAGACGCCCGTGGCCATCAAGGTGCTCTCTCTCGAGGCGAGCACCCATCCGGAGGGCATCCCGCGCTTCATCAACGAGGCGCGCGCCACGACGAAGCTGTCGAGCGCGCACGTCGTGAAGGTGTTCGAGGCCGGGACGCTCGACGCTCCGCCACTGCCGTTCATCGTGATGGAGCGCCTTCAGGGGACCGATCTCGGGGCCATCGTCGATCAGCGTGGCGCCCTGTCGATCCGCGACGCCGTCGACTACGTCATCCAGGCTGCCGATGCCGTCGCCGAGGCGCATGCACACGGCATCGTCCATCGCGATCTGAAACCGTCGAACCTGTTCCTCGCCGAGCGGCCCGGATCGGCGCCGATGGTGAAGGTGCTCGATTTCGGCGTCTCGAAGGTCGCGCCGACGGGTCCGCAGAGCCATGCGCTCACGTCGACGGGCACGTTCCTCGGGTCACCGCACTACATGTCCCCGGAGCAGCTGAAGAGCGCACGCGACGTCGACGCGCGGGCGGACATCTGGTCGCTCGGCGTCATCCTCTACGAGCTGCTCACGTCGCGACCACCATTCGACGGCGGTGCATTCGGCGAGCTGATGATGAAGGTGCTGGCCGCCGACGTCCCTTCCCTCCGCGCGGCTCGCCCGGAGGTGCCCGAAGCGCTGGAGCAGGTGATCGTTCGCTGCCTCCGGCGCCCGCGTGAAGAGCGCTTCCCGGATCTCGCGTCGCTTGCCCGAGCGCTCGCGCCGTTCGCCTCGCCCGAGGGAGCGCGAGCGGCAGAGCGCGTGGGACGACCGCCGTCCGCCCGCATGCCGATCGGCGCGCCCGTGCCGGCGCGCGATTCTCCTCGCGCACTGGCGTCGACGGCGATCATGCCCGGGAACATCCCGCCAGCATCGAGCCGCTCTTTCGGAACGCCGCAGACGCCACACGTGCGGCCGGGCGATCCGTCGAGCGGCGCGCTCCCGCGATTTCCGCCGAGCAATCCCGCGCTGGCTTCGCACTACGCGGCCGGCCAAGCTCCGCAGCCGCACGAGAGCGCGCGCAACGTCTGGGGAGCAGGCCCCGCCCCATCACGAGGCCCCTCTCCGATGCTCGTTGCGATCGCCGTCGGCGCCGTCGTCTTCGCCCTCGTCGGCCTCGTCCTCATCGTCCTGGCGCTCCGAGCGCGCGCGGCGCATGCCGGCGAGCTCGATCGAGCACCGCCGGCGCTCTCGTCCTCGGCCGCCGACACGCGCCACTGACCGCCGCTCTCAGCCTTCGTCGTCGTTCTCGGTCGCGTCCTCGTCCTCGTCGTCGGCAGCTTCCGCTTCGCCGGCCTTCGGCTCGAAGACGATGCGCCCGTCGAAGTTCGATTCGGCAAGCGCCTTCGGCAGCGCCGCGTAGTCCGGAGGAACCTCGCCGATGTCCTTCCCGCGCTCGAGCGCTCCGAGCTCCTGCGCGAGCCAGACGTCGAACGGGATGAACCCGCCGATGCGCGCCTTGCCCGACTCGTAGGCGAGCTGCAGGACCGGATACTCCCCTGCCTCGTCGACCTCACCGATGTAGAGGCATGCCGGGCGCGAGAGATCCTCGGCACCGAATGCAACGACGTCCTCACCGAGCAGCTCGTAGGCTTCGCCGAACGCCGGCACCGCGTCTTCGCCGAAGGCCTCCTCGACAACGTCCTCGAGCGACGCCGATTCGATTTCGCCCTCCTCGTCGTCGTAGTCGATGCCGATCCACACCGTGTCTGCGAGCAGCAGCTCCTTCAGCGCAGGCGACAGCGACTCGCCGTTCGGAAGCTTCATCTTCCGGGCGAGCGAGGCCGGCATGGGCTCCGGCGCCGCGAGGACGCGGTCCTTTCCGACCTCGAGGGCCTTCTTGATCAACTTCGCTCCGCGGAGCGGACCCGACTCTTTCTTGGATGCCATGGACCGCCCAGCGTGCGGGAGCGCCCGCGCAGGGTCAATGCGGCCTGGGTGCGAAGCAAGCTCGAGCGCGCGCGGACCGGCCTCGCCTATTGGGCGCGGGGTTTCGCGTCCGGGATCGGCTGGGCGGCTGCGTTGGTGACCTTGGCGTTCCCCGCGAGCGTGTTCTTCCCGCCGGTGAACGATTTCTCGACGGAGAGCGGGCCGTTGGTGCCTTGCATGTCGAGGTCCTTGTCGGTGCTCCGGATGTTCGACGAGACGATCGAGTGCGGCCCGGCACCCGAGCCATAGAGCATCGCGCCGTAGGAGTTCGTATCGTCGGACACGTGATCGAGCTGGAACTGGTCGACCGCCGTGAAGTGGAGGCCGCAATGCGAGCCGCTGATCGTCGTATATTCGAGCTTGATCAGCTTACCGGCCGACGAGATGACGTAGTCGCCGCCGCCGGCGCCCTTCAGGATCGAGTCCGAGATCGTCATCGACCCTACGGGATCGTTCAGCGTGAGGCCGCCCGACGTGCCCTTGTCGTACTCCATGTACGAAGCCGTGAACGTGCCGGCGATCGCGCTGCCCGCCGTGGCTCTCACGTTCGACTTCGAGACGGCGAGCTTGCTACCCGCCTCCATCTTGAACGGCGTCGCGCCGTCGATGACGCCGTTCGTGAACGTCGCGTCCTTGTTCCCGGTCTGCGTCCAGATCGCGGAGGCGGCCTTCTCGATGTCGAGGCCGTCCGCGCTCAGCGTGCCGCCGCTCGCGACGACGAGGCCGGTCCACCCCATGCCGGTGAGCTTCGCGTGCGTCGTCGTCGAGGCGACCTCGAGCGTGCCTTTGATCGTGATGGCGACGCCGGCCGCGACGGTGATCGTCGCGCCGGGCGCGATGACGACCCTTGCTCCCTCGGAGATCGTGAGGTTCGCGTCGATCGCCTTGCCGTCTGCCCACGTCTCGCTTCCGATCGCCTTTCCCTCGTCGGGCGGCGCTTCGGGTCCGCTCGGCTGGTTGCTGCCGTGCTCGCCGTTGTCGTTGTCTTCGCCGACGGGCGTGGTCGTCGATCCGCTAGGGCGACGGATCTTCGGGGTCGGTGAAGCCGTCTCCGTCGCGCAACCTGCGGCGAAGACGACGAGAGCGAGCGAGACGAGCGTGATCGTGCGCATGCCGCGCCCGACTGCAGCGGCCATGCCGTCGGGCGAGCGAGGGCGCCGCCCCTCGCGCGCATTCGCGATCCATCCTCCGCGCGCGGCCGCCCGGATTGCCCCGGCGGACGTTTCGCGTCCGACGCGAGCGGTCGAGGCCCCCCAGCGTCAGCACCTCCCGCAGCAGCTGAGGGTCCGATGAACCATCGGCGCGCATGTGCGCCGACTCCTGCGCGCTGGGTCAGTACGCGATCGTCTGCAGGCCCCACTCGCCGAGAGACGCGACGGCGCGCGTGTCGCTCATGAGGACGTGCGAGCTGTAGCCCCAGCCGCGGAGGTTGGCCTCGCTCACGAGCGTCGGCTTCGGCGCCGCCGTGTCGTAGATCGCGAGCCCGCCCTGCGTGTAGAGCGCAACCTTCGTCCCGTGCGCCGCGAGCGGCCACTCGGCGTCACCGACCATCTCGCTCACGACCGAGAGCTGGCCGGCGCGGATGCCGCCGATCGCCCAGAGGCCGCCGTCCTCGAGGACCTTCGGCTGCTGGTACGTGCCGCCCGGGCTCGCGCCGGCGTTGCTCGAGTAGTCGTACTGCTTGTAGCGCGTGACGTAGATGCGGTCGTCCGCGATCTGCACCCCGGCGATGTTCTGCGACGGCGGGGCCATCGTCTGCCGGAGCGTCACCTTCGTGTCCGAGACGTCGGCGAGCTTGAAGTCGCGGGTCACGCTGATGCACTCGTTCGTCTCGTAGTCGAGCCAGGCGCGCCAGCCGAGCTGATCGCGGCAGGCCTGCCAGGCGTCGCTGTAGTTCGCATTCGGCATCGAGATCCGCTGCGCGTGGTAGTCGGTCGTCACGAACCGGCTCGACGACTCGTCGGCGAGCAGCAGCGATCCCGGCGTGTTGATCGACGCGAGCTGCACCGGCGTCGAGCCTTTCAGGTCGACGCGGTCGACGAAGAAGCGGACCTTGTCGGGGTTCTTCGTGGACTGCACCCAGCGCGACGTGAGGACCGTCCCCTTGTAGAGGTGGAGCGGCGACGAGCCGAGGCTGTCCGCGAGCGTGATCGCGTGGGTCGTCGGCTGCGCCGGCGCCGTGAAGTCGACGACGTGGATCCGGCGATGAAGCTTCGACGACCAGCGCGGGTACCCGTTCTGCGTGCCGATCTGGACGGGCTCGTAGTCGTTCTCGATGTACGCGAGCTTCGCGCCGTCCTGGACGACGGCCTGCCCCGACCCGACGAGCGAGCCGTTCATCCCGCCGTAGTACGACCAGAACGCCCAGCCGTCCCAGAAGCCGCCGCCCCACCAGCCATAATATCCGTAGGAGGTGTCGCGCTCGGTGAAGAGCATCTCGGCCTTGCCGGTGATGACCGGCTTCAGCGGGTTCGACACGTCGATCGCCGCCGCGATCAGCTTCCCGCCGCGCAAGTTCGAGTCGTACGTGTAGACCGGGACGGTGACGTAGACGGTGTTGCCGTTCGGGAAGAGGCGCGCCTCGTACCACGACGCCCAGCCCGTCTTGCCCGAGCAGTAGATCTGGTTCTGGGGTGCGAGCGACGCCAGCGAGAGCTTGCCCGTCACGGCGGCGTCGTCCGCATTCGCCTTCGGCGTCAGCGAGAGCATGACCTCGCCGCTCCACCAATCGCTCGTGATGCTCGCGATGTGGCCCGGCAGCTCCGCGAGCCGGTAGGCGGGATTCGAGAGATCGAGCTCGTGCTTCTTCACCGGAGCATCACGCGAGGTGATGTCGAAGCTCGTCACGTTGCGATCCGACATCGCGAGCAGGCGTCCGTTCGCGACGAGCGCGCGCCGGGGCATGCCCCATTGCGGCGCGATCCCTCGGAGCGTCAGGCTGTCGTGGCCGTAGTCGATGATCTGGATTCCGCTCTGCGGCGCCTCGCACTTGTCGTTGTTCCAGCGGCCGTAGCTCGCGAACGGCACGAGGATCATCCCAGCATCGTCGAGGACGCGAACGGCCTTGTGGATCCGGTCCTGATCTTCGGGCAGCTGCGACCAGCCCGAGCCGAACGAGACGCGCTTCAGCATCGTCGGCTTCGTGAGGTCCGAGACGTCGAACAGCGACACCGCGAGGTTCGCCGCGCTCGGCGCCGTGTCGTCATAGCCGAAGCCGACGAGCCGATCGCCACGCGGCTCCATGTGGAAGATCCAGCCCGGCATCTCGAGCTCGCCAGCCTGCTTCGGCGTGGCGGGGTTCGAGAGGTCGATCGTGAACAGCGGGTCCTTTCGCTCCGCGGTGATCGCATAGCCGCGCGTGCCGTCGAAGCGGACGCTCCGGAGCTGCTCGGGCTTCGGGAGGTTCAGGTCCGTCGAGCCGAGCGCCGTGATCTGCGTCGCGCTCGTGACCGTGAAGGTCTGGACCTTCGGGTTGATCTGCCCGTTCGGGCCGCCCCAGCCGTTGCCGAACTGGCTGACGACGCGAAGCACGCCCGCGTATTCGTCCATCTGCCAGCGGCTGTTGATCTGACCGGCGACGGGCACGTCGGCGCCCTTCTTCAGCTTGCCGCTCGGATCGGTGATGTCGATCACCTGGATGATGGAGCTCGCGTTCGTCTGCCCCGGCGTCCAGCTCCACTCCGGGCCGGCGATGTAGAGCCGCTCGTTCGTCGCGCTCACGCTCCGCTGCCACGACGCGTAGTTCTGGTTCGGCGACTTGTAGACGAGCTGATCGCTCTTCGTGATCGCGCTGCCGACCTTGAAGCTCGTGACGACGGTCGCCGGGCTCGACTGGCACCCCCAGCACCAACCGTTCTCGTACGTGACGACGTAGGCCGCGTCGCCGACCATGCGCGAGTCGGCGATCGATCCGGGCACGTCGAAGTGCGACACCTCGTTGATGTTCGCGGGATTCGAGACGTCGAACGCGAGGATCTCGCTCGTCTGGACCCACTGGCCGTACGGGCTGCCGTCGTCCTGCACCCAGCGACCGAACTCGTTCAGCATGACGAACGCGCGGCCGTTCTGGACGTACATCTCGAAGGGAACGCCGTCGATGCGCTTGCGTCCGAGGAGCGTCATCTGATCGGGATTCGTGATGTCGACGATCGCGAGGCCGCCGTACCGCGAGAGCGCGTAGAGGCGATTGCCTTCGACCTTGATGACGTCCGCTTCCTCGACGACGCGCGCCGCGCCGCCGTTGTCGACGGCATCCCCCGGTGCTTCGGGCGCCGGGTTGAACGAACCACCACTGCCGCTCGAGCCGCCGGACGACGACGACGCACCGGCGTTCTTGCTGCCGTGCTCGGCGGCGCTCCGGCCGCTCGGATCATCGGACTCGAAGCCGTTGTCGACTTCGACGACTGACCCCTCACCGGAGCCCCCGCTGCCACATCCGACGGCGAGGGCAACGCCGGACAGCGACACAGTCAGGAAGAGGAACGATCGAAGACGCATGTGACCCTCCGAAACGAAGCCGTGCGAGGTGGCACAGTGCACGTCCAGTGCCGGCCTTGCGCGCCGCGCAACCACTTGTTTTTGCTTGTTGCGACGTCACGCCAGACGTGCCTGGTTGTGCCATTGCGGGCAAGCCGATCGGCTCGGTCGGCACGGCTCGCCCCCCGTGCACCCATCACTCGCGTGGCCGCACGAGGGCGGCGCACTCTCCGCGCCAGGGGGGGCGAGGAGCGCCCTCGCGCGTACGCGCGTCAGCCCGCTACTCGCAAAGGCGCGCGACGGCGCTCGCGGGGTGGGGCGGGTCCGCTCGAGGTTGTATTGGCCGCACTCGTGACCATAATCATGACCATGGGCACCGTGCGGCAGACGATCAAGGCTGGCGAGTTCAAGGCCAAGTGCCTCGAGCTCATGGACCGCGTGGCGGAGTCCGGAGAATCGATCGTCATCACCAAGCGGGGCAAGCCCGTGGCAATGCTGACAGCGGTGCGCGACACGTCGACAGCGCTCGCCGGCTTCTACAAGGGACGGATGGAAATCTCCGGAGACATCGTCGCGCCGCTCGACATCGCGTGGGGGCCTGCGGAGCCCGAGCTTCGCCGTGTGCGAAAGAAGCGCCGCACGCGATGATCATCCTCGATACCCATGTGCTCGTCTGGTACGCCCTCGACGACGAGCGGCTGGGACGCTCCGCCCGAAGGCGGATTCAGGCCGCGGTGCGGGCAACCGAGTTGGGCGTCTCGGCCATCTCGTACTGGGAGATCGCCATGCTGGCCGCAGCCGGAAGACTTCGTCTCGATGGTTCTCCAGACGCCTTCCGGACGGAAGCCCTCGCGCGAGGGATCGACGAGGTCGCCGTCGACGGCAAGATCGCGATCGTCGCGTCACGCCTCGCCGGGATGCATTCCGATCCGGCCGATCGCATCATCGTCGCAACGGCGCTCGAGCGGGCCGCGACGCTCATCACCGCTGACGCGAAGATCCTCGCGATGAAGAGCGGGCCAGCTCGACACGACGCGCAGGTTTGACTCGAGCCGGGTCCGCCTCGCAGCTCGCGTCCGAGGGCCTCACCGATCTTCCGGACAGCGATGAGCTCCCACACCGACGACCCGTTCGTATGAAGGGTCTGCAGTCGGTGCCAGGGAGCCGTGGCTTGAGTACCTCGTCGGCGGCGCGGGCCACATCGTCGGGCTCACCGACGTCACGGTCGCCCGGCACTATGGCAATCCGAATGCGATTTGCGACTACCTAAAGAACGAAGGACTGCCGACGAACCTGATGGTCTGGGGTCCGAGCAACGACGACTCGGACGGCGAGGTCTACTCTCGAACGTCACACGCCTGCTGCCGATGGTGAGACCACCTCCCGCGCCTGCCGTCGATGGCGATCATTCCCAGGCGTCGGCACCGTCCACGCCATCCGCGGCGTCGCTCGGCCCTGCGTCGCGGCCTTCTCCGGCCTTGCCGTCCGACTCCGCATTGGGCGGCAGCGGGTACGCCTCTACGAGCACACGAAGATAACCGTCGGAGCACGTGTCGTTCTTGACGTCGATGCCATTTTTCCTTGGATTTTTGAGCAGCGCGAGATTTCCAGGCGCTTTGGTGATGCTGCTCTTGCTCGGGTCCGCAGTCGCGCTGACGTACAGATCGACGGTCATCAGCTTGCGTCCGGAGAGCCTCGGTATGTCGAAGATGTAATGTCGCTGTCGCGGAAACCACAACCAATCCTCGTCGAATGCCGCCGTCTCCCAGGTGTTGTCGTCGATCATGCGGCCCTGACCGGGATCTGGGCCGACGACTTCGTATTCACCGTCGCAATTTCGACCGTAACAGCCAGGCGTGAGGACCGCGCCAACGCTGACCGAAGCCCATACCGCGCCGAACGCCAATACTCGCTTGCGAAAAGGTAATCGCATGCGACTGCGTATAATCGAACGCACCGCAGCCGGTCACCTTTTCACTCGAGAGCGCGCGACCCGAATGCCGGTTCTCGACCCACCTGAAGCTTCTCGATGTGGCGGCGAGCATGCTTCGAGACGACGAACCTCACCGGCGGTTTCGAAGTTCCGTGTGAGCACCTGAGCGAACTCCTCGGTCTCGCCAATGTCGACCTCGGCGATGGAAGCATCGAGCTCACGGTGAAGCGCCGTACGCTCCTCATCGTCGAGGTCGTCACGATCGTCCGCGATGACGCCCTCCACGAGGTGACGGTGGCTACGAGGCTCCGCAAGAGACGACGACAAAGCGTTGACGAGTCCCACGCCCCTCGCGGCTTGTTTCCTGGTTGAGTGAGCTGGGAACAAGCTAGCGCGCGGGGGAGTGGCCCCGTGCGGCTTGTTTCTTGGTTGAGTGAGCTGGGAAACAACGCCCCGCTCCGGCCCCCGTAGCTCGTTGGGCCAGAGCGACCCGGCACAGACCATTCGTTGCGATCGATGGTGGTGACGCGTCCTCGATACGGTCCATTCAAAACCTGCGCTTTCGAACCACCACGCCAGTGTCCTTCGACAAGCACTCAGAAAACTCGCCGTCCGCTTGAACATCACGCGCTTGCATGGAAAACAGACAACAGTCGTCCAGTTCCTCCTCATGACGCGAATAGTTCGCGGGGTTTCGCATGTAGCGAGCAAAGGCAGTCGGGGCGGCATCGGTGATTGGTTCGAGACTCTTCCGAAAGTCTCTATCGAATTGAGCAGCCCATCTCTCACAAACGGAGCCATCACGCAGTGGCACGATTGGTGTCGCAGGAGCACATGCTCCTGCTGCGGCAATCGCAATTCGCATTGCTGAGAGGAACGCCGTAAATCTCCGAACCGTCATCGCCATGGCACCGCGCGCGGATAGCTCAGTCCCGCTCCGACCCGGCATTTTCGGACACGCCGTCGGGTGCGGCAAGAAGGGAAGCTTTCGCGCCCAACCCAAAGGAACGAGGCTTGGCTCGGAGAGGACCCACGCCGACGACGAGGCGGAGGCCGTCAGCTCGCGTCAACGAACGGCAAGACCGCCGATCCAGATCGCACGCGAGCTCCTTCTGACGGAGTCGAGCGCCGGAGAGCAGGCGGGCTCGTTCGCTCTCGACGTCCCAAGGATGTCGTTCTCAGTCTCACGACTCCTCGGCTGGGATTCGCGGTCCGCGTCCCGGCGCCTGCGCAAGGGCAGACGACGCGACGCGGACCGTGGGATGCAGACGAACGAGCCTCTCAGGCGTCGCGGTTGGAGCGGCGTCGGCGCGCGGCCATCGCGAGCACCACGCCTCCGAGGCCGAGCATGCCAGCGCTCCCCTGACGATTGCTGGTCCCGGCCGCGCGGCAGCTGCAGCCATCGTCGGAGGTGTCGGTGCTCTCGGCGCCGGCGTCGCGGAGCGCCACGTCGCCGCCGGTCCCCGGGATCCCGCTGTCGGCGCCGGAGGTGCCGGCATCGGGGTTGGACGTGCCGGCATCGGGATTGGACGTGCCGGCATCGGGGTTTGTCCCCGCGTCGGGCGCAGCCGCGCAGCTGCCGGCCTGGCAGCTCCCGCCGGTGCACGCCGAGCCATCGGCTTTCGCCGGGTTCGAGCACGTGCCGTTCGCGCTGTCGCACGTGCCGGCCTCGTGGCACTGGTCCTGCGCCGCACACGCCACCGGGTTTGCGCCCGTGCAGACTCCGGCCTGACACGTGTCAGCCTGCGTGCACGCGTTGCCGTCGTTGCAGCTCGTTCCGTTCGCCGCCACAGGGTTCGAGCATTGCCCCGTCGTGGCGTCGCACGTCCCGGCCTCGTGGCATTGGTCCTGCGCCGCGCACACCACCGGGTTTGCGCCCGTGCAGACTCCTGCCTGACACGTGTCAGCCTGCGTGCACGCGTTGCCGTCGTTGCAGATCGTTCCGTTCGCGATCACAGGGTTCGAGCATTGGCCCGTGGTGACGTCGCACGTCCCGGCCGTGTGGCACTGGTCCTGCGCGACGCACGTCACCGGATTTCCGCCCGTGCAGACTCCTGCCTGACACGTGTCCGTCTGCGTGCACGCGTTGCCGTCGTTGCAGCTCGTTCCGTTCGCAGCCACAGGGTTCGAGCATTGGCCCGTTGCCGGATTGCACGTCCCGGCCGTGTGGCACTGGTCCTGCGCCGCGCACGTCACCGGATTTCCGCCCGTGCAGACTCCTGCCTGGCACGTGTCCGACTGCGTGCACGCGTTGCCGTCGTTGCAGATCGTTCCGTTCGCCGCCACAGGGTTCGAGCATTGGCCCGTTGCCGGATTGCACGTCCCGGCGGTGTGGCACTGGTCCTGCGCCGCGCACGTTACCGGGCTTCCGCCCGTGCAGACTCCGGCCTGGCACGTGTCGCTCTGCGTGCACGCGTTGCCGTCGTTGCACGCGGTGCCCGTGAGCAGAGCGCAGGTGCCGTCGACGGCGGCGCCGGCCGCCACGGAGCAAGCGTCGCACGCGCCCGCGTTGCAGGCCGCGTTGCAGCAGACGCCGTCGGCGCAGAAGCCGCTTTCACACTCGGCGCCGCCCGCGCAGGGGCTGCCGTTGCTCAGGCGCGGGACGAACACGTAGGCCGCCCCTTGAAACGCTGACTTCCCGTAGGCGCCCACGACCGCGGTCTCCCCGCTCACCGCAACCGAAACGCCGAAATAGTCGTTGTTCGCCGCGTCGCTCGCGGTGAGCTTCTGCTGCTCGGCCCAGGCCCCGCCCGCGCGGACGAACACGTACGCCGCCCCTTGCAACGCTGACTTTTGGTAGGCGCCCACGACCGCGGTGTGCCCGCTCACCGCAACCGAAACGCCGAAAAGGTCGTTGTTCG
>JAEXCN010000418.1 GCA_023402175.1 Pseudomonadota bacterium | reverse complement strand
GGAGGGCGGTTCGTTCTGCGAACGAACGGAGTGGAAGGAGGAGGACGGTTCGTTCGACGAACGAACGAAGAGGGCGGTTCGTTCTGCGAACGAACGGAGTGGAAGGAGGAGGACGGTTCGTTCGGCGAACGAACGAGGAGGGCGGTTCGTTCGGCGAACGAACGGAGTGGGCGGTTCGTTCTGCGAACGAACGGAGTGGAAGGAGGAGGACGGTTCGTTCGGCGAACGAACGGAGTGGAAGGATGAGGACGGTTCGTTCTGCGAACGAACGAGGAGGGCGGTTCGTTCTGCGAACGAACGGAGTGGAAGGATGAGGACGGTTCGTTCTGCGAACGAACGGAGTGGAAGGATGAGGGCGGTTCGTTCTGCGAACGAACGGAGTGGAAGGATGAGGACGGTTCGTTCTGCGAACGAACGGAGTGGAAGGATGAGGACGGTTCGTTCTGCGAACGAACGGAGTGGAAGGATGAGGACGGTTCGTTCGGCGAACGAACGAAGAGGGCGGTTCGTTCTGCGAACGGACGGGGAGAAAGGTTCGTTCGGCGAACGGACGGGTGAGGGGAAGGTCCTCGAGCCGTGAACGGTTCGTTCGGCGAACGACGACACGAGACCGGGGAGTCCTGGGTCCACGCCTTGCCGCACGCGAGGGACATCGGCGAGCGACAGGGCGCGAACTGCCCACCAACAGATGAACGACGGGCGCGGCGCGACTCGGCGGGATGCTGTTGCGGCTCCCGTGATACCCCGGCGGTGAGCTTCGGGCCGCTCGGTCGTTCGGGCGGTTCGGCGGTTCGGCGGTTCGGCCGTTTGGTCGTTCGACCGCTCAGCCGAGCAGCGAAGCGGTTACGCGGGGGCGGCGAGGGACCGCGACGCCCATGCGTTCGAGGTGGGCGGCGGCGGCGAGGACGGTGGCTTCGTCCCACGCATCGCCCACGAGCTGGAGGCCGACCGGGAGGCCGATCGCGTCGCAGCCGACCGGGGCAGAGAGGGCAGGCAGACCCGTGAGGTTGCCGAGGAACATGAAGCGGCAGAGGCCGTCGATCACCTTCGTGTCGAGGAAGCCCGTGCGCATGTCCGTGTCGGTGATCTTCGCGGCCGGGGCTGTCGTCGAGGGCAGCGCCACGAGGTCGATCGTGCCGAACGCGCGCGCGAGCTCGTGGCGGAGGCCGGTGCGGAGCCGGCACACGTCGAGGTATTCGAGCGCGGTGAACGCCTCGAGCGCGGCGAACGTGACCTGGAGGTCGTCGCCCATCTCGTCGGCGTGATCGCGCCACTCGGCGCGGAGCTGCGCGCGTGCCTCCCCGGCGATCGTGACGTAGCCGATGGCAGCGGCGTATTTGGCGAGCTCGAGACGGAGCGGGACGAGAACAGCGCCTTCCTTCTCGAGCGCAGCGAGAGCGGCGCGGCCAGCGCGCTGGACCGGCTCGGAGGCGTCTGCCCATTCCGAGTCGGGGACACCGATGACCAGCCCGCGCACGCCGCGACCGAGCGCGTTGACGAACGAGCCGGCCTCGCGCCGTGGAGCGGCGAACGTCTGCGGATCGTTCGGATCGATACCGCTCATCACCTCGAGGGCATGCGCGAGATCGACGGTCGAGCAGGCGAGGGGACCGAGATGCGCGACCGAGCCGGCGGAGCTGTCGCCCGAGCGGCTGATGCGACCCCACGTGGGCTTGATGCCGAAGATGCCATTGATGGACGCAGGGATCCGGATCGATCCGCCGCCGTCGGCGCCGAGCGCGAAGGGAATGAGGCCGGATGCGACGGCCACGCCCGAACCGGTCGACGATCCGCCCGCGATGTGCGCGACGGCATGCGGGTTACGCGGCATGGCGCGCTTCGAGTTCGCGCCGTTCGGAGTCATGCCGAACTCCGTCATCGGCGTGGTGCCGAGCGTGATCGCTCCGGCTCCGCGGAGGCGCGCGACGCACGTCGCGTCTTCCGTTCGGGGCGATGCATCGATGAACGCCGTGCCTGCGCGCCGTGCGAGGCCTCTGACCGACGTCTGCTCCTTCACTGCCCACGGGACGCCATCGAAGAACCCGAGAGGACGGCCCTCGCGCCAGCGCTTCTCCGACGCCTCGGCCTCGGCAAGGGCGGCTTCTTCGGCGAGCTCGCAGAGCGATCCGACGGACGGCTCGAGCGCGGCGAGGCGTCGAGCCTCCTCGAACGCGCGATGGACGACTTCGCGCGGGGACAACGTGCCGGCACGATAGGCGGCCGTCAGCGTCGCGCTCGTCGGCGCCCAGCCCTGGCCGTCAGGCAACGGGAGACCTTCGGAAGCAGCGCTTCGCGGCGGACGTCCCGGATGCGCATTCGTATCGAGCGGGACGTCTCCGCGGAGCTCGTCCGGCAGCGTCGCCAATCGATCGATGCGGAGATCTCCGCGGAGGACGCGCTGGAGCGCGATCGAGCCGACGCGCGTGCGCGCGAAGCGGGCGAGGTTACGGAGGGAAGCACCGCTGAGGCGAGGGGAACGAGGGACGTCGGCCATGGCGAGCGCACGCCATATTGCCAGCGGGCCGCGCAAATGGCACTGGATAGCAAGTGTCCACGGCTACCACCGAAGGGATCAAGATCAGCGTCCGGGCCGTCTACGTGCCCGAGCAGTCGTCGCCGCGCACCCATCGGTACGTCTTCGCGTACACGGTGAAGATCGCGAACGAAGGCGAAGCGCCTGCTCAGCTGCGCAGCAGGCACTGGGTCATCACGGACGGCGAAGGCCGCATCGAAGAGGTGAAGGGGCCCGGAGTCGTCGGACAGCAGCCCTATCTCAACCCGGGCGATCAGTTCGAATACACGAGCGGCTGCGTCCTCACGACGCCTCGCGGCGAGATGCGCGGCACCTACCAGATGTTCCGTCCCGATGGCCGGGAGTTCGACGCCGCGATCGCTCCGTTCGCGCTCACGTTGCCGTACTCGCTGAACTAGAGCGGAAGCGCCGCGCCCAGCGCGGGACGACATCACCATTGGTCCCGGGCGGACGACATCACCGTTGGTCCCGGGCGGAAAGCGTGACTAGAGTTCGAGCGTCATGGACGAGTCCCGATACCAGCAGCTCGCCGACGTTGCGTTCCGCAAGCTCGAGTCGATGCTCGAAAACGTCGACGCAGACGACGTCGACGTCGAGCGCTCAGGCGACGTGCTCACGCTCACGTTCCGGGACAAGAAGAAGTGCGTGATCAACACGCAACGTCCGACGCGGCAGATCTGGCTCGCCGCCGACGCGCGCGCCTGGCACTTCGGCTACGACGAGGCGACGAACCGCTGGCTCGACGACAAGGGCCAGGGCGTCGAGCTCTTCGCTCGAGTCGCACAGATCGTGAAGGACCACGTCGGCGTCGACCTCGCGACGCCGTCGTCCTGACGCGACGCCGTTGTCCTGACGCGACGCCAAGAGCCGACATGCCGTCGGGCCGGCTGTCGGGCAGGTCCGAGCGCCATCACGCGCTTGCGGGCAGGCGGAGTGGCGCGCACAAGCTCCCCAGTACCTGCCCGTGACCGGCGGATGAGCTGGCCGCGGATGAGCCGGTCGTTTCTTTTTGGCTCGAGGTGAAATTTGCGGCAGCGCTCGGACGACTGCTCCTCATCTCGATGACGAAGCTCCTCCTCTGGTGCCTTCTGGAGCGGATGAGGCGAGGCCGGCGTCCGCGCGAGGTGCGATCAGGCCTGAACCGCGACGCCGATCGCGCCGCGGAGGTCCGAGTACAGATCGCTCGTCGCGAACTTGTAGAGCTCGCCGATGCGGTCGCGCGTCGAGAGATCTCCGGCTGTGCCTTCGGCGAGGACCGCCGTCCGCGCCGGCTCCACGTCGCCCGCCACGAGCAGCCCCGCGCGCATGCTCGAGAGATCGGCGCACTGCGACCAGAGCTTCACATCGAGCGCGGCGCTCTCGGCGGTCGCTTGCAGGACGACGCTCCGGAGCGCAGCAGCTTCCTGCGGGGAGAGGACCGCGGCGAAGCTCTGATCGAGCGCGGCGCCGGCAGGATCTTTCGCGACCTCGTTCCGGCTCACGCGGATGGCCGTCTGCAGAAGTGAGGTCAGGTCCGGAACCGAGGGGAAGAACGCACGCGCGGCGAGCTCGGGGCGCTGCTCCGCGAGCCGCTTGCCTGCGATGTAGACGAGCGCGCTCGACTGCGCTTCGACCGCGGGGCCACACACGAGGAGCGCGCCGTAGGGGGCGAGCGCGGGAACGAACGGAGCCATCGCGGTGAGATCGCCCAGCAGGAGCTCGGGCGGCGCGACGGCGAGGATCTCGGCCGCGTTGTTGAACGTCGCGCGGATGACGTCGTGCATCCGCGAGTGGTTCGCCGTGAACGGACGGCCCACGCGCTGCTCCGGGCGAAGCTGGTTGTAGCGCATGCGCGCGACCGCGGGCGTCAGGATCGCGAAGATGTTCGTGAGCGACTGATCGAGATCCGCGTGGAAGACGTGCGAGCGCCAGGCTTGCTCGACGATCTGTCCGGGGACGCGATCGAGCGGCATCGGCGCGTAGTCCTCGTGGAAGCGCCTCTGCTCGGCCGTCGGCTCGCGCAGGCGCGCCAGCACGTTGACCGCGCACCACGCCTTGTCGAACGAGTGCTGCCGGAGGAACAGCTCGTAGAGCTCGGCGTAGAGCTGCGGCTCGTGCGGATCGCGTTCGATCTCGTCGCGCACGCGCGCGACGGCGTTGTCGAGGTTGTCCGTGACGACGAGCAGCTCGATGACGATCTTCCGGACCTCCGTGTCATCGGGGTTCAGTCGAGACGCGGCGTCGAGAGCATCGTACGCGCGTGAGGCATCGCCGAGTCGATCCCGGTAGATGAGACCGAGCTGGTGGAAGAGGAGGAACTGGAGCTGCGGCTCGTCTTCGTCCGTCACGCGCGCGATCATCCTGCGATACGCGCGCTCTAGCTTCTCCCAGTTTTTCTCCTCGGTGAGGACGCGGACGAGCTCCTCGAAGATGTCGAGCCGCTTCTTGTCGATGTCGAGGATCTGGTCGTAGAGATCGGCGGCGCGGAGCCGGTCTTCGAGCTTGTCGCGTACGACGCCCGCCATCGTGACGAGCGCCTTCACCTTCTCCTCCGGCGAATCGGAGGAGGCCTGCGCCACGTCCTCGAGCACGCCCGTGAGCAGGCCCCATTCCCCGAGCTCGCCGTAGAGCCAGGCCATCGTCTGCAGCAGCCACGGATCGAGCGGCTTGATCGCGCGCGCTTCCTCGAACACGCTCGCCGCCTTTTCGAGCTCCTCGGCGCGGCGTGCCCAGATCTCGCCGGCTTCGCAGAACAGGTCGAAGCGCGTGTCGGCATCGGTCGCGTTGCGCGCCATGTCGACCTTGAGCTTGCAGGCGCGCGGGAAGTCGCCCTGCGCGAGGTAGACCTCGGCAAGCTCGCGCGTGACGTCCTGATCCTCCGGGTCGAGCCGTCGAGCGCGCTCGAACGTCGCCGCAGCGGAGTCGAGATCGCCGAAGTCGCGCTGCAGCACCGCGAGCCGGAGGAGGTGATCGGCCGGAAGCTCCTCGGCGTCCTCGGCCACGCGCGTGAGGTGCTCGCGTGCCCGGGCGAGCGACGCCGGCGAATCGCGGCACTGGCTGGCGACGGCGATGAGATCGGCCTGGGCTCCAATATCTTTCGGGCGGGCATCGAGCGCGGCGATCGCCGACGTCAACGCGCGGTCGGCGTCGCCGAGCGCGGCGGCGATGCGCGTTCCGAGCCGAAGCCGGACGAAGAGCGCCTCTCCGTCGCGATCGCGGATCGCCGCGTTGACGAGCAGCTCGCAGAGCGGCGCGGCCTCCGCCCAGCGCTCCTCGGAGGTGTACGCATCCAGCATCGCGATGGCGGCAATCTCGTTCGACGCATCGGCGCGGATCGCGGACTCGAACGCACTGCGAGCGGCGTCGTCGTCGCCTTGCTCCTGGTGGACGCGAGCGAGCTCGACGAGCACCGCCGCGCGCTGTCGAGGAACGTCGGTGTGCTTCTTCCGCTGCTCGAGGCACTCGAGGACGCGGCGATCGTCTCCGTTCGACGCGGCGAGCTTCTGGAGCGCCTCCCAACCGGCGGCGTTCGTCGGATCTACCGCGACGGCACGCTCGTACTGGAGCTTGGCGGCGATCGGATCGCGCTCGGGCGTGTTGAGGAAGTCGCCGAGCTTCACGAGCTCCTGCGACGACGCGCGCTTCGTCGGCGCGAGCTCGGCGAGGCGCGCCTTGTACGTTGCGACGTTCGCCCAGTCTCCGAGCTTTTCGTAAAGGCGCGCGAGATCGCCGAGCGACCGTCGATGCTTCGGCTCGATGACGAGGATGTTGCGGTAGACCTCGACCGCGCCCGCCGGGTCACAGAGCTTCGACTCGTGCACCTCGGCGGCGAGCTCGAACAGGTCGACCTTCGTCTTCTTGTCGAATGCGTGCTCCGCACGAACGCCGAGGATGCGCGCGAGCTTCGGCCAGTCGCGGAGCGCGTGATAGCAGCGTTCGAGGCCCTTCAGCCCCGCCGGATGCGACGGCTCGATCTGCAGGACGCGCTCGAGGAGGTCCGCGGCGGCCTCGCGCTTCAGGAACTTGGTCTCCTGCAGCTCTGCGAGCTCGAGGAGGGCATCGATGCGCTCGGCCTGCGTCGGCGCGACCTCCGCTTGGCGCTCGAGCGCCCACTGCACCTGATCGTACTTCTCCTTCTCCTTGCCGAGCCGCTTGATCCCCTGCAGTGCGACGAGCGACGTCGGATCGAACTGCAGCGCGGCCTCGTAGTGCCTCTGCGCGTCGGGCGTTCCCGCGTAGGCGCTCGCGAGCGCGAGGTAGAGGGCGACCTTCTCTTCTTTCCGTATCGTCCTCTCGAGGGCGCGCGTCAGGTGCTCGCGCTGCGTCTTCACATCCCCGTTCATCGCCGCAAGCTGTGCGGCTCGCTTGAGGACGACCGGGTGCACCTTGTCGTTACGCTCGATCTCCGAGACGAACGAGGAGACCTCGCTGCCGCGACCGAGGACGCGCTCGTACCAGTAGACGAGGTGCCCGAGGTACACGACGCGCTTGTCGTCGGGCGCGCCGGGAAGAAGCTTCTTCTTCACCTTGTCGGCGAGCTCACCGATCCGCTGCGTGGCCTTGCCGACGCGATCGACGGCAGCCACGACGTCGGGATTGTCGGGCGCGAGCTCGAACGCCTCGACGACGGCGTGGAACGCCTCGTTCGCGTCGTCGAGCCCGGTCTCGTAGACGTTCGCGATCGCGAGGAGGACCGCGGCCTTCTTGTTCGGGCCATCGGTCGCCGCGAGCCGTTGCCGGTACAGCGCGACGAGTGGACCGAAGCGCCGTGCCTCGAGCAGCTCTTTCTCCTCGGCATCGAGGCTCGCGACGAGAGTTGGCGGGTCGGTCGCCGCGCGCGGCATCGGTAGCTCGTACGCCGGACCAGGTGAGAGCGGCGCCACGACGCCGATGCTCGTGCTCGTCTGGTCGTCCTCGAGGATCTCGGCGGATTCGAGCTCGACGATCTCCGCCTCGGCAATCTCCTCGACGTCGATGGGCGCCGAAGCTTCCACCTCGGCCGGCGTCTCCGTGGTCACGAGCACGTCGTCGCGGTGGAGCCGCGCGGTCAGCTGCGCGACCTCCTCGCCGTCGGTGAAGGCCCTGGTCTCTGCCGGCGTGTGCGCGGGCGCGCCGATGGACGTTGCCTCGTCCTCGCGGACCTCTTCGGCGAAGACGTTCGAGGCGAACGACGAGGAAGAGATGCGGACGTCGACGGACTCGAAGGACGCTCGGGATCCAGCGCCGGCGAGCAGCTCGGGAGGCGCCGGTGCAGGCTCGGGCAGACTCGCTGCTTCCGGCATCTCGGGGATCGAGGCGAGCGTGAAGCGCGGAAGCTCGCTTTCCGGCAGCTCGTCGGGATCTGGAAAGCGCCCGACCGCGCCGGCATCGCCCCGCGACGATTGCGGCCGCCCCGCATCGAGCGGAGCAGCGGCCTCGTCGGCTTCCGGAGCTTCGCGGTCGCCGCGCGCCATCGCTGGAACCGCGCCCTTGAAGACCGCCGTCGTCTCGGCGAGCTCCCTCGTCCGCGCCGCGAGCGCAGGGCCTGCAGCACGCGTGACGGCGGTCGACTCGCGATCGGATGCGGGGGCGGCTCGCGCCCAAGGCCTACCGCTCGCCCATGGGGTCTGCCCAGCGT
>JAEXCN010000395.1 GCA_023402175.1 Pseudomonadota bacterium | reverse complement strand
CCTCGAGACCCTCAAACTGTCTCGAGCTGCAATCGATGTGACAGCCGCTCGTCCCGATCTTCGCACCCCGCGGCCGGTCGGCGCAGCGTCCGCACGCGTCCCGCAAAACAACTCATCCCGCCCCCGTTCGCGTCTTGCCCTCGTCGGCGCCAGCAAACAAGTGTCGCGCCGCAGCCGGCCACCATTTGCAGTCCTTCGAAGCACCGCATCAAGCCGCTTCCGACCCGGCATGACGAGGAAGACGCAAGCGCACAGCTCGCTCACGATGACTGGCAAGCCGCCGACGACTGCTGCGCTGGCGATCACGCCAATCGACGCCGGCGCAACGCCAGGACGAGCCGCATCACGCCAACAGATCGCTCACGCGCACCGTCACGTCCGGGAACGCGGTGGGGGTGAGGACATCGTCCAGGGTCGCGCGGCGTTGTCGGCAGAACCGGCCTTCGTGCGGCTCGTCGAAGACCTCGACGCATCGTCCGCTCACGTCGACGACCCAGTACTCGCGAACGTTCGAGGCCGCGTAGAGGGCGCGCTTCGTCTCGCGATCGTACGCAAGCGAGGACTCCGAGACTTCGATGATGAGCTCGGCTCGATCGGGATGCGCCGTCGCGTAGCTACGTGCCTCGACGACGGCGACGTCCGGCTCCGGCTCCGAATCGTCTGCCGCGAGAAACGGCTGCTGGATCCGCACGCGCGCGCGATCACCGAGCGCGCGGACGAGTATCGCGTTCAGCCGGTCCACGACCTCGGAGTGCGGCGGACCGATCGGCACCATGCGGACGACGATACCGTGGATGAGCTCGACGCGCTCGCCGTGGAAGAAGCCGAGCTCCGCCATGCGCTCGTACTCGCGGCGCGTGAGGCGTCGCGCGGTCGCGCCGGAGAAGACCTGCACGGCTTGCATGCGGGAATCCTAGCGCAGGCCGCGCGGCTCGGCACTTCGCGTCACTGCATCACGCACTTTGGCTTGCCGAGCGAGCCGGTCGGGCACTCCTCGCTGGTCCCGCTCTCCGTCGTGCAAAGCTCCGCCGGATCCTTCGGGCCATCGCCCGTGCGGCGGCAGACGCGACCGCCTGCGCACTGGTGGCCCTCGGCGATCTGCTCGACGCCGGCCTCACCGGAGCAGCGGTAGCCGCCCTTCGCCTCGTCCTCGAAGCAGTACCAGCCCGCCTGCCGGTAGATGCACTTGTCCGGCTCGCACGTGCGGCCCTTGCAGTAGAGGTCGACGTCGACCTTGCACTGGTAGTCCCACTCCTTGATGCAGCAATACGGATCCTTCGCGCAGACCTCCGCGACGCACGGCAGCTCGCAGTTCACGCCGAGCGCATCACCGGTCTCGCAGACGCCGTGGTTGCACGTGCCCGACGGCGGCACGGCCTCGTTCGTCTGCGCGCAGCGCGCGAGAATGTTCGGGCACGGCAGGCAGACGCCGTAGTCGCCGGCGACGCGCTGGCACATCATGTGGACCTTGTGGTCGTTCGGCCCGAACGCCTTGTCGAGCAAGATCGCGGCGCCGACCGATCCGAGCGGACCGAAGATGTCGCCCGCGACCTTCGTCGCATCGATGTCGGTGCAGTCCGTGTCCTGCTTGCACGGAACGCAGACGCCGCAGCTCTTGTCGAGCACCTCGACCGACGCGCAGGCGCCCATCCCGTACGAGAGGCTCCCGTCTTTGATCGCGCCGAGCCCGGTGACGTCGCGAAGGATCTTGCCGACGTTGAGATCGGCGCTCACGCCCGCGCAGTCGTTGTCGTTCGAGCACGCGTTCGTGAAACGGCTGAACGGCTCGGGAAGGACGATGACGCCCCTGCCGATGTCGGAGCAGCCGTTGACCGGAGCGGCACAGACGCCTTCACCGCCGTTGACCGGAACCTTGCACTTCGTCGTGCCTTCGCACCCGCCGCAGTTGCCGTCCTCGGTGCAGTTCGAGACGCCCGGTCGGCCGAGGCCGCACGGCTTCACGCAGGTGCCGTGCTCGAGATCGCAGATCTCGCCGTTCGCGCACGGCTTCGTCGGCGAGCACTGCGCGCAGACGTGCTTGTTGCAGGCGTGCGCTTCCTTCCCGGGGGCTCCGCACTCACCGCAATCGTCGTCCTTGTTGCAATCCTTCGGGCACTTCGGAACGCACGTGTCGTTCCTGCAGGTGTCGGTCGACTGGCAGTTCGTCGTGTTGTCGGGGACGCAGCCGACGCACTTGTTCGTGGCAGTATCGCAGACGCGGAACTTCGGGCTGCAAGCCCCGCAGTCCGCCGTGTTCTTGCACGTGATCGTCGGGACGCCGGCGTTGTCCTCGGCGCAGGTGACGCCGTTCGGAACGCAGTCGCCGTACTTCGTGCAGTAGCTCCCGCTCTTGCAGCTCTTGCCGCCGGCGTTCGGTCCGCAAGCGACGCAGCGATGCTCGGCCTGGTAACAGGTCGTCCGCTCGCCGTCGCAGTCGGCGCAGTCGCGATCGAGATCGCAGTTGTTGAGGAGGCAGATCTCTTCGTTGCCGCCGCCGTCCTTCCTCTTGTTCGGGCCGCCGCTCGCGCCGAACGCATTCGGGTCGTCGTCGCTCCCGCATCCTTGGACCAAGAGCAGGAACAGCGCGACGAGCGCGAGCGGAAGCGTCAGGATGCGGGCCTTCATCTCTCGCGAAGTATAGCGACCTCTTCCGTGTGGTCGGCGGCGGCCAGCCGATCGAGACGCTGCCGAAAGGCTGCGGATCTTCGCTGATCCACTTCGGATCCTCCGCCATCCACGCACATGGATCCGAGCGCGCCCCCTCTCCTCGTTAACGGAGTCATTTCCGAGCGCGCACTCGTGTAGGCATCAGGCACACATCCTGTAGCAAGGCTCGGCATGTTCGCGCCCCGTGCTCTTCGGACCGCTCTTGGTGCTCTTGCTCTCGGCCTCCTCGCTTCCACCGCCGCGTGCGCGGCGACCGACGAGGAGATGACCGACGAAGGCGAGGACGATCTCACGAGCATCACGGCACGCGCGCGGACCCTCGAGTTCGTCGGCACCGTCTTCGTCGAGCCGGGGACGAGGGACGAGGCGGTCCTCCAGACGGTTCGCACGCAGGCTCAGACCGCATTCGGTCCGCTCCGCACGTCGGAGCTGGCCGTGAAGTCGCGCGAGCTTCGCGAGATCGACGCGAGCACGTTCGTGAAGCGAAACGTGAAGGTGATCGATCCGGCAGGCGGTCCCGCGCGCGAGATGGTCGAAGTGAAGTACACGTACAAGGACGACGCCATCGTCGGCCTCTCGTACGCCAATCGCTCGACGGCGCCCCTCGCGCTGATGAGCCCGAGCTACCGTTCGCAGCTCGAGCGCGTGCTCAGCGAATGCACGACGAACGACTCGCACGCGCGCGAGTTCGCGTCGAGCGCCTGGTACGTCTTCGAGCCGAACCTCCCGCAGTGTCAGAACGCGATTCGCACCGAGCAGGAGAAGGTCGACGCCGATCGTGCGCGCCTCCAGGATCCGCAGAACGAGGTCCCGAAGAGCCAGGTCGACCGGCTCTATCTCCCGATCACCGCGAAGCTCGGCGCCGACAAGACGAACCGCGGGAGCTCGTATGCGGACTACCACCGCCTCTACAAGGGCGGCGTCAAGTCGGACAAGCTCGTCATCGGGCTCGTGTTCGGCATGATCGACCACGACGTCAACGCGGATCCCTCGCGCGATTTCAACTGGGGCGAGCTCATGACCGCGCTCGATCTCGTGATGCGCGCGCAGGGTGACTTCAAGCTCGCGCCCGGCCCCGACGAGGTCGATCTCGCGCGCTTCACGCTGCCGTCGGGACGCGTCATCGAGTCGCCGTCGTTCGCCGATCTCGTGCGGCTGAAGACGGGTGGCTCGAGCCTTGGCCTCTCCTACCAGGACGGGGCCGCACTGCAGAAGCAGTTCTCCGAGCGCATCTACAAGAAGTGGGTCACGGTCGAAAAGCCGATCCGCGTCCAGGTCGGGAGCGAGTCGCCGCGCGACTTCGCGATCCAGATGATGTTCTACTACGGCGCCGGCTCGAGCTCCGCGCCGCACAAGTTCGCGACGAGGAACTCCGACGTCTTCATCTACAACGGCCACTCCAGCATTGGTTACGGCCCGCTCGACCCGCGGAACTTCACCGCGGACGACTTCCCGGCCAGCTACCAGATCATGTGGATGGACGGTTGTGTATCCTACAACTATTACAACAAGGACTATCTCCCGCTGAAGCAAGGTGGGACGAAGAACCTCGACCTCATCACGAACGGCATCGAGGCGCCCGCGTGGCGCGGCGGCTATGCGAACGGCAAGTTCCTCGTCTCGCTCCTGAACGGCGCGACCGCGAGCTACCGCGATCTGCTCGTCGCAGCGCAGGACACCGAGGCGATGCGCGTCGTCGATGGCGAGCTCGACAACGAGTACAAGCCCTCGCGCGCAGCGACGAAGGTGACGATCACGGACAGGTGAACAAGCTTCTTCTCGGCGGGTGCAGCGCAGGATAGAACTCCGAGCGCCTTGCCGCTCGCTCGCCGCCTGTTCGACCGCATCCCGGATTGGAATGTCTGGATCATCTACGCGGCCATCCTCCTCCTGGGAGTCGCGTACGGCGTCTCGATCGCGGTCCTCGCGATCCACCTGAAGGAACACGGCATCCCCGAGCTCGCGATGGGCGGGCTCGCGGCGGCCTTCGCGCTCGGCATCGTGTCCTTCTCGATCCCCGCGGGGTCGATCGTCCAGCGCTTCGGGGCGAAGAAGACGTTGCTCGTAGCGCTCGCCGGCTATGCGACCTGCGTCTCCGCATTTCCGTTCCTGACGACCACGACGACGCTCTCGATCGCGCGCTTCTTCGACGGCGCGTTCTCCGTCGGGATCTGGGTCGCGGCGGAGACGGCGCTGCTCTCACGCTCGAATGCGACGAACAAGGCGTTCGTCATGAGCCTGTACGCGATGTCGCTCGGTCTCGGGTACGTCTTCGGGCCGCTCCTCGCGATGGCCATCGTGAAGGCTGCCGGAACGAGCGGGAGCTTCGTCGCGGCCGGGCTGCTCGCGTGGGCGGCCGCCGCCGTCGTGCTCGCGCGCTTCGACGGAACGTCCACCCGCGGCGGCGCGCACGACGAGCCGGACGCAAAGGACGACGGGGCGCCGCGCATGCCCGCGCTCGCTGTGCTCTGGAAGATCAAGACCGCGTGCCTCGCGACGTTCTCCTACGGGTACTTCCAGGCGAGCGTCGTCCTCTACCTGCCGCTCTTCCTCATCGAGTCGAAGGGCGTGCCGAAGGAGCGCACCATCCTCATCACGGCGTTCTTCGCGCTCGGGATGTTGCTCTCGACCACGATCGTCAGCCGCCTCGGCGATCGCCTCGGGCACCTCCTCGTCATGCGGATGCTCGGCGCGATCGGCGGGACGATGGTCGCGAGCTTCGTCCTGCTGTCGTCGTTCGCCATGATGTGCGGCGCCGTCTTCGTCGCCGGCGCGACGCTCGCCGCGATCTCGCCGGTGAGCCTCGCGCTCCAAGGTGTCATCGTCCCGAAGCGCGATCTCGGCCGAGCGAACGCGCTCTACAACGCGGCGTACGCCGCCGGCATGCTCCTCGGGCCGCCGATCTCGAGCGTGTTCTTCACGAAGATGGGGGGCGCCGAGATGCTCATCCATCTGGCGGCGATCTGGGCGACCTTCGTCGCCTTCACGCTCGCGTTCGCCAACGACGATCCCAAGCGCGCCGCGCGCCATGCCGCCCGCGCTACCGGGTCCGAGGCCGTCGTCGCGTCCGAGTGAGTGCTACGCTGGCCGCGTGCGGAGGTCCTTCCTCCTCGTCGCGGCGATCGGTGCGCTGACGTGCTCGTGCAGGGCGTGCGCGGAGACGAGCGCCGCACAGGCACAGGAGCCGAGTGCGCGAACGGACGGGGCCAGCGCCGCGGTCCCGAACATGGACGTCGAGCGCTTTCGCGCACGTGCGCACGTCCCGTCGATCGCCTGGGCCTACGTCGGGCGCGACTTCGAGGCGAGCGGCGCGGTCGGGCACGCCGACGTCGAGCGCTCGATCGTCGCGAGCGACGCGACGGCCTTCGAGACGGCCTCGATCGCGAAGACCGTCATCGCGACGTGCGTCATGCAGCTCGTCGAGCAGGGGCGGATGTCGCTCGACGCGGACGTCTCGTCCTACGTCGGCTTCGCCGTGCGCCATCCGCGCTGGCCCGGACCGATCACGCTGCGTCATCTCCTCACGCACACGGCGGCGATCGTCGACCTCGACGAGACGCGCGCGGCCGGCACGATCGCGCTCGGAGACTTCCTCGGAACGTACTTCGCCGATGCAGGATCGCGCGGCGTCTTCCTCGACGCACGGCCCGGCATTGTGAAGGCGTACTCGAACGTCGGCGCTTCTCTCGCGGCGCTCGCGGTGGAGCGCGTGACGGCGACACCGTTCCGGGATCACGCGAAGGAGCACGTGTTCGAGCCGCTGGCGATGCAAGCAACGGCGTTCGGGCACGGAGCTCTACCGCACGGAACCGAGGTCGCCGCGCCGCATGCTTCACGCGGGGAGAGCTTCGTCCGGCTCTCGCCGCCGTCGCATGCGCTCTATCCGGTGGTCGATCTGTTCTCCACGCCTCGCGACCTCGCTCGTTTCGCGCGCACAATCCTGCGTCGCGGCGAGCTCGACGGCGTCCGCATCCTCTCCCCGGACGCCGTCGACGAGATGCTGCGCGTGCAGCGCCCCGATGCTGCTCCGGACGATGCGCTCGGGTGGCAAGCGCGGACGTTCGCAGGCAGGCAGGTGCTCGGGCACGAAGGCGAAGACAGCGGCGCCTCGACGGGCCTGTACCTCGACATGGAAACGGGCACCGGCGCCGTCGTCCTCGCGAACGGGGACGCGTTCCAGAGCGAGGACGAGGCGCGCGCACGTGCGCTCGGCGACCTCGTGACGACGCTGCTCGCCGCGGCGCGGTCTCGTGCGACGCGTTGAAAGCGAATCTTCGACGTCAGTTCACCGGCACGAGCGGGGTGGTCACGAGCTTCCGCTGAGCCGTGCCGCCGGGCGCGGCGTAGCTGGCGTAGGCGTCCCAGCCCCACAGTGTCGCGGTGAAGGGCCCGTCGCTTCGCATACGTTGCAGGCCATTCTTGCAGACGCGATCGCCGAACGTCTGGCCAGGCTGGCCGTCGCGGGCGAGATCGACGCGGACGAACTCGTACTCGCCGCGCGTGCCGATCGGCTGGAACCCGGTGAGGTTGCCGGCACACTCGAGCCAGACGTCTTTGAACTGGCCGTTGGATTTCGCTCGGACGATGACGAGTGACGTCTCGGCGTATGTCGGATCCGCGTAGAAGCTGTACGAGCTCAGGTATTGTTTCGCGGGGACGACGTTGACGAACTCCGGATCGCCGAGGCCAGCGTAGCCGGCGCCCGATCCCGTCACCGGACCATCGCCGCCCACCATGAGCGCGGCGAGGTAGATCGGGTGCTCGGCGTCCTGCGTGCGAACGACGAAGGCGTCGCCCGTTCCAGCGTAGAACGTCGCCACTTCGCCGGCCGACAGCGTGGTCGGAGCGCCCGGAGGCACTGCCGGATCGTAGTCGAGACGCGTCCCATCCCGCGCGGCGACGATGCGGTAGGGCATCTCCTCGTGCTCGTTGCCGAGCCGCGGCCGGTAGCCGACGCCGACGTACTCCGATCCCCACTGCTCGAACGGCGGAAGCTGCTGGGCGAGGATGTCGCAAGCGCCGCCCCGGGCGGGAACGAACGCGCAGCTATGGCCGCCGACGATGCTCGTCGGCTTGTTCGACGTGACGATGCTGCCCGTGAGCTCCTCGACCTGGGCGAGCTGGAGGATCTGTCCTTTCTCGAGCTTGTACGTCATCGGCACCTTGGCCGGGGTGCTCTGGACGCCGTTTCCGCCGACGACAGGCTTCGTGGGGATCACCGTCACCTCGGTGCCGTCCTCCGCAGCGAGGATCTGTGCAGCGGGGTACCCCGCATAGCTCGCCTCCCAGCCATTGACGATGATGTTCTCCTTCGCCCACGTCGCAACGGGAGAGAGGAGCGTGGCCGACGGAATTTGGCTTCCGGCGCCGCCGAATGGGTAGATCGTCGTGACTCCCGCAGGGACGTTGGTCTTCAGGTGAAATGCCGACCCGAATCCGGTGCCGGCCGGAAGCGGTGATTCGAGGTACACGGCGGGGACGATGCCGAAGGGACAACCAAGCCGTTCGGGCTCGTACTGGGGACGTGCCAGCTCGGGGTCGCGATCGGCGACGAAGAGGATCGCGCTGTCGCCTGGGCCGATCGGCCCGGTGTGCTTGATGAGCTCCGAATCACCCGGCGTCGTGCGGTACATCGCGTTCGAGACGTCGATGGACTTGCCCTCGATCTCGAGCGAGACATCGAGAGGGAGAGTCGACGTGTTGACGATGAATGTCGCGTAACAGCACTGGGGGAAGGACCGCGTGAATCGCGGCATCTGGAAGTAGAACTCGCAGCCGTTCGAGCTTCGATCCGCTGCTGCCGCCGCGCAGGGCTCCTGGCAGCGCGACTCGCCGCACGCGAGCTCGGGCGGACATGTCTCGACGACATTCCCGGTGCACGTGTCGATGACGGAGCGCCCGTCGAGCGAGCACTGGAATGGACACGCCGGGGCATCCGCACCAGCATCTTGCTCGAAGACCTTCTCGCGGTCGTACGAGATTTCCCTCCCGTCGCCGCAGGCCGAGGCGGCAAGCAGGGAGACGCCGAGTGCGGCGAGCATGAGACTGCCCTGCGTGAGCCGTGCGCGCTTCATGGCAGCACCACTTCCTTCGGAACGAGGCTCGCCACCTTGATCGTCCCATTGCCGAGTTGTCCGTAGAAATTGCTCCCCCAGCAATAGACCTTTCCGCTCGTCAACAGCGCGCAGGTCGCGTCCGGCGTCGTCTTCACCTGAGCCGCGGGCCCCGGCAGGCCGGCGACCTTGACTGCGTTCAGGGCATCGTTCTTCGTCCCGTCGCCGACCTGTCCACTTGCGTTGTACCCCCAGCAGTAGACGTCGCCGGAGGCAGCACTGGCACACCATCGTTGAGGCTGCACGATGCGAGCGCCGAACTCGGTATCGACGAAGGTACGCGTCGTTGCGATTTGGACGATCGGTGTGGGCGTCGCGACAGGAGCCGGAATTGCCCGTTCAGTCGTGCTGATCGGCTCTCCCGGACTCTCGATGATTGCTCCCCAGCAATAACCGATACCTCCGGCCACTGCGCACGCATTGTCGTGCGCCACATCCATGTTCGATATCCCGTCGAGCTCCACCGGCATGGGAAAGGGATCGGGGAACAACGGCGAGGCGCGCCCGAGCGGAGGATTCGCTCCCCAGCTCGAGCTCGAACCGTCCTCGCGGACGACGAACGAGGCCGCACCGACCACGAGCTCGCTGATCGGCGCGCCTGCCGGAACCGGGATCGCCTGCGGAGGGAACACCTTGCCGTACGACGCGTAGTCGAACGGCGCGATCTGGCCGTTGTGGTTCAGCCCCCAGCACACGACGCCGGTCTCGACGGCGGCGCACCCCGTCGAGGAGCTGACGCTCACCTTCGTAGCGCGCGGGAGTGGAAGCTTCACCGGGGTGCGTTCCATGCTCGTAGGCGAAGCATCGTCGACGAGGTACGGTCCCGTTCCCCAGCAGTGAACCGCACCGGCCGAATCGATCGCGCAGGTGTGATGGATCGAGACGATCCCCGAAAGGCCGACCACACGTGCAGCCGTGGCGCTGTTGGCGATCGACGCGTCCTCGCCGCGACCGAGCTGGCCTGCTTCACCGGCGCCCCAGCATGCGACCGTCCCGTCACTGAGGAGGGCACAGAAACCCTCGCTTCGATCGGAGACGTTCGCGCCCAGAGTCGTGACGAGCGACGTGGCGCAGGGCGTGGACTCACAGGCGACGGGGAGAGGCGCGCCGTCGAAGGCGCCGGCGTCGGGCGGCGGAGCGTCCACCGAAGCATCCTCGTGGAGCTGCGGGGGCGCATCGGAGCCGGCATCCGACTCGATGCGCCCCATTTCGACGTCTTCGCGCGAGCAGCTTGCGGCCGCGCCTGCCGGCCCAACGCAGCTGAGAATCACGACGGCCAAGGAATGCCGATCAAGGAGTCGTCTTGTGGAACGCATACCGGACTCCGACTGCCCAGAGGTTACTGCTGGAGATGCCGCGCACTTGGTACATCGGCCTATCGAGGGGCGCTCCGTTGAGCGAAATCGTCGAGAGCTGGAAGGCGCCTCCGTCCCAGACCTCGTCGCCCTGCGCGACGGCGGCCCAGCCGCTCAACCAGAGTCGGCTGTCGGGGGCGCTCCACAGCGAGAACAACGGCGTCCTGTCGAGCGTCAGGGTGTAAGGGACTTGTTCGGTGGCGACGGCATAGCTGTCCCCCTGGACGGAGATCTGCACCACGTCGCGGCCACCTTTGAGACCCACGAAACGATCCGGCGCCTGGGCCTGGAGATCCGTGAGCCAGCCGTTGGTACCGTCGACGGATGCAAACCCGGGCTTGCTCGTGCACATGCGAAACCAGCCAACGGTGCCGTCGACGATGCGCTGATAGCCCGCGGACGTCTTGCGGACGACGACGGCACACGCTGAATCCAACGAGTCGTCGTCGCGCGCGATCGAGAACCAGACGTCGTTGGGATCGGTTCCGGCCGCGCCGAGGACATAGAGATGTTCGTCGGCACTATCGACGTCTGCAGCGATGTATTCGGGCGTCCATTCCAGCGGTCCGCCGTCGCTACTCGTCAGATGGTAAATTGTATTCGAATACCACGCGTAGACGTCATCCGATCCGAACCCCCAAACTCCGAGCGCAGGATAGGTTTGCCGCGCATCATTGAAGACGAGATTGCGATAGGTCGGATGTCCGTGATCGTGAAAAGGATTCTGGTCGGGACTGTGATCCTCGAGCTGGTGACGTGACCACGCCCAGTCATCGCCGGGTGCCTTGCGCGTTCCGTGGTAGATCGTCCCCGGCGAGACGGTGAAATAGAGCTCGTTGTCACCGGCCGCCCACATGCGACCGACGTGATCACCGAATCCGGGGTCGTTCTGCGTGTCGTCGTCGATGTATTTCCACGTCGCGCTGGCGTCCTCCCACTCGAGGACTTTGACGCCGAGTGTCTTGCTCTGGGCGATCGCGAACGCGCGACCCGGAAGCGGCCAGATGTCTTTGAACATCAGATCGGAGTCGGGGAATGGAGTGACGCACCAACCCGCATCGCTGCAGGTCGGCGGCTCGATCGGCGGCACGTCGACCTCGGCCTCGCGCACGTCGGCGTCAGAGCCGTACAGACCGCCGTCGGACTCTTCCTCGGACGGTCGAGGGCCAGGGTCGTCTCCGGATGCGGCGCACGCGGCCACTGCCGCAAGCGCGACCGATATCGATGCGAGGAGTAACGGGCTCCTCATGGTTTGCCTCCAAGCGAAAGAATGACGCCCTCACCACCGACCACGACATGCCCGGGCGCCGCCAGCCATACGGCGGTGAGCTTGGGGCGTCGCGGTCCGAGGCCGGCGACTTTCACGCGCGACCAGCTCGTTCCGTCGTAGTGGAGGACGACCGCGTCGTCGCCGACCGCCCATACGTCGGAGCCCGACGAACCCCAGACCGAGAAGAGATCGACCTTCGTGGGGGCGTTCGAGACCTCCCAGGACACCGGGTCGCCGGCGTAATGCCGGATCGTCCCCTGGGTGCCCACCGCCCACGCTTCCGTGTCGGAGGCGGTCCAGACGCCCTGGAGCGCGTTCAACGTCTGGGTGTTGAACGGCGTCACGGTCGGCGTGTCGCTCTCGGCACCCGTCACGCGAACCGCGGCCCCCCCCATTCCCACCGCCCACAGCGAGTCCGCCGCCGCTCCGTGAAGGGCGAGCATCTGGCTACACGGGATCTCGCTGCACCTGCCCGGTGGCAGGGCAGCCGTGACCTCCGGCGGTGCGGAGGGCGAGACACGTAGACGCCACAGGCCATTCGCCATTCCCGGTCTCTTCGCAGTCGTCGCGCACCAAATCCACTCCGAGTCGGGGGATGCCCATGCGGCTGTGAGCTTCAGAGATTCGGGGTCGTATTCAAAATCGATCGAGGAACGATCTCGGACGACCCAGCCGCCGGCAGAGGGCGTCCCACCATCGTCGACCGGAAGACCGCGCGTGAAGATCTTGGCGACCTCGCCGAAGACGATCTCGCCCGAATCGCGCAGCAGGAGCGCACGCAAGGTTTCCTTGGCTCCGGGATCCGAGACGGCCCATGACGTCCCGTCGAAGTGAGCGAGTGCCCCCATCGCGCCCGCCACCCAGACATCGTTCGTCGAGCGACCGCGGATGACGTTGATCTGCGCCATTGGGCTGAGCCCTGCGCCGAGTCCTTTCGGATCGAAGGGACCGTTCGGACAGAGCACCTCGGGCGTGCACGTCTCGGGGAAGTAGTCGCAATCGGCGCACGCCCCCGCATCGGCTTCAGCCGTCGTTGCGTCGGCGCCGCCGTCTGCCGTGGGTTCGGGAATCGTGCTCGGCGGGGGCTTGTCCTCCGGGCGGGTCTCGCCGTCGGTCGCGCACGCGCCGAGGAGCGCAGCCACCGAAGCGCACGCGGAGAACGATGCGATGAAAACCGACGTCTTCGTGCTCATCGCGCCGTCACCTGTCCTGCGTCTTGATCGCAGGGCTCCACCACACATCGACCACGGACACATGCCTGACCGGCGACGGCATCACAGACGTTCCCGCAAGCGCCGCAGTTTCGTGGATCGCTGTCGATGTTCGTTTCACAGTCGTCTTCCGAGTTGCCGTTGCAATCAGCCAGACCCTGCACGCAGCGCCGGCTGCAGGAGCCGTACGTGCACACCCCCATGCTCGTCGGCGGGGTCCCCTCGATGCAGGTGTGCCCGCAAGTCCCGCAGTTCCACGGATCTTGTGCGAGGTTCGTGCATGCTCCGAAGCAGCCTGGGCCGGTGCACCCGCCGTAGGCGCAGAACGTCTCGCCCGCGGGGCAAAGACATTGAGGCACGCCATTCCAATCGAGTTGGCAGTCCTGGCCCGGATCGCAGGCCCTCCCGCACGCTCCGCAGTTCTGATTCGTGAGGAGCGAAGTCTCACATCCGGTCTCGGGTTTGCCGTCGCAATCGCTGAAGTTCGGCAAGCACTTCAGGGCTCCGCAGCTCTTTGCGCGACAGCCGTAATACGTGTTTGCAGGGGGGACTCCGCCGTCACCCTTGCGGTTACACCGGATGCCGCATCCACCGCAGTTCACATCATCGTTCGACGTGTCGATGCATTGCGGGTCTGGCGTCATGCAAAGGGATTTTCCGTCTATGCAGCCGCATCCGATATTGCCCTGCGCACTCCTGAACACGCACGGTTTTTCGGGGTCCGTGCACTTGTTACCGCACGCCCCGCAGTTGTCGTCGTTCGTATCCGTCTCGCAGCCATTGTCCGGGACCTTGTCGCAGTCCATGGCCAAGAACGCCTTGTTGCACGCCATCTCGCAACGGCCGTTGACGCACTCGTAGGTCTCACGGCCGTACGGACTGAGCGGGCAAGCCAACCCACACGCACCGCAGTTGTTCCGGTCGGTCCTGAGGTTCACATCGCAGGGGAATCGCGAATCGCCGCACGTCGTGAATCCCGCAGGGCACTTGTTCGACGGGCAATACAGCGTGAGCTCGTCGGGCACGTCCGCGTCGGAAGCGTCAGCCGCTAAGAAAGATGGCGCGCCCCCCTCCTCCGCCTCGGCGACGAGCAACTCGCGCCCACAACCTCCGAATACCCAGGCGAAGGTTGCACCCATGATTGGAGTCAACAGCGTGCCGCATCGAATGATACGTCGAAGCATTTTTCATCGCCTCAAAAGAAATACGTCTCGATACGAGGTCGCGCCCGAAAGCCGGCCCAAGCTCGGTTTTCTGCATTACCGATCGACTATCGACTACACGCAACAACGCGTGCCGTGCCGCACCAGGATTTGCGCTTTGATTCGCGCATTCACCACTACGGCAGCTCTCCGAGCAACATCGCGACCTTCGCGGAATAGGGTGTCCGCGGGAATCGCTCGAGGAGCGCGCGGGCGCGGCGCCTCGCTTCCTCCTTCTGACCGAGATGAACCAGTGCCTCGACCGCGATGGTCTCCCGCTCTTGCACGAACTCGCCTGACGGATAGTCGCGAGCATGTTCGTTCGTGAGCGCGAGCGAACCGCGCGGATCACTCGAGACGATCGCTTGCGCATGTTGCAGAAGCTCGAGCTCCGACGCAGAGCGGTTCGCGGCGCTGGTGCCCGCCTGCGGCTTTGCGCTTGGCTTGACGGGGCTCGCCACTGGGCGTGCGCCCGCAGCGACCTCCGTGGAGGGCTGCGCCGTCGGAAGCTGGTCGACGGAGATGACGGGTACGTCGTCGGCTCGGACCTCGGACACGATCGCCGGCGCCCGAATCGCCGCGGGAGACGGCACCGATGTCACGTTCGATGCCGCTGCGGGCGCCCGAACGATCTGCCACGTGCCCGCCAATGCACCAAACAACGTCAGGCCAATCGCGCCAAGCTTGAAGTACGCGATTGTCTTCTCGCCCCGGGCGCCACGTTGGGGCGCCGAGCCGAGGACGCCTGCAGCAACGAGGTGCGCCGAGATGTTCTGGACGTCGGCGGGAGCAGGACTGCGTCGGCGCGAACGCACCAGCCTGCGGAGAGCTTCGGGGCCCTCCTCCTCGATACGAGGAGGCTCGGTCGGATCGGTCTTCATTCGGCCTTCTCCAGAGCGCGTGCGAGCTCACGGCGCGCCGCTGCGAGACGCGCATATGCCGTCGGCACGGTGCACTGGACGGCTTCGGCGATTTCACGCATCGACATCTGTTCGACTTCGTAGAGAAGGAAGACGGTGCGCTTCTGCTCGTCGAGCGAGTCGAGGACGCGGTTCAGGTGGTCCATCTCCATCCCCACGGCGAGATCGCGCGTGTCGAGCGCTTCGGGAACGCTCTCGACGGGCTGCTCGCGGCGATGATGGCTCCGTCGCCGGTACGTCGATGCACAGCGACGAGCAATGGCGCAGAGCCAGGCTCGTGGCTGCTGCCCGTCCCACTCCGCCAGTCGCCGGTGGGCGACGATGAAGACCTCTTGCGTCTGGTCGTCGAGGTCGGCGTCGGCGACCCCGAAGTGTCGGAGGATGCGCCACACGAACTCGACGTAGGTCGAAAAGAGTGTGTCGATCGTCACCCGCGCAGGAGCCCCATCTTGGGAGACTCCATGCACGACGATGCGGGGGATCGAAGCATCCACAATGGGCCAATGGCAGGTGCGGCGAAAAATTCGAACGGCATCTGTTCTTTTTTTGGCTAGCGGAGCTCGTAGCCGAGCCCCAAGGACAGGCGGCCGGCAAGAACGTCGGGACGATGGATGTCGACCCTCTCTCCGTCCCGGATCTGGAAGCGATCGCGCACAAAGACCACATCGAGCTCCGGCCAGGCCTCCACGAAGAAGCGCGAGCCCAGCTTGGCGCGGGCCAGCACGCCCGGGCCCGCGAGCACAGCCGTACCGACCTGGGAGTGAACCACCGCAAAACGGCTCGGCTGCACGAGGATCGCGCCGCCTCGCGAGGCGAGGGTGACCACAACCTCGACTGGACCGGTTCGGATCGTCCGAATCCCGGCAAACGCTGCCCCGCCTACCAGCTGAAACCCGACTTCGCCGGCCCCCGCGTGGATGACGCCTCCCGCTTCGGCCGCTGCCTCGAGGCCGAAGAGCATGAGCGCGCCGGGAGCGTACGTCGCGCGGAAGGCGCCACCGACCCCGAGATCGGGCAAGACTCCGAGCGAGGTCACTCCCGCCGCGCTGAGCGACAGACGTGGCGGCACCTTGCTCGGCGGCGCGGCGGCGCGGACGCGCGCTGGAGAGGTGGTCTCGGTCCGCTGCGGCGGCGCCCGAGCTGCAGGAGAGTCGGCGGGTGCGGGCGACCGCGGCTCGTCCGGAGTGGTGTCAGGGGCGACCCGCGGACGTTCGGCGATCATGATCGCCAGCAAGAGGGCGCTGGGCCCCTCGACGGCTTTGCAGCTTTCGCCCTCTACGGTCACCTGACGCTCGCCGACCGCGTGGCCCGAGCTGTCCTGGAGCGCGAGCGAGATCACGAAGCCGCCTTGTTCCGGCGTCACGGTCCCCTGGATGAAGACCTCAGGTGGGCGTTCCGAAGGGGCCTCTCGGAGTCGTGCGCGCGTCGCTTCGATGATGTCGAGACGCGACGGGCAACCACTGGGAGCGGACCACGCGAGCTCGAATTCGGCGGCGCCGGCGCGTGATGCCCACGACACGACGACGAGCCCCGTCACCATCCACGCCCGAGTGCGGGCGGCGCACCATTGCAGACGCAATCCTAGTCCTCGACCCCAATGGTAGAGAACGGCGCGTCGACGGTCACCAACGGGATCGATCGAATAGGGAGTTGCTGAGCTTCACGAGCGGTCGTAGCGATGCCGCGCGCGCCTGTGCGTCCGCCATGCGGCGATCGACCCCCGGCGGATGCGCGCGACATGGATCTCGACGACCTGGCGCGAGGTCGTTTCGCCGGCAGGCAGGTGCTCGGGCACGCAGGCGAAGAAAGCGAGTAGCCTGGAAGCGATGGAGATCGAGTTCGTCGGCGCAGCGCAGACCGTCACCGGTTCGAAGCACCTCATCCGCACGCAGCACGCCTCCGTGCTGCTCGACTGCGGCATGTTCCAGGGCCGGCGCAAGGAGTCGAACGCGAAGAACCAGGACCTAGGCGTCGACGCGAGGTCCATCGACGCCGTCATCCTCTCGCACGCGCACATCGACCATTCCGGGGCGCTGCCGATGCTCGTGAAGCAAGGCTTCGACGGCCCGATCTACACGACACCGGCAACGCGCGATCTCTGCGCGGTGATGCTCGAGGACGCGGCGCTCGTGCAGGCGAGCGACGCACGCTTCATCAACAAGACGATCGAGCGAGAAAAGGCGGACATGGATCCGGTCGAGCCGCTCTTCACGGAAGAAGACGTGATGAGGGTGCTCGAGCGCATGGTCGCGGTCCCCTACCGGCGCACCGTCACCGTCGCGGACGGCATGCGCGTCACGTTCTACGATGCGGGCCACGTGCTCGGCAGCGCGGTCTCGGCGATCGACGTCGACGAACGCGCATCCGACGGGAGCAAGACGAAGCGCGTCGTGTTCACAGGAGATCTCGGGCGAAAGAAGATGCCCATCCTGAAGGACCCGGAGATCGTCGAGGGCGCCCACGCGCTCCTCACCGAGAGCACGTACGGCGATCGCTTGCACAAGCCCATCGCCGCGATGGAAGACGACCTCGCAAGCGTCCTCGAGCGCACGTACAAGCGCGGCGGCAAGGTCATCATCCCGTCGTTCGCGCTCGAGCGCGCGCAGGAGATCCTCTACGCCATCAACGAGCTCCGGCGGCGCGGACGGATGCCGAAGATGCCGGTCTACGTCGATTCGCCGCTCACGGTGAAGATCACCGACATCTTCCGGCTTCACCCCGAGTGCTACGACGCCGAGACGCGCGCGCTCATCCGCGGGAATGCTTCGCCGTTCGAGTTCGAAGAGCTCCGGTACGTGTCCGACAAGGAAGAGAGCAAGGCGATCGACGCATCGCCCGAGCCGTGCGTGATCATCTCGGCGAGCGGGATGTGCGAGGCAGGACGTGTCGTGCACCATCTGAAGGCCACGATCGAGAGCCCGCAGAACACGGTCTGCATCGTCGGCTTCCAGGCGCCACACACGCTCGGCCGTCGCATCGTCGAGCGTCGGGCGCGTGTGAGGATCTTCGGCGTCGAGCGGGATCTCCGCGCCGAGGTCGTCGTGATGAACGGCTTCTCCGCCCACGCCGACCAGCGCGATCTCGTCGAATATGCAACCGAGCTCAAGGAGCGCGGCCCTCTCGGCAGGATCGCGCTCGTGCACGGCGAGAACGGCGCGCAGAAAGCGCTGATCGCGAAGATGAAGGAGAATGGTCTCACGGATGCGGTCGCTCCAGGCGCAGGCGACGCGATCGAGGTGTGATACGCTCGGCGGTGCACGATGAGTGACGCCGATCCCCAGGCGCGAACCATTTCGGCATCGCTCGAAGCGGCCGAACCGCGCGCCACGTCGCCGGAAGAATCACCAAAGCTGCTGGCCGGACGGTACGAGCTGCTCGGAATGCTCGGCGCAGGCGCGATGGGCACGGTCTATCGCGCGCGCGATCGAGAGCTCGACGAGATCGTCGCCCTCAAGGTCCTCAAGAAGGAGCTCGCGTCGCCCGACATGGTCGAGCGCTTCCGCCGCGAAGTGAAGCTCGCGCGGCGGGTCACGCACAGAAACGTCGCGCGCACGTACGACATCGGCGAGGACGGTGGCGATCGCTTCCTGACGATGGAGTTCATCGAGGGCGAGATGCTCGGCGCGCTCCTCGCGCGGAAAGGACGCTTGCCGCTCGCCGACGTCGTCCGGCTCGCGCTCGACGTGTGTGCCGGGCTCGCGGCAGCTCATGCCGCCAGCGTCCTTCATCGTGATCTCAAGCCCGAAAACGTGATCGTCGCGAAGGACGGGCACGCGGTGATCACCGACTTCGGGATCGCGCGAGCCTACGCCGGAGGCGAGCGCTCGCGGACGGTCGGGGGGATCGTCGGAACGCCCGCGTACATGGCGCCGGAGCAGGTCGAGGGCGCGGCCGATCTCGACGCGCGCGCCGATCTCTATGCGCTCGGAACGATGCTCTACGAGCTCGTGACCGGCCACATGGCCTGGCAAGGCGACACGATCGTCACCGTCGCTGCCGGCCGGCTCCTCAAGCCGCCGCCGGACGCGCGCTCGGTGATGCCCAACCTGCCCGGGCCGATGGCCGAGCTCATCCTGAAGCTCATGGCGCGGCGACGCGACGACCGCTTCGCGAGCGCGGAGGAGACGGCAAGCGCGCTCGAGGCGCTCGGTATCGGATCGGCGACGTCGGTGCTCGCGAAGCCCGCGTCCTCGGGGACGATTCCGCTCTCGCCTGTAGCGGCTGCAGCTCGCCCGCAGCGGGCGAACGGGGCCCGCGTCCTCGCGGTGCTGCCAGTCCTCAACCTCGGTCCGCCGGAGGACGCGTACCTCGTCGAGAACGTGAACGAGGACGTCATCGATCTCCTCAGCGTCGTTCCCGGGCTCCTCGTGCGACCGCGCGGCGACACGGCCCGCTACACCGACGGCAAGCGCGACGTCCGCGAGGTTGGTCGATCCCTGGGGGCGGACGTCGTGGTCGACGCTTCGCTCCGGCGCCTCGGCGAGACCGTGCGCGCAGCGTTCCGCCTCATCTCCGTCGAGGATGGGTTCCAGCTCTGGGCGCGCAGATTCGATCGTGCTCCGGCGCAGGTCCTCTCGATCGCCGACGACGCTGCGCATGCGATCGCGCGTGCGCTCACGGTCGAGCTCGGTGAGAGCAAGCCACGCGCGGCCGATCCCGAAGCAGAAGACCTGTTCCTCCGCGGACGCTTCCTCATGCGCCGCGGCTGGCACGAGGCCGTGCGCGACGCCGTCGAGCTGCTCTCGCGTGCGCACGAACGCGCTCCTGACGATGCCCGCATCATGGGCACGTATGCGCTGGCGCTCGCGCGCGTGTACGGGATGGAGGCCTATGCACGTGAGCCCGCCGAGAGCGTGCGCGCGTACGGCGTCGGATCGTTCGGACGCGAGGCCGCCGATCGGGCGGGCGCGCTCGCGGCGCGGGCCGCGGAGCTCGATCCGAAGCAGGCGGAAGCGAAAACAGCGCTCGCGCTGATTCACCTCCAGAATCAGGAAGGTGATGCTGCCGTTCGATTCTTGCGTTCGGCGCTGGCGGTCGCGCCGAACTCGATCGATGCGCTCGACTGGTTCGCTCGGGTCATGGGCGAGGTGGGCAGAGTCGACGACGCCGTCGCGCTGTGGCGGCGCGCGGGCGCGATCGATCCCGAGACGGTGCAGCCACGGCAGCAGATCGCGCGGCTCCGCTCGATGCTCGGCGAGCAGGACGCCATGTTGGAGGCGCTCGGACCGATGCCGAGTCACCCCGGCGACGCCGCGCCGTGGTTCGCGATCCAGGCACGGAACGCGACGTGGCGGCGCGACGTCGAAGCGGCGAAGCGACTCCAGGAGCTGCTCGCCACGATGAGCCTGCCAGCGACGGCGCAGTTCGCGCTCGAGCACATGCTGAAGGTGCCGCTCGGTGAAGTGGCCCTGCTCCGCAATCGCGCGTACCTCGATCGACTGTTGCCCGTGGACGCATCGCGGCCTCCGCGTCGTGCGGCCTTCAACGCCCAGCTCCGAGCCGAGATGTTCGCGTATGTGGGGATGCACACCGAAGCGCTCGAGGCGCTTCGCTCGGCGGACGGCAACGGCATCATCGACATCGTTTGGCTCGATCGGTGTCCGCTCTTCGCGCCGCTCCGGAACGAGCCCGATTTCGTGACTATCCGCGGTCGAATCGCCCTGCGCGCGAGCCGCGTCGTCGCCGCGATCGACGCTCGCTCCTCTACCAGCGTGCCCAGCGTGCTGTGAGGACCTCTGCTCAGCGGTGCTTCGCGTAGATCGCGTCGCGCCACGTGAGCAGATCGCCGAACTCCTCCGCCAGCGCTTCGTTCGTCCACGCTTCGCGCATCGCGGGACCGAGCTGCAGCCTCTCGCGCGGCCGGACCACATGCAGCGTCGACGCCATCGCGACGTCAGCGAAGCTGAAGCTCGACGGAGCGAGGAGGTACGTCCCCTTCCCGATCGCTGCGCGCAGGTCGAGCAGCAAGGGGCGAAGCGTGTGCTCGACCTCTGCCTCCGCGTTCTCCGAGACGTCGTACTTCTTCGCGAGAAAGCGGATCGCCATCCCCGCGGACGGGGCAAAGGCGCCGCGCAGCCCGCCCGGGACGAACGACGGCAGCGCCTCGGCCTGCGCGGCCTTGCGCTTCCCGAACCGGCTGAAGAGCCATACACGGCCAGCGCGCGTCATCCGCTCGGCGACGTCCGCCCAATGCGCGACCTCGGCATCCTTGTCGCGCGGGAACAGCGGCGCCCCGCGACCGATCTTCTCCGCGTGCTTCGCGATCTCGAACGAGCCCATCACGACGTCGTCGCCGTCCGCCAGGAGCGGCACACTCGCCTTGCTCGTTCGCGCCTTCCTCCGGAGAAGTACCTCGCCCAGCATCGGCACGTGCTCGTGGTACGCGTACGTCACGCCGTGATGATCGAGCGCCCAGCGGGCACGCTCCGTCCAGGGTGACTGCATGAGGCCGTAGAGGGTTCGGCGCATGGCGGCGGAGTATACCCAGTGGACGCGCCTGTCTTCGAGTACGTCGCGTCTGACGCACGCATGAATGCCTCGAGCGAAGAGCTGCACGCAGCAAGGTCCTGCTCCGATCCCTCCCCGTCCGACAATGTCGTTCGCGCTATGCTCACGGCGTGACGAAGCTCGCCGTCGATCCCGACAAGTCTCGCGTCCGCATCCGGACCTTTGCGCAGGGCCTGCTTTCGCGGCTCGCGCACGACCTCGAGCTCGTGTGTCGCGACGTCCGGGGCGCGGCCGAACGGGGCGCGGAGAACAAGGGCTCGGGCCACCTCGAGGTCCCGATCGCGAAGATCGACGTCGCCGGGACGTTGAAGCACGGCCACGTCGATCCCGACGGCCTCTCGCCGTCCGATCGCGAGGACGTCCTCCGCAAGATGCGCCGCGAGGTCTTTCACGCATCAGATCCGGATTCCGTCCTGCGCCTCGATGCAGCGCTCGAGGATGGACGTGCGCGCGTCCGCATCGTTCCGCCCAACGGTCGCGTGGTCGAGCGCTCGGTCCCGGTTCGCCTCGAGGCCGACGGCGGGGCTGGCGCGCGCGTCTCCGGCACGTTCGACCTCTCCCTCGATGCGATCGGATCCGATCCGGTGAAAGGTCCGATGAACGCGTTCCGGGTCAAGGACTCGGTCGAGATCCTGTTCGACGTCGTCTTCACCGAAGCCGGCTGAGCGCGAGCGCGTCGATCTCGTCCTTCCTCGGCGACGCTTCAGCGCGCGAGCCGACGCTTGGCAGGCTTTGCCTTCGACGGCTTGACCTTCGTCGGCTTCGCCTTGGCCTTGGTCGCGGTCTTCGCCTTGACCTTGGCCTTGCCGCGCATCTTCGGCTTCCTCGCGATGCGCGAGCGCACCCCGCTCTTCACGGGTGTCGGCTCTTCCTGCTCGGGCGGTGCGTCCTCGACGCGCCAGCCAGACATCTCGGCGATGACGCGCGCCGTCTCGCGAGGCAGCACGGTCTTCGCGGTGAGCGCATAGAACCCGCGCGCGACGAGCGTCGCCGGAAGCTCGCTGCTCGAGACGCCCATCCGATTGGCGAGCTCCGAGAGCGCGATCGTCTTTCCGAGGACCAGCGTCGGTACCGCTCGAGCGGAGGTCGGCGGCTCGGGCGCGGCCTCGGCGGCCGGCTTCGGCTTCTCGGCGCGTTCGTCGGCAGCGACGATCTCTTCGACGCGCCTGAGCTCGTCGCCACGCAAGGAGGCGAGCGCGCGAGCAACGTTGATCGAGGACGGCGGCCCGCCCTCGTCTTCCTCCGACATCGGCGTCGACGCGGTCGTGAACGCGCGCGGAGGCTGCGCGTCCATCTCGTCCGGCGTAGCATCGTAAACACGACGGCGCACGACGACGGCCGGGCGCAGGGGATCGAGAACCGTCGTGGGTCGAGGCGCCCGGCTCGCCTCGCGCGTCCTGTCAGACATGGCTGCTCCGCTTGCTTCGAGTCTGTTCGATGAGACGGTGAGACGCCCCTCTCGAGTCTTCGCCTCTATACATCGAAGTCAACGCCTCGCCGCGTGGCAAAGAACGCCATCCCACGAGCACGTCGAGGGTGGATGTCACAACCGGACGCGTCGTCATCCGTCGCCACCGACCCGATGCCGGGACGACGAGCTTCGTTCCGCGGCTCGGCGTTCTTCAGGTCCTGGAGCGCGCAGCTCCTCGGGACGATGGCCGAGATGACCTCGTCGCGTGAGCCGATCAGCCCGCGTACCCCTCTTCGCCGTGTTGTGTCGTGTCGAGCCCTTCGCGCTCGTCCGACACGGGGACGCGGATGCCGACGAGCTTGTCCGTCAGCCTGAGCAAGCCCCATGTCACGAGCGCTGCATACGCCGCCGATACGGTACAGGCGAGGACCTGGACGCCAAGCAGCTTCACGTTGCCCGCGAGGAGACCGTCAGCGCCCACCGGATCGACGACGCCGGGGAACGTACGCTTCACCGCGAACACGCCCGTGAGGATCGCGCCGGTCAGGCCACCGACCCCGTGCACGCCGAAAGCATCGAGCGAGTCGTCGTAGCCGTACTTGTACTTCGCGAGCACTGCGAGATAGCAGACGCACGACGCGGCGAAGCCGATCACGATCGCGGACACGGGCGAGACGAACCCGGCAGCGGGCGTGATCGCGACGAGGCCGGCCACGAGGCCCGACGCGACGCCGAGCGCGGTCGGCTTCCCACGGTGTTTCCACTCGACGACGAGCCATCCGAGGGCGCCGCCGGACGCGCCGAGGTGCGTCGTCACGAACGCGAGCGCCGCGAGCCAGCCGCTCGTGAGCGCGCTGCCTGCATTGAAGCCGAACCAGCCGAACCACAGCAGGCCCGCGCCCGAGAGCGTCATCGTCAAGTTGTGCGGGAGCGGCCGCTTTTGCGGGTATTCGAGGCGCTTGCCGATGACGATCGCGCAGACGAGCGCCGATGCACCGGCCGTGAGATGGACGACCGTACCGCCGGCGAAGTCGAGCGCACCGAGCTCGCAGAGCCAGCCGTCCTCGGCCCAGACCCAGTGCGCGACTGGGATGTACACGAGGAGCGACCAGAGCGTGACGAACAGGATGTACGCAGAGAACCGCATGCGCTCGGCGAACGCACCCGAGATCAACGCGGGCGTGATCACCGCGAACATCATCTGGAACGCACAAAAGGCGAGCGTGGGCACGCTGCCGTGCGCCGTCGTGGTGAGATCGCCGAGGCCGACGGACGAAAACGAACCGATGATGCCGCCGTGCGAAGGCCCGAATGCGAGCGAGTAGCCGCACGCGGCCCAGACGACGCTCACGATCGGGATCGCCGTGAGCGAAAACATCAGGGTCGACAGGACGTTCTTCTTGCGGACCATGCCGCCGTAGAAGAGCGCGAGCGCAGGAGTCATCAGCAGAACGAGCGCTGCGCTCACGAGCAGCCAGGCGGTGTCACCAGCGTTGATCCTCATGCGGATGTCGACGGAGCTTCCGTCCCCTCATCCTGAGCATGGGTCCGCGCGTGTTTCGCGCGTGTTTCGCCGCGCTTTCGCGAACTGTGCGTCCGCCGATGCCTCACTCCAATTTGTAGCCTACGCCGCGGATGGTGCGGAGCGCCGGCGACGCTTCACCGAGCTTCTTCCGGAGCCGTTTGATCGTCGTGTCGACGACGCGTCCCGAGTCCGCAACTTCGCCCCACACGCTCACGACCAGCGCGTCACGTGTCTGCACGCGACCGGGGCGCTCGGCGAGGTACAGGAGGAGATCGAACTCGCGCCGGGTGAGATCGACATCGAGACCGGCGACGTCGACTCGACGAGCCGCGCGATTGATCCGCAGCGCTCCGACCGAGAGCACCTCGGTGGTCGGTGGCTTGCTCTTGCGGCGCCCCAGTGCTCGCACTCGCAAGACGAACTCTCTCATGCTGGCTGGCTTCGCGAGGAAGTCGTCCGCGCCCGCCTCGAATGCGCGCACCCGGAGCTCCTCGTCGTTCGCTCCAGTGAGCACGAGCAACGCCGCGCGCACGGTCGGATCGGCGCGCAGCCCTCGACAGAGATCGAGACCGTCGCCGTCGGGAAGCACCAGTTCGAAGACGATTACCTCCGGCGCGCATACGCGAGCAATTGCCAGTCCCGCCTTCGCGGAGGACGTCGTTTCGACTTCATGCCCCGCGCCGGTGAGCGCGCTCGCAAGTGCGATGCGCAGTCCTGCGTCGCTGTCGATCACCAGAACGTTGGCCATTCCCCTTTAACGGCACCCTCCAGCTTCACGCTGCGATGCCCCAACAGCAACATCTCGGTGACACCCGCCAAGCGCGCCTCGGTGCTGCCACACGACTCGATCTCGTCACGCTGTTGGCGCGCACGCTTGGCCAACTCGGCACCGACCTGTCGCGCGGCACGCGGACGCTCGTAGTAACTGTCCGCGTCGACGGAGGCATCAATGCCCGTTCGCGATTCTTCGATCATCGCTTCTCGTTCTCTCGCCGCAAGACTGGCCCTCGTGTCGGCGTCTGCACACGCCACCGATACGAGCGGCGAGCTCGCCTCGAAGTGTCCGCGCACCGCCGGGTCGTGATGAGCGCTCGTTCGAGGCGTGACTCGATTACTGCCCAGCTTCACACGAACGTCACGCGTCTGCTGCGCCCGTGCCCTGCAGGCGGCCTGCTCGACGTGCACGCGTCTCTCGTGATCGCGCGCGAACCGGCCTCGATCGCGATCGATTCGCGATGCTCACTTCGCCATCGAACGTCGGCATCGAACGGTCGACGATGCTTCTTCAGGCATGCGCGGGCCGATCGCGAGTCGCTGACCGACACCAACAACTCCTTCGCGTCACACAAGTGACGCAGAACTTCGTCCTTCGAACGCGATGACTTCGGTCGTCGCGAGAATGTCACCGCAACCACCGCATGTCGCCACCGGGGTCGAGCATCTTGCGCCCCGGCTGCGACGAACGAATCGAACCGAGTCACGTGCTGGACATCAGCACGTCATCTGGAGGCACAATGCGTAGGTCTCTTCTCATTGCCACGGGGGCGATCGCGTCCCTCTTCATCGCGTCGAGCGCGTCGGCAGCCGAGTGCGATGCGGACACCGTCCTCATTCGCGGGTCGAGCGCGAGCCAGCCACTGATCGCCGCTGTCGCCAAGGTAGCCGTCACGCAGGGCGTGAAGATCATCTACAGCAGCGACGGCAGCTCGTGCGGCGGCGGCGTGTACGAGGCCATCACGCCGACGTCGACGACGACGGGCCGCGCTGGAAGCGCGCTTCCTCTGTATGACGCTGCCGCGCCGACGACGGCGTGCACGCTCACGAATCCGCGCGCGGCGGACATCGGAGTCTCCGACGTCTACGCGTCGTCTTGCGCGGGCGCGCTCGGCGGCCGCGATACGACCCTTCCGGCGGACATCGTCGACGTCCTCGGGCCGGTCCAGGCCTTCACCCTCGCGGTGCACGACGACCCGAGCCACAAGGTCGCAATCAGCGCGGAGGCCGCGTTCAACACGTTCGGCATCATCGGCCGCAACGGCGACGCGAGCTTCGGCGTTTCACCGTGGAACGTCGTGGCCGACATCTTCGGTCGCCCGGAGGACTCCGGCACCTGGCAGACGTGGTCGCGCACCCTCGGGCTACTCCCGCAGAAGACCGTCACGACGCCCAAGAAAGGTGCGAAGGACGTCCTCGGCGCGCTCGACACGTCGCCCCGCGCCTCCGCGATCGGCATCATCGCCCTGAACGACATCGTCCCGTCGAACGGCGTTGCGCCGAAGGTCCGCCCCCTCGCCTTCCAGGCCAAGGACCAGGACTTCGCTTACTACCCGAGCAGCACGTCGACGGCCTCGGACATGATCAACGTCCGCGACGGTCACTACGCCGTCTGGGCCAACCTTCACTTCTTCGTTCGCAAGGTGAGCGGCGCGTACCCGGCGAAGGTGAAGACCGTCGTGGACCTCCTCGAGAGCAAGGAGGCCGTCTCTGCGGTCGCGAAGACCCGCGCCGTCCCGAAGTGCGCGATGCAGGTCTCGCGTAGCGCCGATGCCGGCGACTTCTCGGCCTACCAGCCGGAGAAGCCGTGCGGTTGCTTCTTCGAGCAGGAGGCCTCCGGCACCGCGCCGGCGACCTGCACCGCCTGCTCGGACGACGCGGCGTGTGGAGCAGGAAAGCAGTGCGTCTTTGGATTCTGCGAGGCCAAGTGATCATGTTCAAGCGAGCCATTCCCTTCATCGCCGTTCTCTCGATCTCGGTCGCCGCCCTCGTCGCTTGCAACGACGACACCGGCACCGGTCCCAACAACAGCAGCGGGTTCAACCCCGGGACGCCCGGGGATGGTGGCGGCAGCTCGTCGGGCGCACTCCCCGACGGCAGCACCGACGACTCCGACGGCGGCGCCTGCTCGAACACGCCTGCGGGCTGCTTCTGCGGCACGCCGACGACCCAGAAGGAGTTCCTCAACCGCTGCACGAAGTCCGCCGCAATCAAGGTGGACCTCCAGGTCAAGCCGGCGACGACGGCCGACATCCCCTGAGCAACGCCTCTCGACTCATCACCTGAACCTCGTTCGACACGCGCTGGCCTCTCTGGACAGCGCGTGTCGCGCAAGGAAACTCCCTTGACTACGTATCGCAACGCAGCCCTCCTCATCGCCCTCGCGCTCCTTGCTCCTCGATCGGCTCACGCCCAGGAGGAGAAGCCGGCCACTCCCAAGCCGCCCACCACGCCTGCGCCTCCCACGGCGCCCGCGCCGGGGGCGCCCGAAGCTCCTGCCGGCGCCGAGCCCGCGCCTGCTTCGCGCGCGCAGCAGATCCGGCGCCTGTCCGAGCAGGTCCGCTCTCAGCAGACCGAGCTCGAAGAGCAGCAGACCACGATCAAGCATCTCGAGCAGCAGATGAAGGAGCTCCAGGCGCGGCCTGCGGTTGCCGCGGCCGCTGCCGAGCCGTCGACGGCGCCGACCGAGGCGCCGGCCGTCAAGCTCGCTGACATCTCGCGCGAGGCGGGACGGGAGAGCGCCGACGATCCGCGGAAGAGCATCCTCATCTACGGATATGTCCAAGGGCAGTTCCAGACGGACCAATCGTCGCAGAACGAGATTTCCCAGGACGGACGGCCGCTCAATCAGAATCGATTCTTGATTCCGCGCGCCCGTCTCGTCGCCGAGCGTGAGTGGAAGTTCGCCGCCGTCCTCCTCGAGCTCGACGGCAATACCCTGAATGGGCCGGGCGTCGGCCTCCAGCGTGCGGAGGCCACAATCCTCCATCGCGGCTCGAACGCTCCGCCTCTCCCGCCCCAGCTCTCGGTCACGCTCGGACAGTTCCGCGTTCCGTTCGGGGACGAGAATCTCACGTCGCCGGCGACCCGCTACTTCATGGAGCGTTCGCTCGCTTCACGCGCGATGTTCCCGTCGGAGGTCGACGTCGGTCTCCGTATCGCCGGAGCGCTCGGCTGGTTCCGCTACTCGCTCGCCGCAACCAACGGGCGGCCCATCGGGACGCGAGAATTCGCGCTCCAGGACCCGGACTCTGCAAAAGACGTCGGCGGCCGCCTGGGGGTCGCCGCGAAGCCGGCAAAGGCATTGGACGTGAGCGCGGGCGTATCCTCGCTCGTCGGCAAGGGCTTCCACCGTGAGTCTGCCGGAGTCAAACCGCAGCTCCAGTGGACCGACCGAAACGGCGACGGGATCTTCCAGCCCGAAGAGGTGACAGGACTCGACGCCGTCGCTGCGCGCCCATCGTCTACGTACAATCGGTTCGCGCTCGGGTTCGACGGCCAGCTGGACTTCCACTGGAACGTCCTCGACATGCCCCAGAACACGCAGCTCGGCGGCGCGTTCTACGTCGGCAACAACATGGACCGCGGGCTCTTCTATTCCGATCCCGTGCTCCTCGGCCGCGACACGCGACACACGGGTTACATGCTGTCGCTCATCCAGGAAGTGGGTGACTGGGTGGTCGCTGGATTCCGCACCGACTATTACAACCCCGACAGCGACTCGAGCGACTTCCAGAATGCCAAACCGGTGCAGCCCAATGACCGGAGCATTCGGACGTTTTCGCCGATGGTCGGACTTCGATATCAGCGTCGCGCGCGGCTCCTTTTCCAGTACGACATCGTTCGCGACAAGCTCGGTCGCGACCAGGCCGGCATCCCGACGGATCTGAAGAACGACCGCATGACGGTCCGCCTGCAGGTGAACCTGTGAAGCGCACCGTCGTCGCCTCGCTCGCGCTGCTCATCGCCAAGCCGCTGCTCGTCCCGGCGTGTGGCGATTCCGTGGATGCGGACGTCGCACTCGAGGAGCCGGTCCGCGTCGGATACTTCATCGGGTCAACGCAGTACCGCGCGCAGTTCTTCCCCGGAGAGCTTCCGCAGCCGAGCGGTGGCCCCGAGGTCGCCGGTGTCGACATCGGTCCCAATCAGGTCGCGCCCGGAAAGCAGGGTAAGAGCGGTTATACCGTCCGCCTCGCGAAGGACGCTTACGCCGTCGCAGTCCGGCTGCAGGGCCGGAACAATGGCTACTGGATCGCCCGCGTCGACCAGGTCGAGCCGCTCTTCGAAGGCCAGGTCTCTGCGTCGCTCTTCTTCGACGTTGCGCCGACGGTCTCGCCGCAGCTCTATCAGCTCGAGCTCGCCGGCGTGAACGGCGACCGAAAGTTCGGGACCGCCTCCACCGCGCCGCTCGTCGTCGTTCCGCGCGTTCCGCCGAACGCGCCGGCAGCGATTCACCTCCGCTGGGACGCCCCGGTCGATCTCGATCTCCAGGTTCGCGCTCCCGATGGAACGCTCCTCACCCCGAAGCGCCCCACCACGGCCGCGCCTGGAACGCCGGACGCAGGAGCCGCGCCCGGCGTGGGCCACCTCGACGGCGACTCGATGTCCTCGTGCGTCGATGACGGGCTTCGCGAGGAGAACGTCATCTTCTCGACGCCGCCGGCGTCCGGCAAATACCAGATTTACGTCAACGCGTTCGACCTCTGCCGACGACTCGGGACCAGTTACGAAGTCTCGATCATTCGGAATGGAAATGTCGAACAGCGCTTCTTCGGCCGCATCAGCGAGCCGGAGGTCCAACGAGGCGGCTTTGGCCTCGGCGATTTCGTCACGGACGTCACGTTTTAGGAGGTCGTCATGAATACTCAACAGCTCGTCGAACGTCTCCAGCGCTTCGCCTCAGGTGGAGGCGGATGGGTCCTCTGGCTCATGATCGGCCTCTCCGTCGTCTCCATCGCGATCATGTTCGAGCGTCTCTTCTACTTCGCGTCGAAGCGGGACGACGTCGACGGCCTCACCGAGAAGCTCGTCGCGCTGCTCCGCAACAACGACCGCGCGGGTGCGAAGCAGCTCCTGAGCAAGAGCAAGTCGATCGAGGCGGCCGTCATGCTGCCGTGCCTCGAGTGGACCCAGCACGGCCCCGACGCCTTCCGCGAGGTCGTCGATGCCGAGATGACGAAGCAGAAGCGCGCGCTCGAGCGCGGCACCACGTTCCTCGGCACGATCGGCAACAACGGCCCGTTCATCGGCCTCGTGGGCACGGTCCTCGGCGTCATCCAGGCGTTCCAGCAGCTCGGAAGTCAGAGCAAGGAAGCGATGGGCAACGTGATGGTCGGCATCGCCGAGGCGCTCATCGCCACGGGCGTCGGTCTCTTCGTCGCCATCCCGGCGGTCGTCGCGTTCAACATCGTCAACAAGTCGATCTCGGGCGTCGAGTCGAACGTGAACATCATGGCGAAGTACGTCGTGGCGCAGCTCACGTCGAAGGAGCACGCGGTCAGCCACGCTGCCAGCAACGGTATCGAGTCGACGAAGAAGCCGCGTGAGAGCACGACCTCTCTCGCAGCGTCGCCGAGCTGATTGCCAATCGAGATTCACTGAGACGTAGAAGGAGGTGACCCATGGGCGGTGGAACGACGAAGGGCGGCGGCGGACGAGCGCCGATCGCCGAGATCAACATCACGCCGATGGTCGACGTGATGCTCGTGCTCCTCGTCATCATGATGGTCTCGGCGACGTACATCGTCTCGAAGAGCCTCAAGGTGGAGCTCCCGAAGACGTCGAGCCCGGCGGACTCCGTCCCGATGGTCGCTGCGGTCATGGTGACCAAGGACGGGCAGTACTTCTTCAACGAGCAGAAGGTCGATGAGGCGGGTCTCGTTGCAAAGCTGAAGGAAACCGCCGCGGCGGATGAGAACACCAGCGTCGTCGTGAGCGCGGACAAGAACGCTCTCCACGGAAGCGTCGTCCACGTGGTCGACCTTGCGAAGGTCGAAGGCCTGACCAAGTTCGCGATCAACGTGCAAGAAAACCAGTGAGGTCGTCGTGCGTACGAGCGTCCTCATCGTCGCCAGTCTCGCCCTCCACGTAGGCGGCTTTGCCTTCATCTCGAAGAAGGCAAAGCAGGTGGAGAAACGCGAGACCCTCATCGCGATGGTCGACCAGCAGAAGAAGAAGGAAGAGGAGAAGAAGAAGGAGCCCCCGAAGCCGATCGAAGCGCCGAAGGAAGTCCTTCAGCCGCAGGCCAAGGCGGTCGCTCCGCCGCCTCCCGTCGCGCCCCCGCCGAGCGAGCCCGTCGTGAACAACGCGCCGTCGGCGGCGATGCAAGCCCTACCCGACTTCGGTCTGAGCCTCGGTGGTGGCGGAGGTGGTGGAACCCTCGCCGTCCCGGAAGGCAAGGGCGGACAGCCCGGTCAGACGACCAAGACGGAGCCGAAGCCGGCCGAGAAGGTCTTGAACACGGCGCCTCCGAGCGGCAACGGTCCCGACCTTGCCGCCGAGATCGCGGCGTGGAAGCCGAAGCCCACCGCTCGCGTGAAGCCCGTGTACCCCGACGAAGCGCGAAGCGCCGAGATCGAGGGCACGGTCACCGTCGAAGCGATCATCGATTGCAGTGGAAAAGTAACGAGCGCAAAAGTGCTCACCGGTCTCGGTCACGGCCTCGACCAAGCAGCCATCACCGCCATTCAGAAGACGGAGTTCGAGCCCGCCCCGCGGTGCGTCCCCGGATTCCAGAAGGCGATGAAGATCAACTATGCCTTCCGTCTCGGAGATTAGTAATCCCGTGCTCCGCGCCGCTTGCGCGCTGTTCGTTGGCTCTGCACTCTGTCTGTCCTCGATTCCCGCATATGCCCAACAGGGCGCAGCGGGGACCGGCGACACGAATCCGCGTGGCGGCAAGCTCACGAAAGCGCCTCAACTCACCAACTTCAAAGAGGTCGAAGCGCCCTATCCGGAAGCGGAGAAGGCTTCTGGACGAACCGCTGCCGTCACGCTGCAGCTGGCAGTCTCGGACCACGGCGACGTCACCGAGGTCGTCGTCCTCGGGACTGCCGGACCCGCGTTCGATGCCGCCGCCGTCGAATCGGCGAAGCGCTTCAAGTTCACGCCTGCCGAGATCGACGGCAAGCCCGCGCCGGTGAAGCTCACGTTCCGCTACGACTTCACCTTCCACGAGGAGATGGTCGACCTCGGACCGCAGGTCAACTTCTCCGGCGAGGTCCTCGACGCGAGCGCAGGCAGGAAGAAGCGTCGCCCGCTCCCGAACATCCACATCCGGATCTCGAAGACGGAAGAGGACGAGACCGGGAAGAAGCGCGAGCTGCAGGTCGCCGACGCGACCACGGACGAGGACGGGTACTTCGAGTTCGAAGATCTGTCCGCCGGCACGTACACGATCACCGTGTCGGGCCCCGGCATCGCGACGGTGAAGACCGAAGAGACGATCGAGCCGAAGAAGGGACTCGAGGTCAAATACAGGGTCGAGCCCGACGCCGGCGAGGACGGCGATTCGATGACCATCGAGGTCATCGCGCCGCGCATCCAGAAGGAAACGACGACGGTCGCGATCAAGACCGAGGAGGCACGCCGCGTCCCCGGCACGGGCGGCGAAGCACTTCGCGTCGTCCAGAACCTTCCCGGCGTCGGTCGCGCGGCGTTCGGATCCGGTGCGCTCGTCGTTTGGGGAGCCGCACCTCAGGACACGCGCGTCTATCTCGACGGCGTGCGCATTCCGCAGCTCTACCATACGGGCGGTTTCCGAGCGACGGTCAACTCCGACCTCGTTCGCGCGATCGACCTCGCGCCGGGCGGCTACGGCGCCGAATACGGACGCGGACTCGGCGGCCTCGTGACCGTCGACAGCCGCGCGCTCCGCAACGACCGTTTCCACGGCTACATCTCGAGCGACGTCATCGACACCTCGGGCCTCCTCGAGGTGCCAGTCGGGAAGACGACGCGCGTCGCGATCGCCGGACGCGGCAGCTATCTCAACGAGACGCTCAGCCTGTTCACGAAGGAGGACGTCAGCGAGTTCGTCCCGATCCCGCGCTTCTTCGACGGTCAGTTCAAGATCGAGCAAGACCTCGGAGAGAACGAGACGGTCTCCGTGATCGGCATTGCCGCCGACGATCGGCTGCGCCGCACGGTCACGAACCCCGATCCTGCGCAGACGATCTCCGACGAGCGCGGGACGAGCTTCAAGCGCATTCTCGCGACCTATCGCCGCTCGTTCTCGGACGGCTCGTCGGTCACGGTCACACCTTCATTCGGTACCGACAAGTTCGACTTCGCGCAGCGGTTCGGCACCACGCCGACCGAACAGACGACCGAGGCCACCGTGTTCGGCGTCCGCGCGAAGTGGCGCGGGCGCGTCGCGCCGATGGTCCTCGTCAACACGGGTATCGACATCGAGGCGTCCGACAACTCGATCCGCCGCCGCGGTGCGACGATCCTCCCGCCGCGCGAAGGTGACATCACCGTGTTCGGCCAGCCGCCGAACGACGTCGTCAACTTCGATCAGTGGAACGTCATGATCGGGAGCATCGCGCCGTACGTTCAGGCGGACATCGAGCTCCTCGGGAACAAGCTCCACGTCGTCCCGGGCGCACGCCTCGACTCGTTCGTGGTGAGCGGCGACAAGCAGTTCCCGACGAAGGACGGCACGGAGCAGCGCGGCTACCTCCGTAACGAGACCGTCGCCGAGCCGCGCCTCGCTGCGAACTACCAGCTCTCCGAGAAGCTGCGCCTCAAGGCGGCCTACGGCCAGTACCACCAGGCGCCCGACGCCGAGGACCTCTCCCCCGTCTTCGGCAATCCGACGCTCGGCTTCGCGAAGGCTTCGCACTACCTCGCCGGCTTCAACTACCGGATCCTCGAGAAGCTCTCCGCGGAGGCGACCGCCTTCACCTCGATGTCCGAGGACCTCGCTGCGCGGAGTCCCCTCCCCGCGCCGCAGACCGGACAGGCGCTCCTCAACACCCGCCAGGGTCGCGCGTACGGCGCGCAGCTCCTCGTGCGACAGGAGCTCGCGAAGGGCTTCTTCGGATGGCTCAGCTACAGCTACATCCGCTCCGAGCGAAAGGACACGCCGGAGAGCGATTGGCGGCTGTTCGACTATGACCAGACGCACGTTGCCACGCTCGTCGCCTCGTACGAGCTTCCGCTCGGATTCGAGATCGGCACCCGACTGCGCTACGCGACGGGAATGCCTCGAACGCCGGTCGTCGGCGCCTATTACAACTCGCGACGCGACCTCTACGAGCCGGTATTCGGAAAGCAAAATTCGGTTCGCATTCCCGACTTCGCGCAGGCCGACTTGCGATTGAGCAAGCGCTTCAACTGGGACACGACGAAGCTCGAGCTCTACGCCGACGTGCAGAACATCACGAATCGGAAGAATCGCGAGGACATCGTCTACAACTACAACTACACGGCCAGGAACTACATCACTGGCTTGCCCACGCTGGCAGTGGTGGGCGCGAGGCTGGACTGGTGAGAACGCCCCTCTCTTTTGGCCTGGTGGCTCTTCTCGTAGCCGCCTCTTGTAAACCCGAGTTCGCGGAGCGTCCGTCGGAGGTGCAGAACTATCGCGTGCTCGCGATCCAGGCGGAGCCCGCGGAGTGGACCCGCATCCTCGACCCCGACACGGGGCTCGCGAAGCCGGCGAAGTACCGCGCGCTCGTCGCAAACCCACTCGGCTCCGTGACGGACGCCGAGCTCGACTGGTCCTTCTGCACGCTGCCGACGCCGCTCAAGGAGCTCAACGACGTCAACGTCGCGTGCTTCTACGACGACGCGAGCTACACCGTGAACGTCGGAAAGGGCCCCGAAGCGACGGCTCCCGTGCCGGAGAACGCGTGCCGGCAGTTCGGGCCCGACGTCCCCGAGGACCAGGCGTACCGGCCCGCCGACCCGGACGTCACCGGCGGCTATTATCAGCCGCTCCGGGTCCTCTATCGGCCCACTCCCGATCTTGTCGTTCCCGCGATCGCGAAAGTTCGCATTCGGTGTGGATTGCCCGGGGCGTCGCAGGAGCAGACCACTCAGTTCAATCGCGGTTATCACGTCAACAGCAATCCCATCATCGAGTCCGTCTCCGCCCAGCTGCCGAGCGGGCCCCAGGTGCTGCAGGCACTCGAGGCCGATCCGAACGCCGAGCCGCTCGTCGTCGCTCCCGGTCAGGTGATCACGCTTCGCGTCTCGTGGCCGGCATGCCCCGTGACGGACGCATGCGGAGATGGGTATTGCGGCCCGACGGAGACGAAGGAAACGGGCGCCGGCCAATGCGAGCAGGACTGCAAGCCCGAGCGCGGATGCGGCGGCGCCGAGCGGTACCTCGCATTCAGCCTCGAGACGCGTCAGCTCAGCGAGCAGCGTGAGGTCATGCGCACGTCGTGGTTCGCCGCCGACAACGGCGGCTCGTTCCGCGACGATCGAACGGGGCGCGACGCCACCGACCTCACGACCTTCAGTGAGAACGAGTACACGGCCCCGCGTGCACCGGGCGTCTACCCGATCTGGGTCGTCGTGCGAGACAATCGCGGCGGCGTCGCCTGGCAGAGCGTGCGCATCCGCGTCCAGTAGTGCGTCGCGCGGCCACTCAGGTTTCGGGCGCGCGCTCTGGCAATCGGAGCGTGAGCGTGCGCCCGAGAAAGCCATCCATGACGCCGAGCATGCTCAGCGTCATCAGCCGCTTGAACACGGAGATCTTTCCCATGAGCGGCATCGCAACGTCGCGCAAGTGACCGAGCATCACGTCGTCGCCCTGGAAGAACGGCGTCAGCCAGCGCGTCGCGGTTTGATAGAACGCGAGGTGCTCCTCGCGCCGACGCGAATAGCGTGCGAGCGCGGCCGCGAGATCGCGCGGCTCTTCTTCGATGCAGTCGTGCAGCTCCATCGCATCCCAGAGCGCCAAGTTGCATCCTTGGCCGAGCTGCGGGCTCGTCGCGTGGGCCGCGTCGCCTAGGTACACCACGTTCCGCGTGTGCCAGCGGTGCATCACGATGTCGTGGTACGCGGCGTAGAGGACCTGACTCTCGTCGTGGATCTGATCGAGCACCGGCTCGGCCACCTTCGCGAGCTCGGCGACCTCCTTCTTCCACGCGTCGAGGCCACGCTCGCGCCAGGCGTTCAGCCGATCGCCGCGGATGCTCCAGAACAGGCTCACGAGCTTTTGGGTCGGCGTCTGCGAGGTTCCTCTCGATGACGGCGGTAGACCGGTCGGCAGGAGACCGAGGAATCGCTGGTTGCCGTCGACGACTTGATGGAGCGTGTGCGCCATCGGGTCCGTCGGCTCTTTCGTATCGCGTCCGACGAACCAGAGCGCGCCCCATGGATACCGCTCGATGCGTTTGCTCGTGCTCGTGTCGTCACGGAGCTGCGAGCGTGCGCCGTCGGCGACGATGACGAGCTCGTGCGGACCGTGTCGTTCGCGAGCGACGTCGACGAGCCACGACCAACGGGAAGGAGCTCGCGTCGAAGCGGGCTCGGCGCGTTCGAGGTCGACGATCTCGACGCCGGTCTCGATCGTGATGTTGCGCTCCCTCTCCGCCGAGCCGAAGAGCGCCTCGAAGAGGACGCCGCGATGGAGCCCGAGCCCGAATAGCCCCTCACCGACGGTCTCGTAGGTCAGATCGGCGAGCGGCACCCGGGTGTCTTTCGTCTCGCAAAGGAGGCGATCGATGCGCGCGCCCCGCGATACCACCTGCATGTAGAGCCCGAGCCGCGTGAGCACGTGAAGGCCGGTCGGCTGCAGCGTGATTCCGGCGCCGACGGGGCCGGGCGACGAAACGCGCTCGTAGAGCGTCACGCGATGTCCGGCGCGGGCGAGGAACAACGCCGCCGCGCTCCCTGCGGTGCCGCTTCCGATGATCCCCACGTCGAGCCCGCGCATTCGGCTGCGCAGATCGTACTGCAGCTGCAAGGCGGCCTGGGGGATCGGAAGCCCACCCCATGATCAGGTTGTGAGCCAACGCCTCGTGTGATTTCGCACTCTTGCGAATGGCCCACAATGTGCTCCAAGGTCGTTCAGGGCGGTGTGCGGGCGCGGCGTGCGCTCGCTTCGTGAGGAGGCTCTGGTGCTCGTCTTTCGTCGTATCGGTGTCGCTCTGTTCGTCGCGTTCGCCGCGGCGTGCTCCGTGTCTGCGCAGCCGAGCACCGGTCCTTCGGGTCCCGAGCCGACGGGGGAAGTCGAGCCCGCGCCGACGAAGCAGCCGAGCGGATCGGATCGCGGCGGCGACGATACGAAGGCGCCCGACGACGCCGAGCCGTCCAATCCCGATCCGGGATCGACGACCCCGGGCGACATCCTCGGGACGCTCACCGGCTCGTGCGGCATCGTGAAGACGCAGCTCACGACCCCGACCTCCACGTTCGAGAAGAACGAGCTCACCTTCGTCGCAGGTGAGTCCTACGACAAGACGACCATCTCGACCGACGGCCAGCGCATGATGGACACGCCCAACGCAGGCGGCAGCTCGATCGAGTCGGAAGTCATGAGCTTCGAGGTGCTCCATGCGTGCGAGGGAGCGAAGCTCCTCAAGACCGAAACGGAGATCGCGTACGACGGCACATCGGGAGCGATCACGGACATGCTCGTCGAGATCGCGGGCAAGAAGATCGGCGTCAGTGTCACGCGCGCGTACCGCCCGAAGAATCAGTCGTTCCCCGACTCGGACGTGAAAGCGCTCATCCAGAAGAAGCTCGAGGGCATCAACCAGAGCACCACTCGGGTGAAGCCCGAGGACAAGTGGGGGAAGCAGATCCTCCACGTTTTCGCCGCGAACAAAGCTCAAGCAGATGCGGTCACGCGCGTTCTGTCGACGATCGACGGCGCGATTCGCGCTAATACGATCGTCCTCCTGACACAGACGAGCGGCGGGGGTTTCGTGTACTGTAACCCCGACCCGCCCCTCGGAAGCGAGTGCCCCTGACCACTACACAAGCAGTCCCGTCGTTACGCGAAACGCTGGAAGAGACCATCGGACCCGAGCTCGCGGGGGCGCTCGAGGACAAAGGTTTCGAAAGGCTCACCCCCGTCCAGGAGGCCGTCCTCGCGCCGGAGCTCCAGGGCCATGATCTGCGAATCAGCTCGCAGACCGGCTCGGGCAAGACCGTCGCGATCGGGCTCACGCTCCGCGACGACGTCCGTGCCGACGAGCCCGACGAAGAACCTCCCGCCTCCGGCGAAGAGCCGTCCGGCAACGTCAAAGGGCGCGATCAGCGAGCGCGACCTCGCGCGCTCGTCGTCACGCCCACGCGCGAGCTCGCCAAGCAAGTCGAAGAAGAGCTCGCGTGGCTCTATGGGCCGCTCGGCGCCCGCGTCGCCTCGGTCACCGGCGGCGGCGGCTATCGCGACGAGCTCCGCGCCTTCCGCGCGAAGCCCGCGATCATCGTCGGCACGCCGGGCCGCCTGCTCGATCACCTGAAGCGTGGCGCGATCGATCCGTCCGCGACGAGAACGGTCGTCCTCGACGAGGCCGATCGGATGCTCGATCTCGGCTTCCGCGAGGACATCGAGGCGATCCTCGGCTTCCCACCGCCGGAGCACCGCACGCATCTCGTCTCGGCGACGTTCCCGCGCGAGGTGAAGGCGCTCGCCGATCGCGTCCAGAAGGATCCCCTCCTGGTCGAAGGCACGCCTCTCGGCACGGCGAACCTCGACATCGAGCACCTCCTCCATCTCGTGCACCCGCGCGAGCGGCTCGCCGCGATCATCAATCTTCTCCTCGAGAATCCGGGCTCGCAGTCGCTCGTGTTCGCGCGGACCCGGGCCGACGTCGCCGACATCGCGGCTTCGCTCTCCGAAGCCGGCTTCAACATCGCGATGCTCTCGGGCGAGATGGAGCAGGCCGAGCGCAATCGCGCCCTCGCCGCGTTCAAGCGCGGCAACGTCGATGCGCTCGTCGCGACGGACGTGGCTGCACGCGGCATCGACGTGCAGGACGTCACGCGCGTGGTCCACGCCGAGCCGCCGACCGATGCCGACGCATACACGCATCGGAGCGGCCGCACCGGACGCGCGGGGAAGAAAGGCATCAGCTCCGTGCTCGTCACCGAGCGCGAGCTCCCGCGCACCGTCGGACTGCTCGGACGCGCGCGCGTTCGCTGGAGGTTCGAGGCGATCCCGAGCGCCGACGCCATCCGCGATGCACGCGAGGAGAGCCTCTTCGCAGACGTCACCGCGGACCTCGCCGAGGGCGAGACGCTCGAGCCGCGGAGTCTCGAGCTGGCCGAGCGCATCATTGCCGCTTCCGAGCCGGCGCGAGCGGTCGCGCGTCTCGTCGCGCACGCGCTCCGCCGGATGCAGGCCGAGCCGCGCGAGATCACGATCATCAATCCGCCGTCGCAAGCTCCCCGCGGAGCGGGCGCAACGCGGCGTCGCGAATACGGCGACGGCGACCAGCGCGAGCAGCGTCGTGGCGGCGGACGGCGCGAGGGCGGCGCCTTCGTCCCGTTCCGCGTCTCGTGGGGCGAGTCCCACGGCGCCGATCCCCGCCGGCTCGTCGCGATGATGTGCCGTCGCGGCAAGATCGAAGGCCGCGACATCGGCGCAATCCGCATCGGCCGGACGTCGTCCGTCATCGAAGTCTCGAGCAACCTCGCCGAGGACTTCGAGCGCGCCACGTCGAAGCCCGACCCGCGCGATCCGCGCGTGCACGTGCGGCGCTGGCTCGACGAGACGGCCAACCGCGAGCGCGCAGAGCGCCAGCATGGTTCGGACCGCGGGCGCTCCTACGAGGGCGGCTCCGATTTCGGCGCGCGACGCGAGCGCGACCAACGCGAGACCGTCGAGGCCCCCGACGATCGCCCTTCGCGCGCCGCCGCCAGAGAGGCAGCGGGTCTTCCGGCGGATGGTCCTTCGACCGCTCAGGTTCCGAAGGAGCGTCCTTCGACGGCGCGTGTGCCGAAGGATCGCCCATCGATTCCGAAGGAGCGTCCCTCCATCCCGAAGGAGCGCGCATCGACGACGCGCGTCGCGAAAGATCGTCCGTCGGTGCCGAGGGATCGTCCGTCGGTGCCGAAGGATCGCCCTTCGCGAGCGGCGAAGGAACGCCCCTCTCCTTCTCCTCACAAGGGCAAAGGCGCGGGCAAGCCGTGGGATCGCGTCCAGACAGGGTCGAAGAAGCCGAGCGGTCCGCCGTGGCGTCAGAAGCCGGGCGGCCACAAGGCCGGAGGTCGCCCTGGCGGCGGCCACGCCCCTCCGAAGCGCCGCGGCCCTTCGCGCTGATTGTGTGCAGGCCCTCTCGGTAGGTCCCGCCTCTCGAGGTCCGAGCCCGCCTACGAGTGAGCGTCACTCACCGGCCGGCCTTGTCGACGACCCCGGGAGGGGCGCCGTGGCCGTGTAGCTTCGACCGGAGCAGGTCGACGCCCATTTGTGGCCGCGCGATCGCGCTGAGATCCGCGAGAGCTCTGCGGCGATCGGCAGTGCGGACGTCGAGCCGCCGATCGCGCTGCTCGAGGAGCGCCTCCGGGATCTCACCGTCGCGGTTGAAGGACCACGCGAGCATCGGCGCGCCGATCGGGAGAGCATCACCGCGCGGCTCGTCCCAGTGCCCCGTGTCCCAGAAGTGCCACGTCTTGCCGTAGCTGTTCATCTTCTTCTTCAGCGCCGCCTTCTCCGCAGCCTCGGGAACACCGGGCAGCATGAGCTGCCCGGAGAGGATCTCGTAGTTGTGCGGATGCCAGCTCTTCTTCTCGTCGGGCGGGAGCGACTCGAACAGCCGCTCCGAGACGATGTACTCGACGCCGACGAGATGCGCGTTCTTGCCCAATCCGTCGAAGAGGACACACTGCGTGAGCTCCTCCGTCACGTCCCGGCAGTAGTGGTGCGCCTCCATCATGTAGCTCGGGTCGTCGCGCATCACGTGGAACGCATCGAGGTAGTAGTCGATGCCGCGGACGGGGCTCAGGTCCTGGAGAGCCTCGGCGGCGGACTCCAGCATCGCCGTCCCGACCTTCTTCTCGTGTCCGGGCGTCGCCGCCGCCTTTCCTCCGCCGCAGGCCGCCAGCGCCGCGGCGCCGATGATGCCGATCGCGAGGAGCAGGGTGCCTTTGTTCATGCACGCGCGAGCTGCAAGCGCGAGGCCCCTCACGTGATGCGGCCCGGCAAGGGCCTGCACACGGTCGCGTGAGATCGCGCCAGGCGCTCGCGGCCGACGGGATGCGCGCCGCAGGCCCCCTCCCCCTCGGCGCGCGCGACCACTTCACCGACGGGCACGGGCTCCGGACGGCGCGCGTACACGTCCGGAGTCCGCAGGCGAGGCCCGTCCGCCGAGCCGCTCGGGCCGATCACCCGATGCGGCTCGTCGCGATCAGGCGCGTTCGAACAGCGCCGCTGCGCCCTGACCGCCGCCGATGCACATCGAGACGATGCCCCACTTCTTGTTCGTGCGGTGGAGAGCGTGGAGGAGCGTCGCGGTGAGCTTCGCGCCGGTGCAGCCGAGCGGGTGGCCGAGCGCGATCGCACCGCCGCTGACGTTCAGCTTCTCGTCGGGGATCCCGAGCTCGCGCTGGCAGTAGACCGCCTGGCTCGCGAACGCCTCGTTGATCTCGAACATGTCGATCTGATCGATCTTCATGCCCGTCTTCGCGAGGAGCTTTCGGATCGCCGGGATCGGACCGATGCCCATGATCGCCGGATCGACGCCCGCGGTGGCGAACCCGCGCAGGTAGCCGAGGCCGGTGAGGCCGAGCGACTTCGCCTTCTCGCCGCTCATGACGATCGCGGCGGCCGCGCCGTCGGAGAGCGGAGAGCTGTTACCCGCCGTGACGGAGCCCTTCGCCGAGAAGGCCGGCTTGAGCGATGCGAGGCCTTCGGCCGTCGTGTCCGGGCGCGGGAGCTCGTCGACCTCGAACGAGAACGCGGTCTTCGAGTTGCCGTTGTAGCGGTAAGCGGTGACGGGGACGATCTCCTTCGCGAAGATCTTCTTCTCGATCGCCATCGAGGCCTTCTTCTGGCTCGAGAGCGCGAACTTGTCCTGATCCTCGCGGCTGACGTTGAACTTCGCCGCGACGTTCTCCGCCGTGATGCCCATCGGCGTGTACACGGCCGGGCACGTCTCCATCGCCTCGGGCGAAGCGCTGAGCTTGTTGCCGGTCATCGGCACCATGCTCATCGACTCCACGCCGCCGGCGACGATGACGTCGGCCGAGCCGATCGCGATCGCGCCCGCAGCCGTCGCGATGGCCTGGAGGCCGCTCGCGCAGAAGCGGTTGATCGTCTGCGCGCTCGCCTCGATCGGCAGCCCGCCGAGCAGCTCGACGACGCGGGCGACGTTCAGCCCCTGCTCGCCCTCGGGCATCGCGCAACCGAGGACGAGGTCCTCGATCTCGTTCTTGTCGAGCTTCGGGTTGCGCGCGAAGAGGCCGCGGAGGACCTCCCCGGCGAGCTCGTCGGGACGCTTCTGGGCGAGCGATCCCTTGTGTGCACGCCCAACCGCGCTGCGAACCGCGTCCAGGATGACGATGTCTTTCATGGCGACTTCCTCTCTTCGATGTGGGACGCGGCCGCTCAGTTCCGGAGCGGCTTGTTGTTCATCAGCATGTACTGCATGCGCTCCTGGCTCTTCGGCTCGCCGCACAGGCTGACGAAGGCCTCGCGCTCGAGCTCGAGCATCTCGTCCTCGGTGACGTCGCGCGTGGCGCCGCCGACGCCGCCGCAGAGGACATGCGCGAGCTTGCGCGCGATCTTCGCATCGTGCTCGGAGGCGTAGCCGCCGGCGACGAGCGTGTCGACCATCATGCCGAGCGTGGCGATGCCGCTCTCGCCGGGCAGGCGATACGCGCGCGGCACCGGCGCGTGGTAACCAGCCTCGGCCATGCCGATCGCTCGAGCCTTCGCCTCGTGCACCTGGCGAGCCTTGTCGAACGAGACGCCATCCGTGCGGCGGAAGTAACCGAGCGCCTTCGCCTCCTCCGCGCTCGTCGCGACCTTCGCCAGGGCGATGTTCTTGAAGACCTGCGTCACGTACTCGTACGTGTTGACGTTGGCGCCTTCGGGAATGCCCTCGAGCGCGCGCCAGAGCATGTTCATCGTGCCCGCGCCGCCGGGGATGAGGCCGACGCCGACCTCGACGAGGCCGGAGTACGTCTCGGCCGCGGCCTGCACGCCGTCGCAGCCGAAGCAGAGCTCGAGACCGCCGCCGAGCGTCATGCCGTACGGCGCAGCGACGACCGGCACGTGCGCGTACTTCATCCGCTGCGTCGCGTACTGGTAGTTCTTCACCATCTCCTTGATCGGCTCGAACTGGCCCTGGCTCGCGTTCATCACGACGAGCAGGAGGTTCGCGCCAACGCAGAAGTGGTCGCCCTCGTTCACGATGACCATCGCGCGGAAGTCGCGCTCGGCGCGCTCGACCGCCTTGTGGATCATCATGATGTTGTCGGGGTCGATGCTGTTCGCCTTCGTCTTGAACGTGAGGCCGAGCACGCCATCGCCGAGGTCCCATGCCTCCGCGCCGTCGTTCGTGAGGACCGGCTTGTCGCCCTGACGCACCTGGCGGAGCGTCCGGTAGCGCGGGTCCTGCTTCTGCTTCACGTACTCGCTCTTCGCGAGGCTCCATTCGGAGCGGCCGTCCGGGCCTTCCTTGTAGAAGCCGGTGGCGCCGCTCGCCTTCATCTTCTTGATCGCATCGGGCAGCTTGTGGCCGGCCTTCTCGATGGCGTCGACCGTCTCGGCGAAGCCGAGCGCATCCCAGGTCTCGAACGGTCCGAGCTCCCAGTTGTAGCCCCACTTCATCGCGTCATCGACGGCCTGGACGGAATCGGCGATCTCGCCTCCCTTGTCCGCGCCCCCTCCGGGAGCGACGCGGCGCGCCGAGTAGGCGAGGCTGCGGTAGAGGACCTTGCGCGCGAAGTCGCCCGCCTTGCCCTGATCGGCGACGAGCTTCCGGACGCGCTCCTTCGGATCCTCGATCTTCGAGATCGACTTCGTCGCCGCCTTGATCGACTCGTCGCCGCCCTTCGGCCGGTAGTCGCCCGTCTTCGGATCGAACGTGAAGATCTGCTTGTCCGGCGTCCGCTTGTAGAAGCCACCCTTCGTCTTGTTGCCGAGGAGCTTCTTCTCGACCATCTTGCGGACGTAGTCCGGCACCTTGAAGACGTCGCGGTCCTCGTCGTTCGTGAGCGACTGGTAACAGTTGTCCGCGACGTGGGCGAACGTGTCGAGGCCGACCAGGTCCGCCGTGCGGAAGCTCGCGCTCTTCGGGTGCGCCATCGGCGTGCCCGTGATGTTGTCGACGTCCTCCGGCGTGAGGCCGTCGGCGAGCATCTGGTGGATGGTCGCCATCATCGCGTGGGCGCCGATGCGGTTGCCGACGAAGTTCGGCGTGTCTTTGCCGAAGACGACGCCCTTGCCGAGCGTGTCCTGTGCGAACTTCACGACGTGATCGAGAACCGCCTTGTCCGTCTCGGGACCGGCGACGATCTCGAGCAGCTTCATGTAACGGACAGGGTTGAAGAAGTGCAGGACGACGAAGTTCTTCTTCAGCGTCGCCGAGCGGCCCTTCGTCATCTCCTCGATGCGGAGGCCGGACGTGTTCGAAGCGACGATGCAGTGGTCCGAGACGACCTTCTCGAGGCGCTCGAGGAGGGCCTGCTTCGCCTCCATCTTCTCGATGATCGCCTCGATGACGAGGTCGACGTCCTTCAGCTTGTCGAAGTCGTCCTCGGTGTTGCCCACCGTGACGAGCCGCGCGTTGTCCTTGTGGAAGAACGCGGCCGGGCGCGCCTTGAGCGCCTTCTCGAGGCCGCCTGCGGCAAACCCGTTACGCTTGTTCCTGTCCTTCTTCTCCGCATCGGAAAGGTTCGGCGGGACGATGTCCAAGAGGAGGACCTCGAGTCCAGCGTTGGCGAAGTGAGCAGCGATCCCGCTGCCCATGACCCCGGCTCCGATGACGGCCGTACGGCGAATGGGCTTTTGCATGTAGGTCGCGAAGTTTCGACGAACTCGCGGCCCGGGCGCAAGCGTCGGTGGCGTCTCGTGAACGACACCGGTGCGGCGCGCGGGCGGCTGAGCTCCTCGAAACGTCGATTTTTCGAGAAAAGTCGCCGTTGGTTACTTTCTCTCGCAGTCGCGGACCTCGACGCGGATGAACGGCCTTCCGCGCGCGCTGATCGGACCCCTCAACAACTCCTGTCGTTCGTGCGAGCATCGCCCCGTGCGGCGGCGCGCTCCAAGCCGGCCGCGGCTCCGCCTCGCGCGGACCGCAGCCTCCCCGAGGTTACCTCGGGGGATCTTTCTGAGCATGGCTTTCAGCACATGACGCCAGGGGCGCGATGACGCCCGGCCCGTCACGTAAGACTGGTCTCGTTGGAGCACGCCGCCGCCTCTTGACCCGACATGGATCCACGGATCGTCGCTGAAGCGATCGCGGCAGCGTTCCTCGACGGGACCTGGTCGCCCGCATCGATGGCTCGACGCGGAGCGTACGCGCTCGGACACCCGAGCCCATGGCTCCGAGCGCTCGCGCGAAGGACCGTCGCTGCGTTTCCCGACGGTGCACCTCGCGACCGATTCGATCTCCTCGCGGCGCGTCTGGCGGACGACAGGGCCGTTCGTCGCGCTTGCGCCTCGATGACGTCCTTCCACATCACATTCGTCGCGCCCGCGCTGGCCATGCGCGACGCGCATCCGGAGTGGGGGCTCCCTCGACTCGATACGGCGGGAGATCTTGCTAGGTGGCTCGGCCTCGAGATGACCGATCTGCTCTGGTTCGCAGATCCGCGAGGTATCGCGCGGCGCGGGAGAGACGTTCGACTCGACCACTACCATCGCCGTTGGCTTCCGAAACGCTCCGGTGGAGCTCGACTCGTCGAGGCGCCCAAGCAGTCCCTGAAGGAGCTCCAGCGGCGCATTCTCCATGATCTCCTCGACCGCATTCCGCCGCACGAGGCCGCGCACGGCTTTCGTCGACAGCGAGGCGTGCGAACGCATGCAGCCTCCCACGCCGGACGCGACGTCGTGCTCCGGATGGACCTGGAAGACTTCTTCGTCTCGATTCCGGCAGCACGCGTCGCGGCAATGTTCCGGTCTGCCGGCTACCCGTTCGAGGTCGCGCGCTTGCTGGCCGGGATCTGCACGACCTTTGCCCCGCCGAATCCGGAGCTTCCCGTACGCGATCTCGCACCTGCAGAGATCTGGGCTGCGCGACGAGCGCGTGCCCGGTGTCGGGCGCGGCATCTTCCGCAAGGTGCGCCGACCTCACCCGCGATCGCCAACCTATGCGCGTACGGGCTCGACGTTCGTCTCAGCGCAGCAGCACGGGCAGCACATGCAACATACACACGTTATGCCGACGACCTCGTCTTCTCCGGTGACGAGGACTTCGCGCGGCACCCGGTGAAGCGATTCGGGACGCTCGTCGCCGCCATCGCTCTCGAGGAGGGCTTCGTCGTGCAGCATCGGAAGACGCGGATCATGCGTGCTGCCGTTCGGCAGGAGGTCACTGGGCTAGTCGTGAACCACGCCCCGTCGATCCGACGAGCGGACTTCGAACGGCTGAAGGCGATCCTGTACAACTGCGTTCGCTTCGGCCCGCAACGGCAGAATCGAGGTGGACGCCCGGACTTCCGTGCACACCTCGAAGGGATGATCGCCTGGGTGTCACACGTCCAGCCTGCGCGAGGAGCGAAGCTCAGAGCGCTCTTCGCGGAGATCCAGTGGTGACGCGCGCGAAAGCAGTCGCGGAGGTCCTACGATGGGTGCGACAGTTTTTGCGCATCACTTGAAGCCGCGCGGCTCGAGGCTCCGGAGGTAGGTGATGAGGCCGTCACGCTCCTCGTCGGTGACGGTCCACTTGTGACCGGGCTCGTTGTTGATCTTGATCGGGAAGCCGCTCGTCGAGATGCCCGTCGTGATCACGATGGCGATCTTCTCGTCCGTCGCCGTGGCGAGCGCCGCGGGCGAATGGTCGATCGCCTTCCCGTTCACGTGGCAGTCGGTGCACGGGGGATCGGTGCCGCGGCCGTTCTTGTATCGAGTCTCGCCCGCGGCCCAGCGCTCGGCCGTGTACTCCGCGACGGTGATCGTCGACTCGGCGCTCTTCCCGTTCGAGGTCGCCTTCAGCGTGATCGTCCCCGCTTTCTTCACCGTGACGAAGAAGTACTTGCCGTTGTCCGTCGTCCCGTCGGGATGATCCGGCTTCGTCAGCTGCTTCGGCGTGATCTCGACGGCGGACGGATCGCTCGCGGTGACCTTCAGATCGTCGCCCGAATCGTAGACCGCGACCGGGACGATGAACGTGTGGGTGCCGTCGAACCCGGAATACGACGTGTCCGGCATGAACGTGAGCAGGCCGAGCCCGGACCCGGACGACGGCTTCGTGTCGAAGCCCGCATCCTTCACGCCCGGCTCCTCCGGCTCGTCGATGTACGTCGTCTTCGTCGACGAGCACGCGAACACACCTGCGTATGCTGCAACGAAGACGGCGCCCGCGAGGCTGTAGGACGAGAGCCGCTTCACGCCACGAGAAGACATACCAAGAGCTTACGGCAGCACCGGCCGCGCGCACGCTCCGTTCGTGTCGCTTCGTGCGCCTACGTCGGCGCCTGGATCATCGTCTATCCAATCGGCCCGGCGTCCGTGAGGGGCCGGGCTGGATCACGCTGCTTCTTCTGCCGCCGTCGAAACCGGATCGCTGCTCGCGGGCGCCTTCTCGCCGAAGACGCCTTCCCAGCGCGCGACGACACATGCCGCAAGCCCGTTGCCGGTGAGGTTCAGCGCGCTGCGCGCCATGTCCATCACCTCGTCGACCGCGAGGATCATCGCGACGCCTGCCTCGCCGGGCAGCCCGAAGGTCGCGCACGTGCCCGCGATGATGACGAGCGTCGCTCGCGGTACGCCCGCGACGCCCTTCGACGTCAGCATGAACGTGAAGACCATCGCGAGCTGCGTCGAGAATGGCATGTCGATCTTCGCCGCCTGCGCGATCGTCATCGACGCGAGCACGAGATACAGCGTCGAGCCGTCGAGATTGAACGAGTAGCCGGTCGGGATGACGAAGCTCGCCACGCGACGCGGGACGCCGAGCTTCTCCATCTGCTCGAGCAGACGTGGCAGCGCGGCCTCGCTCGACGCCGTCGAGAACGCGATCGTCGCCGGCTCGCGAATGTGGCGGAAGAACTCGCGGACCGGGATGCGGAAGCCGAGCATCACCGGGATGAACACGAAGACGACGAGGACGAGCAGCGCGAGATAGAGGCTCGCGACCAGCACCGAGTAGTGCTTCACGAGGAGGAACACCGCCGGCCAGCCCTGCGGCCCGCCCGGTGTTCCCGACGCCATGTGGCTCACGTTGTAAGCCATCGCGCCGAACACGCCGAGGGGCGTGAGCTTCATGATCATCTCGGTGTACTTGAACATCACCTGCGCCACGCCTTCGAAGAAGCGGAGCACGGGCTCGCCTTGCTTCTTGGGAACGCGGACGAGGGCGATGCCGAAGAGCGCCGCGAAGACGACGACCGGAAGGATGTCGCCCTCGGTGGCGTGCTTCACGAGGTTCGACGGCAGCGAGTGGAGCGCGATGTCCCATCCGGACATCGGCTTGGCGAGCTCGGTGTGCGCCTCGTACGTGAGCGGGAGCCCGGCGCCGGGCTTGAGGACGTTCGCGATGCCGAGGCCGAGGAACAGCGCGATCGTCGTCACGACCTCGAAGTAGAGGAGCGCCTTCGCGCCCATGCGTCCGACGCTCTTCAGATCACCGGTCTGCGCGATGCCCGTGATGATCGTGGCGACGAGGATCGGGATGATGATCCCCTTGATGAGCGTGATGAAGCTCTTCGAGAGGAACTGAAAGACCTGGAACGCAATCGGGTGATCGGCTTGCGGCAGCAGCCCTCCGGCAACGATCCCGAGCAGGAGCGCGATGAAGACGAGCGGCGTCCCGGAGAGCGCTGACCGCTTCTTCCTCGCCGCGCCGCTGGGTCGCAAAGCGCCCGAGCTCGCGGGCGCTTCGGCCTCGCGTTCAGGCATCCGCCGACGATTGAGCAGAGCGTTCCGATGTGTTCGGAGGCGTGCCGGGGCGCGCGACCGGACGCTCGGAGACGGGGACGTCGGCATCGGGATCGCGACCGGCGCGGATGGCAGCATCGCGCCGCTGACGCTCGGCGAGCGCCTTGATGCCGTCGAGGCATCGATCTGCCGCGCGCTTCTGTGTCGTGACCATGTTCGCCTTCGGACGGAGATCGGTGAAATCGATCGGCGCTCCGAAGTACATGTCGACCGGGTGATCGTTCGGCGCCAGCGCGTTGACCTTCATCTCGCCGAAGATGCTCTGGCCCATACCGAGCGCGAACACGGGGATGACGTACGCCCGCGTGGCGCCGAGCGCGATGCGGCCGACGCCGGGCTGTGCCGGGAGGAACGAGTACGGGTCCGAGCCCTTGTTGCGGGTGCCTTCGGGATGGATCCCGAGCACCGTCCCGATGTCATCGCGGTTGAGCTCGTCGATGCAGCGCGCGACGACGTAGTTGTTGAAGGCGCGCTTCTCCTTGTCGCGCATCACCGGCGGGAACATCCGCATGCCGCTCATGATCCCGTTGACGAGCGGACCGACCGGGTTGTCGTAGAAGAAGTTCTGTCGAACAGGAAAGAAGATCCGCTTCGTCAGCTGCGTGCGCCAGTAGAGGATCGCGCTGATGCTGAAGAAGTCGAAGAACGAGCGGTGATTCGCGACGAGGAGGACGCTGTCCTTCTTGCCGAACGGAGCGAGGTGCTCGAGGCCGCGGATGTTGAAGCGCCGGCCTCCGCAGCTGTAGATCAGACCGCCCATGAAGGCGCTGTTCCACGCCTTCGACAGCACGGAGAGCTCCGGGCGCGCCAGGAAATCGGCGATTTCGAACGAAGCGCGCTCGAGGCGCGTGAGAGAAGCGAGCTGTTCCGGAGTCGGCCGCACGACGCGGTCTTTAGCACGGGACACACGGGACCAACGCCCGCGCGGGCGCCCTCCTCCTCCTTCGGCCGGCCGCATGACGATCGCGGTGTGCCACTCACCGGCACAGCCTGACTGCGCTGTCCGAGCGGGGGTTCCTTAGCACCGGAATAGATTATGTCATTTCAATCACTTGCACGCCGACCGACACATGGTCCGTGCCTTGCTGAGCCATTTGCCCCGGAGACCATCGCATGCACACGAAGACCGCTTTCGTCGTCCTTGCCGCGCTTGCTTCCGCCGCCACGGTGGGCTGTGGCTCCTCGGGAGGGAGCGGCCCCGCGATCGGCACCACGCGCGCGAGCCTGCATCGGGCGAAGGGGTGCGGCGACCTCCTTGGCGACCTGAGAGCCGACGCCGCTTACAAGCTCAACAAGGGCATCGACCTCCAGATCAAGCAAATCCAGGCCTGCACGGCGAAGTACGGCGACACGGAGTGCGCGTTCGGCGGCTATTACGGTGGTCCCGGCGCCGCGTTTGGTGAGCGCGCGAGCGCGGACGACTCGGCCCCGCCGCAGGCCGCGCCTGTGGGCGGCGACCCCGTCGAGAACGGCGGCAGCGACAGCGCGTCGAGCTACTCCGAGACGAACACCCAGGTGAAGGGCGTCGACGAGGCCGACATCGTCAAGAACGACGGCAAGAACCTCTACGTCCTCCACGGACGCGCGTTCAAGGTGCTGAACGCGTGGCCCGCGAACGACCTGAAGGAGATGTCGACGATCGACATCGAAGGCACTCCGACGGAGATGTTCGTCGCCGACGGCAAGGTCGTCGTCTACTCGCAGGTGAACGGCGCGTCGGTCTTCACCGCTGCCGGCGTCACGCCGAAGAAGCAGTACACCGACTTCGGCTATGGCTACGGCTATGCGACGGGCGGCGCGAAGCCGGCCCCGGTGGATGCGGACATCGCCCCGCCTCCGAACGGCAGCGGCCTCTACATCCCCCTCACGAAGGTGACGGTGATGACGCTCGACGGCACGACGCCGACCGTCACGCGCGAGGTGTACTTCGAAGGCAGCTACCTCGACTCGCGTCGCGTCGGCTCGCAGGTCCGGACGGTGCTCCAAGGCAACCAGTACGGCCCGCAGCTCAAGTACAGCGTCGGCGAGCTCTATGCGTCCAAGACGACGCCGACGACGGGCGCGCCGGACGCTCCCAACACGACGACCACGACGAGCGAGAACCCCTACCCGCAGACGGGCACGGCGATGATCGCCGCGCTCGAGAAGCTCCGCTCGGAAAACCTCGCGAGCATCAACGCCAGCGAGCTCACGGACTGGCTCCCGTACACGTTCGTCAAGAACGGCAGCGCAGTGAGCGCGGACACGGTCGCGTGCGAGGACTTCTACGTCCCGAGCGCAGGATCGACCGAGAGCGGCCTCACCGAGGTCGCGTCGCTCGACCTCGCCGATCCGGCAGCGACGCCGAAGCAGACCGCCATCCTCGGCCGCGCCGACACCGTCTACGGCAACGCGGACACGCTGTACCTCGCGGCGCATGCGTGGGTCGAGCCACCGTTCATGTGGAACGATCAAGGTGACGTGCCGGTCTCGAGCAGCGGCGGCGGCAGCGCCAATGCAGGCACGGCCTCGCCTCCCCCTCCGACCAATGCAGCTCCGCCTCCGGAGCCTACGCCGGGCACCAAGCCGGCCAGCGTTCGTCCTCTGAACGGGACCGCGCAGGCGGGGAACGTCGTCGCGTACGCGTCGAACCGCACGCACGTGCACAAGTTCGAGTTCAAGACGGACGCGAAGTTCCCCAACTACGTCGCATCCGGGACGGTCGTGGGCAGCGTGAAGAACCAGTTCTCGCTCGACGAGAAGGACGACGTCCTCCGCATCGCGACGACCGAGAACCGGCAGTACGTCACGACGGACGGAAAGTACGTCTCGGCTGACTTCTCGACGTCTCAGAACGGGAGCCCGGCGCCCTTGCGTCCGGCGACCGTGAACCACGTGTTCGCCCTCTCGCCGAACGGGCCGTGGCTCGATCAGATCGGTGACGTCGGTGACCTCGCGCCGAACGAGCAGATCTTCAGCGTCCGCTTCGTCGAGCACCGCGGCTACGTCGTCACCTTCCGTCAGGTGGACCCGCTCTTCGTCGTCGACCTCACGTCGCCGGCGCAGCCGACGCTGCTCGCGGCGCTCAAGATCCCCGGCTTCAGCGAGTACATGCACCCGCTCGACGCGAATCACATCCTCACGATCGGACGCAATGCCGACGGCGGCGGCCGCCAGCAGGGGCTGCAGCTCCAGATTTTCGACGTCACCAACGGCGCGAACCCGATCGTGATGCACAAGTTCACGTACACCGGTCAGGAGTACGGCTCGAGCGAGGCCGAGTACGATCACAAGGCGTTCACGTACTTCGCCGAGAAGAACCTCCTCGCGTTCCCGTACTACTCGTACAACGCTGGTCCGGACGGGATGAAGAGCACCCTCGAGCTCTTCAAGGTCGACCTCGGAACCGGCTTCAGCAAGGTCGGAAGCATCGACCACACCTCGCTCGTGCAGTCGAACCCGAATGGGTATTGCGGCGGCTACTACCGCCCGTCCGTCCGCCGCGGCGTCTTCCTCGAGAACTTCGTCTACAGCGTCTCGTATGGCGGCGTCGTCGTGAAGGACTCGAACGACTTCGCCGCTACCGGCACCGAGCTCGCGCTCCCGCCCCCGCAGGTGAACGAGGGCTACGGCCCCGTCTGTTACTGACTCTCTTCGCTCTCTCCTCTCTCCGCTCTCTCCTTCCTTTTGCTTCAGCGAGACGGCCGCGGCTTCTCCCCCGCGGCCGTCTTGCTTTTTGGCCGGTTGGCCGGTCAGCCACGCAGCGGGAGGAGGCAGCCCGGGTTCAGGATGCCGTCGGGATCGAGCCGCTCCTTCGTCGCGAGGAGGGTGCTCTCGAAGAGCGGAGGCCGCTCCTTCTCGTACCAAGAGCGATGGACGCGGCCGACGGCGTGATGATGCGTGACCGTCCCGCCGTGCGCGAGGATCGTGTCCGTCGCCGCGTTCTTGATCGCGGTCCACTGCTCGATCTCCGCGCCTGCACGGCCGGGCGCGAGGAATGTGTAATAAGGCGCCGGACCGTCCGGATACACGTGCGTGAAGCGACACGTGAGGATGCCGCCACCGCAGGCGTCCTTCATCGCGCCCTCCACGGCGCGCGTCACCGCGGCGTGGAGCTCGGGGAAACGTTCCCACGTGCACGCCGTCTCGAAGGTGTCGCAGACGACGCCGAGGCTGACGAGCGCGCTCTGGAGGTATGGCGCATCGAAGAAGGAGCGCTTCCACGTCGATGCGTCGAGCGCATCGTGCCCGATGTCCGGGAGCTCGCTCGCAGGCGGCACGGACGGCGGCGGTTGAGATGAGAGCGCGTGTGGACGCATCGAGTAGACGACGTCGGTCGAGTACTTCGGCTCCTCGTCGCAGTGACCGCCGAGATCGGTCGCGATCGACAGCGCGCGTTCCATCCACGGTTCCACCGGGTGATCGGCGGACTCGAACGCGAGGAGGAGGACCGCCTTTCCGTCCATGGCGACGCGATGGAGCATCGCTTCCTTCTCGTCGAGCAGGCGGCAGTTCGCGGGGTAGAGCCCGGATTGAGCGAGCGCACGTGAGGCGATGACACCATCGGCGAATCGCTCGAACCGAACGCTCGCGGAGGAACGCCAGCGCGGACGCGGCTGCACGCGCATCCATGCCTCGGTGATGATCCCGAATGCGCCCTCGGAACCGAGGAAGAGCCGCTCCGGCGCGGGGCCGGCGCCCGACGAAGGGACGCGACGCGTCTCGATCACCCCCGCGGGCGTGAGGACGCGCAGCGCCTGCACGAAATCGTCGATGTGCGTGTAGAGCGTCGCGAAGTGGCCTCCTGCGCGCGTCGCGATCCAGCCGCCCAGCGTCGAGAGCTCGAAGCTCTGCGGGTAGTGCCGCAGCGAGAGGCCCTGCGGCGAGAGCTGCTGCGAGATGCGCGGTCCGCTCGCGCCCGCCTGGATGCGCGCGGCGCGGGATGCGGTGTCGATGTCGAGCACCTTGTCCATCCGCGAGAGATCGACGCACGCCGTCCCGCGGTACCGACCTCGAGGGGAGTGCTCGACACCGCCGACGACGTTCGTGCCGCCGCCGTACGGGACGAGCGCGATCGCCTCCGCCTCGCAGAACCGGAAGAGCGCGACGAGCTGCGCTTCTTCCGTCGGGAAGAAGACCCAGTCGGGAGCGGCGGCGAAGTCGCCAGCGAATCCACGAACGAGATCGCGATACCCGCGACCGTACGTGTGCGTCGCGCGCTCGCGGACGTCGGTCGTGCCGAAGCTGCGGAGCTCGACCGGAGGCGCGTAGCGAGGCTCGGGGAGCTTCAGCGCATCGAGCGAAGGAAGCGGACGGAGATCCGGCGCGCGACCGAAGACGGCTCCGACCCGAGCGGCGAGCGACGTGCGCGCATCGTCATTCGGGAACTTGTCCTCGTAGCCCCAAGCCCAGAAGCTCCGAACGCGCGTCATCCACGCGCAAACGTAACAGACGCCCCGAGCGAGGGGTAAATAGGCCGCTTCGGATGGTTCCGGAGGACTGAGGCTTGGCGCCCCGCTGTCAGCTGCGCGCGAAGCTCAGAACGAGACCTTCGGCGCGACCTGCGAGTCGGCGGTCGCGGTGAAGAACACGCGCGGCTTGAACGGGTGGCCCGTCGCCTTGTTCACGACCGTGCCGTGGACCTTGAGGAGCTCCGCGTTGTAGTCCCGCACGGACGCGTTGTACTCCTCGCGCGACCGCAGGATCCGGTTCTCCGTGCCTTCGAGCTGCTTCATCAGGTCGGTGAACTGCCCGCTCGCCTGGAGCTTCGGATAGTTCTCGTTGGCGACGAGGAGGCGCGAGATCGCCGACGAGCTGATCTTGTCCTGCGCTTCCTGGAACGCCTTCACCTTCGCGGGATCGGTGAGGTCCTCGGCCGAGAGCTTGATGCTCGTCGCCGCGGCGCGCGCCTCCGTGATCTTCTCGAGCGTCTCCTTCTCGTAGTTTGCCGATGCCTTCACGGTGCTGACGAGATTCGGGATCAGCTCTGAGCGGCGCTGCAGCTGCGCCTCGACGTTGGACCACTTCTCCTGGGCGATCTGGTCCTTCTCGATCAGGACGTCGTACTTGGCGCACGACGGCAAGAGCAGAAGGGCGAAGGCCAAGAGGGCGACGAGCTTGAGGCTGCGGAGCACGGAGGCAGCTGCGTTCATGGCCCGGACCGTAAGGAGGCTCGACGTAGGATGCAAGGGCTCGACCACCGCCGCGTTCTGCGACACCGCAGCTCTCGCGCGAAGCCGAGGCGCGTCATCCACTCGCGCCTCCTCGAATCGACGTTCATGTAGATTCGGGGCGTGAGCACGCGCGCAAACGTCCTCCTCAACCTCGACGGCGGAGAACACGACGACGAGCCCGAAGAGCTTTATGCGCTCGCGGACGTCGTCCACATCGCGTGTGGAGGGCATGCGGGCGACGAGACCTCGATGAGCCGCGTCGTCGGCGCGTGCACGCGGAGCGGCACGGCGATCGGAGCTCATCCGTCGTACGAGGATCGGGAAGGGTTCGGGCGGCGACCTCTGACCGTCGCGGCCGACGTGCTCGAGGGGCAGATCGAGCGGCAGTGTGCTTCGCTCCGCGCCGTCGCCGAAAAGCAGGGCACCGAGGTGACCTCGGCCAAACCTCACGGCGCGCTCTACCACGCAGCGCATGCGGACCCCGCGGTGGCGCGCGCGTGCGTGCGCGGGATCGGGCGCGCGCTCGGCCTCGTGCCGATCGTCGGGCTCGCGGGAGGTGCGCTCGAGGTCGAGGCCAAGAACGCGGGGCATCCCTACCTCCGCGAGGCTTTCGCCGATCGCGGCGTACGTCCCGACGGGACGCTCGTGCCTCGTGGTCAGCCGGGCGCGATCCTCGACGATCCCGCGGCCGCAGCCGATCGCGCGCGTGCGCTCCGCGGTGGCGGGCAGGCCGATACCCTCTGCATCCATGCGGACACTCCGGCCGCCCTCGCGATCGCCCGCGCCGTCCGCGAGGCGCTCGGCGAGAGGGCGTCATGATGGAGTCATCGGCGAGCTCGCCGTCGGTCGCCCACCGCGTCCGCATCGCCGCGAGGGCAACATGAAGGAGCCGAGAGCGCTGCTGTCGGACTTCGGCGAGCGCGCCGTGCGCTTCGTCATCCCCGCCGGCGTCGGTCACCGGCGCCTCTTCGCGGAGCTCTCCGGAGTGACTGGCGTCGCCGACGTCGTCCTCACCGAGGAGATCGGCTGCGTCATCTTCGGCGACGCCGGCGACCAGCACGAGGCCCGCGCGGCCGTCGAGCGCGTGCTCGAGCGGCCGGATCTCGTCGCCGCGGACGATCGAGGTGCATCGCACGTCATCCGGGTCGACTACGACGGCGAGGATCTCGCGACGGTTGCGGAGGCGATCGGTCGGAGCAAGAAGCACGTCGTCGCGCTGCACTCGGACGCCGAGTACCGCGTCGCGATGCTCGGCTTCCTGCCCGGGTTCGCGTACCTCCGCGGGCTCGCGAGCGAGCTCCGCCTCCCACGAAGAGCGCCTCGACCTCGCGTTCCGCCGGGGAGCGTCGCGATCGCGGCCGAGTACAGCGGTGTGTATCCGTTCGCGTCGCCCGGCGGATGGCACCTTCTCGGGCGCGCTGTCGGCTTCGAGGCCTTCGGCGAACGCGGCGCGGCGCTCGCGCTCGGCGACGTCGTCCGGTTCGTGCCCTCGGCAAAGGAGGGGACGACGGACGTGGCGCGGGCTCCGACTCGTGAACCACAGCCGGCCGCGCACGGCCCGTACCTCGAGATCACGCGGGCGGCGGCGATCGCGCTGCTCGTCGACGGCGGCCGGCCGGGACGAATGCACGAGGGCGTACCTCCCGGCGGACCGCTCGTGCGCTCGCTGCTCGCGCGCGCGAACGCGGCCGTCGGAAACGCGCCGGACGCATGCGCCGTCGAGGTCTCGGGGACGATCGAGGTCGTCGCGCGGGGCGGTCCGCTCGTCGTCGCGGACGACGCGAGCGGCCCGATCACGCTCGCCGACGGCGAGAGCCACGTCGTGTCGACGGCGGCCCGCGCGCGCGTGCGCTACCTCGCGATCGCCGGCGGGATCGATGCGCCCGTCCGGCTCGGCAGCCGCGGAGCGCTGCTCGTTGCGGGGATCGGCGGGCTCTTGCGGAAGGGGCATCGCCTCGCGTCCGATGGCAGGCGCGCGAGGGAGATGAAGGGGGCGACGCAGAGCGCTCCGCACGCGCAGGGCGCGCCCGTCGTTCCGGACGTGCCCGCGCCGGATGCGCCGATCGCCATCTTGCCCGGCCCCGACGCGGGAGACATCGCGTTCCAGGACCTCGCCGCGCACGCCTTCCGCATCTCACCGGCTTCGGACCGCACCGGCACGCGGCTCGAGGGCCCTCCGGTCGCGCACGCGCGGATCGCGCCTGCCGACACGAGCACGATGTCGCGTCGCTCGACGCCGATGGTGATCGGCGCGATCGAGCTGACGCCGTCGGGCCTCATCGTGCTCGGCCCGGATCATCCGACGACGGGCGGCTATCCGGTCGTCGGCGTGGTGGGCTCGGCATCACTCGATGCGCTGTTTGCGAGACCGATCGGATCGACGGTCCGCTTTTCGATCGCGTGACGAGGCCGCTTCGCGTGCACGCGGGGTCGGCTTGCCGCCGCAAGTAGGCCTGCATCACACACGAAGCACTCCATCCCCACACTCTCTTATCAAAGTGAATCCGCAAGGAATGAGACGTGGATGGAGACTTGCCCGGATCGGACGACCGCAGAGAAAACACTGTGCGTGAAGTTGGGGTCTTTCACTCTCGCGTGCGCGCTTTCGCTCTCCGCGATGGCGTGTGAATCGGCAACTCCCGAGCGTGCGGTCGCGGCGTCCGCCGACACGAACGTCGTCACGCCGAAGATCACCTGGCCAGCAGCGACGAAGGTCGACGCGCGCGCCGCCGCTGCGCTCGGAGATGCGAAGCGCGCGAACGAGCTGCTCGGCCGATCGCCGGTGCCGGTGCTCGCGCCGACGAACGTGACGTTCGAGCGTCCGACCTTCGTGGTCGGCTCGGAGTACTACGCGCTCACCGGTCGCGTCGCCGGCACGACGATCTCCATCCAGGGGACGCGCGCAGCGCATCGCTACGACGACGTCGCGCCCGTCCGCGGCGATCGCGCAATCCGAGAAACGCAGGGCTTCGTCTCGACGAACGAGGGGATCCGCACGGCATCGTGGATCGAAAATGGCGTCGCGTACTCCGTCGACGTCGAGTGCGCCGATCCGACGGATGCACGATGCACGAACGAGGCGTTCGCGCTCGACGTCATCGAGCATCTCGCGTTCGCGGGAGGAGGGTCGCGATGAGGCTCCTCACTGCAATGATCGTCGGCGCGGCGCTCGCGGTCGCCGCCCCCGCCCTCGCCGCCGACGCGTTCACCTACGACCCGGCCGGCAAGCTCGCACCGAATTCGGGCAGCGGCCGCGCCGACGACAAGGTCTACGCGCCGGGCATCCGCTTCCCGATGGAGAGCGGCCCCGCGTACGCGAACTCGCAGGTGTGGGGCCACGGCGGAAACAGCGGGCCGAAGGGCTCGAACCAGTGCGACGAGGAGAACTTCTCCTATCCGTGGCACGACAACTACTGCGAAGAGCGCGACTGGAGCATGCCGCTCTGCCCCGCGGGAAACGGCCACCAGGGCCAGGACATCCGCGCGGCCACGTGCGAGAAGGACAAGCACTGGGTCGTCGCCGCGACCGACGGCACGATCACGAACGTCGGCTCGTACTCGGTGTATCTCACCGCGCCGGACGGCACTCGCTTCGACTACCTGCACATGAGCAACGTCGCCGTGAAAGAAGGCGACGAGGTGAAGCGCGGGCAGCGCCTCGGCAACGTGTCGAACCAGTTCGGCGGCTCGCCGACGACGGTGCACCTGCACTTCAACATCAAGCAGAACGTCGCGGGCATCGGCTATGTGTTCGTGCCGACGTACATGACCCTCGTCGAGTCCTACAAGGACCTGCTGAACCCCGCGCCACCGCCCGAGCCGGACGCCGGTGTCGTCACGACCGTCGAGCCGACGGAGCCTCCGGGGCCGAAGGAAACCGCCGCCGCTCCGGCCCCGCCGGAGCCGCCGCCCGTCGCCGACTCGGGATGTGCGAGCACGCCCGGCCCGGCGCCGAGCGGTCTCGTCACGTTGCTCGTCGGCGCCGTCGTCACCGGGGCGATCCGGCGACGGCGTCGCGCCGCTTAGCGTTCCGACGTAAAGCATCACCACTTCGGTCCGCGAGGAGTCGAGGTCGCCATCATCGGGCTCGGGACAAGCCCGCACGCTTGGAATAGGCCTCGCCGGGACGGCGTTCGAGGAGCCCATGCTCGCAAACCGCCCCTCGTCATCTTTCCCGAGCTGCCGATCGAAGCACGATGGGCAACGACGCTCGTGGCTCTTCGTCGCCGCGCTGGCCGCGCTTCCCGCGTGCGCGCGTGCCGAGCCGCGCTCGAGCCCTGGTCCCGAACCAGGTGAAGCCCGGCGGAGCACGACGCTCACGCATCTCGGAGTCGCCGGATGGAAGCTCGAGTCGCCGTCCGGCACGTTGCTCTTCGACCCGTACGTCACGCGAGCGAACGTGGAGGACGACGCCGCTCCGCTCGTCTCCGACGAGGCCGCGATCGACGCGTCCATCCCGCGTCGCGCCGACGTCGTTCTCGTCGGGCACTCGCACTACGACCATGTTCTCGACGTGCCCTCGATCGCACGGCGGACGGGGGCGACGGTCATCGGCACCGAGAGCACGAGGAACCTCGTGCACGCCGCTGGTCTCGCGGGCGATCGCGTACGCGTTGCTCGTGGCAGCGAGACCTTCGACATCGGCCCGTTTTCGATCCGCCCCGTTCGCGCCCTGCACTCGCTGACGGGCGTCGAGAACAAGGAGATCCCGTCGACGGTGAGCCTGCCTCTTCCGGCGGGTGCTTATGACGAGGGCGGGACGCTCCAGTACCTCGTTCGCTTCGAGGGGCGGACGTTCTTCTTCGTCGGGACAGCGAACTTCATCGAGGACGAGGTCCGCGCGCTCGGCGTCCGGCCCGACGTGGCCGTCGTCGCCGTCGGCCTCCGAAACAAGGTGCCGGACTACACCTGCCGACTGCTCCGCGCCCTCGGGCTGCCGAAGACGGTACTGCCAAATCACTTCGACGAGTTCTGGAAACCGCTGACGCCCGGAAAGATCGAGCTCGACGCGAAGACGCGCGCGGACCTCGACGCCTTCGCAGCCGAGGTGAAGTCGTGCGCCCCGGACACGAACGTCCATGTGCCGGTGCACCTCGAGCGGATCGACATCCGTTGATTCACCGCGACGACGCGGTGTCGAGAGCGTTTCTGCAGGCGCAGAACGATGCCGCCACCGAGCGCTCGGTGTCGACCCCTAGTGTCGAGATGCCGTGCTAGCGCGTTCGGATGCCGCGCTTCGCCGGGCGAACGCTCCTGACCGGGTCCTCGAGCCAGACCGCAAGGAGCTCGACCCACGGGTCACGCTGGTCGAGCGCTCGCACCGCGTCGTCGAACGACTGCCCGGCCGCGCGCGCGCCCCAGAGCATTGCAAACGCTCGCTGGAGCGCGGCGATCGACTCGGCGGGCACCTCGCGGCGCTCGAGGCCGACGACGTTGAGCGCCCGCACGCGCGCGCGGTCGCCCTGCACGATCACGAACGGCGGCACGTCGCGTTCGCACATCGCGCCTGCGGCGATGAAGGCGCCTTGTCCGACGCGAAGATGCTGCGCGACGCCGGAGAGACCGCCGAACGTGACCCAGTCATCGACGACGACGTGACCTGCGAGCTGGACGCCGTTCGCGATCACACAGCGCGAGCCCACGATGACGTCGTGCGCGACGTGGCAGCCCGCCATGAACAAGTTGTGCGAGCCGATCCTCGTCGTCCCGTCCCCGCTCGACGAGTTCACCGTCACGCTCTCGCGGAAGACGTTGTGGTCGCCGATCTCGAGGCTCTGCCGCGTTCCCTGCCCGCCCTTGCGCACCTGCGCTTCGCCGCCGAGGACGACGAACGGATGGACCACGTTCCCTGCCCCGATCGTCGTGTGGCCCGAGAGGACGACATGGCTCACGAGGCGCGTTCCGGCGCCGATGCGGACGCCGGCATGCACGTGACAGAACGGTCCGATCTCCGCGTCGTCAGCGACCTCGGCACGGCGATCGACGATCGAGCTCGGGTGAACGCGCATTCGCCTCGTTCCTAGTCGATCCTGTCCGTGTATCAACCGCTCCGGTCGACGACGCTCGCCAGGAGCTCGCCCTCGGCGCAGAGCGCGCCGTCGACGCGCGCCTCGCCCTTCAGCTTCCACGTCTTCGTGCGGTGCTGGAGGATCGTGACCTCGAGATCGAGCCTGTCCCCGGGCACCACAGGGCGACGGAACTTCGCCTTGTCGATCCCGAGGAAGTACAGGAGGCTCGTCGAGACGTCGAACGGCTCGCTCGTGTACGCGAGGATGCCGCCGATCTGCGCGAGCGCCTCGATGACGAGCACCCCCGGCATGATCGGGTGCTTCGGGAAGTGCCCGAGGAACCACGGCTCGTTCACGCTCACGCACTTGTGGCCGCGGATCCGCTCGTGCGGGACGATCTCCGTGACGCGATCGACCATCACGAACGGCCAGCGATGCGGGAGGATCTGGAGGATGCGCTCGATGTCGAGCTCGGTGCGCGTGCTCATTCCTTCTCGCTACGGCGGATGAGTTGTCTCATTTGCGAGCTCGATGGCACGGGCGTCGCTCGATCGTCTTCGCTCGACGCGTCCATCTGCCCGGGAGCGTCGCTCCGCGTCGAGCGTCGCTCGGAGGCGCGCGACGCGCTCATGCGATAGACCTCGGCGAGCCCGCGTAGCCAGCGTTGCCGCTCGACCGCGGGATATCCCGCGACGGTCGAACCGGCTGCGACGTCGCCGATGACACCGCTCTTCGCGGCGATGCGAGCGCCGTCGCCGACGGTGAGGTGATCGGCGATCCCGACCTGCCCGCCGACGAGCACGCCCTTGCCGATCACGACGGAGCCGGCGAGCCCGGTCTGCGCGGCGATCATCGTGCCCTCGCCGATCTCGCAGTTGTGCCCGATGTGCACCTGCGCGTCGAGCTTCGCTCCCTTGCGGATCACGGTCGGCCCGATCGTGCCCGCCGCGATCGTGCAGAGCGCGCCGATGTGGACATCGTCCTCGATGACGACCCCGCCGAGCTGCGGGATCTCGCGCACGGCGCCGTCAGGCCCGGTGACGAACCCGAAGCCGGGCGCGCCGATGACGGCGCCCGGCGCGATCGTCACGCGCGCGCCGATGTGGACCCGCGGCAGGAGGTGAACGCCTGGTCCGATACGGCAGTCGGCACCGACGACCGGCTGATCCGCGGGCGCATCGGCCGTGTCGAGGAGCTCGGCCATCGTCCACGTGGCATGAGGGTGGAACCAGCCCGGCAGCGACTTCACGTCCTCGCGCGTCGCGAGGGTCTCGTCGACGAGCAACATCGCGCCGCGCATCGCTGCGTGCACGGCGTCCTCGATGTAGCGAACGTTCAGCAGGACGGTCAGGTCACCCGCGCCCGCCCGCGCGATCGGGACGATCCTGCGCACCGTCCCTCGGACGCCGTTGCGAAGCGTCCCGCCGTGACGTGCCGCGAGATCTCCGATCGGCCGCGAGGCGAGCGAAACGCCGATCACTTCTTCTGCGCGGGGGCCGGCGCAGGCGCGGCCGGCGCGGACCCGCCGCCACCGCCGCTGTTGTACATCTGGATGCAGCGGTCGGTCAGATCGAGATCGCCGCGGACGTACGCGACCGTGGCCTTGTCGACGACGAGGTCGATGTTCTCGGAGGTCGCAAGGCGCTTGATGATCGCCATCACCTTCTCGAAGACCGGATCGGTGAGCTCCTTCTGCTTCTTCTCGAGCTCCTTGTTGTACTCGACGAAGATCTGCTGAAGCTCCATCATCTGCTTCTGCCAGTCGGCGACGCGCTTCTCGAGCGCATCCTTCGGGAGCACCTTCGCCTGCTTGTCGATGTCCTCGCGCTGGCGCTGCAGATCGTTCTGCTTCTTGTTCAGCTCCTGCTGCTTGCTGTCGAAGAGCTTCTTCAACGTCGCCTGGGCGCGCAGACCGTCCTCGGTGCTGGCGACGGCGCGCTGGACGTCAATCACGGCGACCTTCTGCTGAGCGCTGGCAACGCCCGCGAAGAGGAAGAACGCGAGGGCGAGCGCGGTAGAGACGATGGCCGTGACGATGCGGTGACGTGTCATGATGGGGCGGGGTAGCGAATGCAGCCCCCAGGGTCAAGCAAGCTTCCGCGCGCCACCGGCGTGCCCTCGATTTCGGCGCTCGCACCCGGCGCGCTGGGCCGGTACCCGAGGGGTGCGCCATCAAGCCCTGCCGCATCACCTCGGCGGCGGCCGATATCACCTCGGCGACGGCCGACGATGAAGCAGAGGGCGTGGTGCGTGACGAGAACCGCGGTTTACACCCGACCCGGCACTTCGGTCCTACGGTTCGGCGAGAACCTCGTTTCGACCCCGCATTTCTTCGAGGGAAGTGCGAGGCCGGCATCCGTGGACCCGATGGCACGCCACGTGGATACTGAGGGGACGGCCCCGCGCGCGGCAGCGGACCCGGAGGAACTCGCCCATGACGTCTCGCTTCTCTTCGGCCCTGGTAATCGGCGTGCTCGGCACGCTGGGCGTCGTCGCTTGGAGCGGCTGCGGTCCGGGCGACGAGAGCCGGTACTACTGCGACGCGACCGGCTGCTTCACGTGCGACGCCTACGGCTGCTCGCCCGTTCGCGCGCCGGGACACGCGACGTGCACCGGAAATACGAGCTGCAAGCCGGGCGAAGTCTGCACGGCGACGGGCTGCACGATCTCCTGCCAGGAGGACGCGAACTGTCCGAAGGGCGAGACGTGTCAGAAGAACCTCTGTTCGCCGCCGGGGACCGATCCCGGTACGGCGCAGGAGTGCACGACGAAGGCGGACTGCGGGCACGGCAAGACCTGCAGCGCCGGCAAGTGCGAAGCCTGCGGCGGCAACGCTGGACCGTGCCCCTGCACGACGAACGCTGATTGCTCCGGCGGGCTCACTTGCGTCGCGGGCGCCTGCACCGCACCGCAGAATGCCTGCAAGTACTCGAGCGAGTGTGGCGACGGCAAGGTCTGCGCCGAGGGTCAGTGCCTCGCGAGCTGCGAGGCCGCGCCCTGCAGCGACGGCTTCACGTGCGAGAAGGGCGTGTGCAAGCCGCCGGTGACGGGCGGCCCGACGGGCTGCAGCGGCGACGCGCAGTGCACCGACCCGGCCGCTCCGAAGTGCGTGAGCGGCGCCTGCGTGAAGTCGTGCGGCGGCGACGCGGAGTGCGGACAGGGCAAGTACTGCAACCAGGGTGCGTGTGTCGTCGACACGCGACCGACGCCAAAATGCACCGTGGACAACGAGTGTGGTGGAACGGCGTCGACGCCTCAGAAGTGCCTCGGCGGCTTCTGCAAGTACACGTGCACGAGCAACGAGTACTGCCGCACGATCGACAATCGCATCGGCTACTGCGCGAAGGACGGCGTCTGTCGCACGGCCGCCGAGGCCGGCGCGCAGTGCACCGGCCCTGGCCAGTGCGACGCCGGCAAGGCGTGCATCGATAATCAGTGCAAGTGAGTCGTCGGTCCTCGGTCCTCGGTCCTCAGCCATAGGTTTTGGGCTTCAGGCTCCGGGGCGAGACGAGAAGAAGAAGGCGCCTTTCCCGGCCTCGGGAGGGCGCCTTCGGCTTTCGGCGCCCGCGATCGGCTCGGACGCGTCACACCCGACGGGTACGCCCGTCGTTGCTTGTGTCCTAGCTCACTCAACTAGGAAACAACGGGCATTGGCGGTCGTCGAAGGGCTCAGTCGGGCTCGACCTGCACCGTCACGTATTCGACCGTGAAGCGCTTCTTGAGGAGCTCGGCTGCGCGGGCGCCGAGGCCGGGATCGTTCGAGGTCGTGCGCAGGTGCGCGGTGATCGCGTCGTGGCCCGTCCCGAGAGACCAGACGTGGAGCGCGCTCACCTTCGTCACGCCATCGAGAGCGAGGAGCGCCTTTTCGATCTTTCCGATCGAGAGGTGCTTCGGCGCGGCCTCGAGAAGGACGAGCGCGGCGTCGCGGAGCAGGCGGAAGGCACCGATGACGAGGATCACCACCACCGCGAAGCTCGCGAGCGGATCGACCACCGGCGGCGCCCCGAGCTTGATCGCGATCGCCGCGACGAACGCCGCGAACGATCCGAGCGCATCCCCGAGCAAGTGAAGCCACGCCCCGCGCAGATTCAGTTGATGCCCGTGCGCGTGCGCATCGTGCGCGTGCGCATCGTGCTCGTGCTCGTGCTCGCAAGGCGAATGCGAACCATGCGCGGCGTGCGCGTGCGAATCGTGGGAGTGCGCGCCGTGCGCGCCATCTGCGCCGGAACCCGAGTGATCCGCATGCGAGTGCGAGTGCCCGTGCGAATGCCCATGGTGCGCGTGCCCCATCGCGCCGTGCAGCAGCCAGGCATTCAGCCCGTTCATCACCAGTGCCGCCGACGCCACGGCGAGCATCAGCCCCGATCGCGGCTCCTCCGTGTGCCCCACGTGCTCGATCGCGTCGCGGACGAGCTCGATCGCGACGCCGAGCACGAGGACGCCGTTCGCGAGCGCCGCGAGCGGCTCGGCGCGCCGAAGCCCGAACGTGAACCGCGAGCTCGGCTTCCGCGAGGACACCCGCATCGCCGCGAGGCTGATCGCAATCGCGAGCACGTCCATCAACAGATGGAACGCGTCGGCTTCGAGCACGTCGCTGCGCGCGAGCCTCGCGCCGATGAGCTCGACGAAGAAGAAGCCCCCGATGAGAACGAGGACGATGAAGAGCCGCACCGATTGCCGGCGCGTCGTCGTGCTTTCTGCCATCAGACGAGGTCGTAGTCTTCGGCCAGCGCCACGGTCGATCCGGCCAGCACGCTCGCCGTCTCGTCGTCACGCTCGACGGCGCAGAGATACAGGCCCGCGAGGATCGCGGGATGGTCGCGGATGAGACCGAGGAAGTCCTCCCGCGGGAGGTGGAGGGTCACGGCCGGATGCACCGCGACGACGTCTGCGTTCGCCTTGCGGCGGAGGACGAGCGCCACTTCGCCGACGGTCTCGCCGACGCCGAGCGTCGCGATCACGAACGACTCGCCGCCCTCTTCGCGACCGACGACGGCGACCTCGCCCGAGGCGATCAGGTGCAGGCCGCTCGTATCCTTCCCGTCTTCGATCAGCTTGTCGCCCTTCTCGAACACCTTCGTCTCGAAGCGCTCGACGAGCGCAGGGCGCTCCTTCGGCGAGACGGAGAGCAGCACCTTCGAGGTGCGCACGAGATTCGCGACCATGCGGCGGCGACAGTGGGCGGCGAGCTCGACGCCGACATCCGGCCGCTTCTCGGCGACGCTCTCGAGCGCATCCCGGCGAGCGACGAGCAGGATCGACGGTCGGTTCGCGACGACGCTCGCGGCGCGCGGTGCGCGCGAGAGGAGCGCCATCTCTCCGAAGAGCGCTCCGTTCGCGAGGCGAGCGAGCGTGATCGCGTGGCCGTCTTCGTCCTTGCGACGAACCTCGAGCTCGCCGCGCGCGACGATGTACGCCTCGGCGCCTTCTTCGCCCTCCTCGATGACCGCCTTGCCCGCGGGCACGGTGATCATCTCGAAGCAGCCGATGAGCGCGCGCAGACCTTCCTTCTCGAGCGCGCTGAAGAGCGACAGCGGCGGGATGAGCGGCGTGACGGAATCCGAGAGCGCGTCGTACTCCGTCGACGCTTCGTGGATGATCTCGGTGGCCTTCGACAAAAGCGCCGGGCCGCTCAGGAACGAGCTGAGCGGCTGGAAGCTCTCGTCGTGCGGGAGCGGCGGGGGCGGCGGGGTCGCGTCGTCGGAGAGGCGAGACGACCCGAGACAGAACGCGCCGGCGATCTCGTCGAGGTGCCGGCCCACGTCGCGGCCGAGGGCCGTGAGATCACCGACGGCAGCGACCGCGAGCGGGAGGTTGCCGATGTCGATCGCGCGCTTCACACCGAGCTCGAAGCCCTCGATCGCCGCTTCGGTCCGCCCTGCATCCGCAAGGAGCCTGCACGTGAGGATGAGCGCGCTCGGCACGGAGGCATCTTGCTGGACGACGGCAGCGCTCCACCGAAGCGCAGCCTCGCGTTCGCCAGCAAGGAGGAGAGCGAGAGCGCGGTCGAGCGGTGAATCGACCGTCCGCACTCCGGGCAGTACCGGCGGGGCCATGCGCATGGGGGCCTCGATATACTACACGCTGCCGGCCAAACCGCGCTGGTTCACTCGTCGTCGTCGTCGTGATGCGGGCGCGGCGACTCCCGCCGGTCGATGAGCGAGCTCATCGCATTCGCCGTCGCCGTCACGAGGGGGACCAGCTTCGGGTAATCCATCCGGGTCGGGCCGATGACACCAACGGACCCAGCCGTTCGGCCCTGGTTGCGGTACGAGGCGCCGACGATGGAGATCTGACCGCCGGCGAGGTCGCCTGCCTCTCGGCCGACGACGACCGATGTCCCTCCGGCGGCGAGCGTCGCGTCGAGCAGCCGGACGATCGCCTCAGCCTCGTCGAGGGCGCTGACGAGGTCCTTGAGCCCAGCTGCGTCGGAGAACTCCGGCAGGCCGAGCAGCTTCGCACGGCCTTCGATGACGACGTCCGCGCCCTTGTCCGTCGCCGATACGGCGGCTTCACCCAGCTCGAAGGCGCGCCGCTTCACCTCGTCGGCCTGCACGCGGTCGCTCTGGAGGCGACGCGCGAACAGGTCGCGCAGCTCACCGAGCGATCGCCCCTCGATGACGTCGTCGAGCAGGTTGTGGATCTTCTGGAGGTCGTCCTCGCCGACATCGGACTTGAGGAAGCGATTCTGGACCGTGCCGTTCGTCATGACGACGACCGCGAGGACCTCGCCTGGCATCGTGCGGATGAAGCGCAGATGCTTGAGCGTCATCGTCTCGGCCCTCGGCGACACGACGACGGCGGCGGTGCCCGTGAGCTCCGAGAGCAGCTTTCCCGTCTCGCGGAGGAAGTTCGGGCCGGGCTCGATCTCCGCGAAGCGATGCATGATGTGCGCGTTCTCGGCGTCGGTGAGCTGCCGGACCTCCATCATCGCGTCGATGAAGAGGCGGAATGCTCTATCCGTCGGGATGCGCCCCGCGCTCGTGTGCGGCTGGTGCAAGTACCCGAGCTCCTCGAGGTCCGCGAGGACGTTCCGGATGCTCGCCGGTGACAGCTCGATCCCTCGCTTCGAGAGCGTGCGCGACCCTACCGGCTCGCCGGTTGCGACGAACTCGGTGATGCATGCGTAGAGGATCTGCTTACCGCGCGGCGACAAGTCCGCCATGGCAACTCGATTCTAGCACTTTCCAGCCGTGTCGCGGCGGAGCCCATCCACCGCTATGCTCGCGGTCCTTGCGGCTCACACCGACCATCCTGTTCGCCCCGCTCCTTTGCGGCTGCCTTGCTGCACGCCCGCATCGCGATCGCGTGCTCGCAACAGAAGGCGATCGCGCGGAAGCGGCGCCGGCGGCAGCGGAGCCGACGGCGGCCGGCTCGTCGAGCGACGTGGACGACGAGCCCGACCTGCTTCCGTCGGCGTCCTCCGACGACGACTACCCGGTCGACCGGACGCCGGGCGAAGGCGTGCCCGACGGCCCGACGCTCGATCGCGGCGACCTGCCGGTCGCGTCACGGTATGCGCGCCTCGACCGCACGCAATGCGAGGCAGAGCTCGTCCGGCGAAACATCGCCTTCACGCGCGTCGGAGAAGCCCGCGGCGTCGTTGCCCCGCTGCGTCTGGACGGCCCTCTCTCCGGCGTCACCTTCCGCTCGAACCTGCCGGCCTCGAAGAGCCGGACGTCGCCGTACGACATCTACGATTGCCGGCTCGTGCTGGCCCTCGACGACTTCGCGCGCCTCCTCGCGCGGCACGACATCGTCGAGGTCGTCCATCTGTCGGTGTATCGCCCGGTCTCACCGAAGGTCCGGCTCGAGGGCGCCGGCCGCCGCCACGGCGGTGCGCTCGCGATCGATGCAGCGCTGTTCAAGACGCGTGACGGCCGCACGTTGTCCGTCGAAAAGGACTTCCACCCGCGGAGGATCGGCGCCCGCCCCTGCCCTGCGCCGGCGTCCGCGTCGCAGCTCCGCAAGATCGCGTGCGAGGCGAACGAGGCGCGCCTCTTCAACGTGCTCCTCACGCCCGACTTCAACTGGGCCCATCGCAACCACTTCCATATGGAAGTGACCGCCGGAGCTCGCTGGACGCTCGTGCGTTGAATCCGCCGAGCTCGTGACGGCGCGGCCTCGCGATTGCACCAGCCTGTCGGCGATGCACTCGTTCGTCAGCCCCGATCCCATCGGTGTTGCTCTCGCCTGGCTCCCGGTCGCGCTCGCGCTCTTCGGTGCTTTCCTCGCGATTTCGATCGCGCTGATCACTCTGCTCTTCGACGCGCTCGGGCGGTGGTCCGGCCGCCATGCCGAGCCTGCGCCAGCGCCCGCCTGAGCTGACAGACGGACAGCCCGGCGTCGTTCGCGTTGCGTGACGACGCGCCGCGCCGCGAATGACGCGCCCCCGCTCGTCAGCGTGCACTTTGAGCCGGCCCAGGTTTGTGCTTGGATGCGCCGCTTTTCGAGGACGGCTCGAGGGCTCGAGGCCAAATGGGCACACAGGAAAACGTTCGGCGCAGGGAGATCGACCAGGCCGAAGGGGACGCGAACGGATCAGGCCCCCGCGTCAGTGACGGAGGCCCCAAGAAGCAGGGGCACCCGCGCGGGCTCTACACGCTCTTCGGAGCCGAGGCCTGGGAGCGCTTCTCGTACTACGGGATGCGGGCGCTCCTCGTCCTGTACCTGGTCAAGAAGATCGGGCTCGAGCGGTCGCAGGCGCTCGAGATCTACGGGCTGTACACCGGCCTCGTCTACCTGACGCCGCTGCTCGGCGGGTACCTCGCCGACAAGATCCTCGGCCGTCGAAAGGCCGTCCTCATCGGCGGCATCGTGATGGCGCTCGGCCAGGTCGCGCTGATGTTCGAGCCGACGCTGTTCCTCGCGCTCGGCCTCCTCATCGCGGGCAACGGCTTCTTCAAGCCGAACATCTCGACGATGGTCGGCGGCCTCTACGGCGAAGGCGACACGCGTCGCGACGGCGCGTTCACGATCTTCTACATGGGCATCAACCTCGGTGCCCTCTGGTCGCCCATCATCTGCGGCAACCTCGGTGAGAAGGTCTCGTTCGCGCTCGGGTTCGGCTCCGCCGCGCTCGGCATGACGCTCGGTCTCGTGCAGTTCGTCGCGGGCCAGAAGTACCTCGGCCTCGGCGGGCTCCCGCCCGGCCGTGTGGAGGCGAGCACCGCGGCAGACGCCGACAGCGAGAAGCCGACGCTCCTCGTCGCGAAGGACTACGTCGACGTCGTCGTCTGGACGGTCGGAACGTGCGCGCTCGTCTACGGCATCCTCTTCGGCTGGAAGTTCGTCGGGCCGGCGTGGACCGCGGCCCCGGGCATCGTGAAGGGTCTCGTCGGCCTCGCCGCGATCGGCGCCGTCTTCTTCCAGCTGTTCCGCGGATCGAACGGCCAGGAGGCGCAGCAGATCCTCGTCATCATCATCCTCTGCGCGTTCAACATCTTCTTCTGGATGGGGTTCGAGCAGGCGGGCGGGACGATGACGCTCTTCGCCGACGAGCAGACGGAGCGCAACATCGGCGGCTTCGGAATGCTCGTCGTCGCGGCGTTCGTCTTCGCGTGCGCGTACAACTTCCGCCGCTCGACGAAGGATCAGGCGAGCGGCCAGACGCTGTGGGTCGCGCTGACGATCATGTTCGGCCTCGCGGGTCTCGGTGCCGTCGGCCTCGCCGTCTACGACTTCGCCACGGGCCAGACGACGAACATCCCGGCATCGCAGTTCCAGGCGATCAACCCGCTGCTCATCGTCGCCCTTGCGCCGACGTTCTCGAACCTCTGGGACAAGCTCGACAACAGCAAGTACCGCACGTCGACGCCGACGAAGATGGCGATCGGCATGATCATCCTCGGCCTCGGCTTCATGGTCCTCTTCGCGGGCCAGAGCATCGCCAAGGCGAGCGGCACGAAGGCGAGCGCCGCGTGGCTCGTTGCCGTCTACACGATCCACACGATCGGCGAGCTGTGCCTGTCGCCCATCGGTCTGTCGATGGTGACGAAGCTCGCGCCGCCGCGCGTCTCGTCGCTCGCGATGGGCCTCTGGCTGTTCTCGTCCGCCGTCGCGAACTACCTCGCGGGCATCCTCGAGTCGCTGCTCGCGAAGGTGCAGGTCCCGATCTACGGCTTCCTCGCGGCGAGCTCGATCGGCCCGGCGCTCCTCCTCCTCGCGCTCACGCCGATCCTCAAGAAGTGGATGCACGGCAAGGCGTAGCCTTCCGGCTCTCGCCTCAGCGCACGATGCCTCGCCGGTAGGCGACCGCCGTCGCCTCCGCCTTCGTCGACACCTCGAGCTTCCGATAGATCGCACGGATGTGCGTCTGGACGGTGCTCGTCGAGACGGCGAGGCACTTCGCGATGAGTGGGTACGACGCGCCTTTCGTCAACAGCTCGAGGACGTCGCGTTCGCGCGCCGTCAGCGAGGACTCGGGCATCTTCGGCGGCTCGCGGAACTCGAGCAGAACCCGTCGCGCGATGCTCGGCGACATCGGAGCGCCGCCCCGGAACACCTGGAGCACCGCGTCTCCGAGCTCGCCTGGCGCGGCGTCCTTCAGGAGATAGCCGCTCGCTCCCGCGCGGAGCGCGCCGTAGAGGCTCTCGTCGTCCTCGAACATCGTGAGCACCACGACCTCGAGCGCCGGCCGCGCGGACTTCAGCTTGCGAATGAGGTTCAGGCCCGACATGCCAGGGAGGCGGAGATCGACGAGCGCCACGTCGGCCTCGAGCCCACGTTCGATCGCTTCGAGCGCCGTTTCACCGGTGGTGAAGCTGCCCGCGACCGAGACCTCCGGGCTCGCGTCGAGCATCCGGGCGATCTCGTTTCCGATCACGAGATCATCGTCCACCAGGAGGACGCGAACGAGCTCGTTCGTCACGGCAGCACCTCCGGCGTCGAGACAGGGATGTGCCAGGCGGACAGCACCGGAATCGACACGCTCACGCTCGTCCCTCCTCCCGAGCGAGGCTCGAGACGGAACGTGCCGCCGAGGCTCTCGACTCTGCGCGTGATGTTCCCGAGACCGCGCCCCGTCGCGGCGTTCGCCACGATGCCGGCACCGTCGTCTTCGATCGTGACGTCGACCTGATCCTTCACGGCGACTGTGCGGATGGTGATCGTCTTCGGAGCTCCGTGCTTCAATGCGTTGTTGACCGCCTCTTGCACGATTCGCGTCATCGCAAGGCGAGCAGCACCGGACACGTTCGAGGACAGCTCCCCTTCGTTCGTCATCACGAGCTCGACGCCGGCCGCAGCGCAGAGATCCGAGGCGTGGCGCTGCACTCGCCCGAGCACCGCGTCCCACGATCCTTCACCGGGATCGAGGCTCCAGAGCGACGCTCGCAGATCGCCGAGGCCATCGCGTAGCGTCGACTCGAGCGCTTCGAGCGTCGTGGCGGGCCCATCCACCGTACCCGCCGGATCGCGGAGCCGGCGCGCCATCAGACGCGCGGCCGTCAGCGTGGCACCGAGGCCGTCGTGCAGCTCCATCGCGATGTGGCGGCGCTCGTTCTCCGAGCGGAGCAGCGCGCTCTCGAGCGCACGCTCCGCAGCGCGCTGCCCGAGCGCGGCGCCGATCACCTTTCCGACGAGAGCGAGCGCATCGCGCTCCGATTTTTCCATCCGCTGCCCCGAGCCGGGGAGCGTGAGCGCGAGGACGAGCGATGACGCGGGGTCCGCGCGATCGTCCGACGAGGTCGCGACGAGGATCTCGAGCCCACGTGCCATCAGCTCGTCGACCGCGGTCGCATCCGGAAGGTCGACGGCGCGCACGGCGCCCGACGATCCGAGCGCGCGCTGGATCGCCGGTAACGGTGCCGCTCCGACGACATCCGCGAGGCTCACGAGCTTCACCGTCCTCGCGTCCAGCACCTCGCTCACCTCGCGCTCGATCGCGCGTGCATCCGTCGCGCGCGCGAGCTTCGCGGCGAGCGTGGAGCACTGCCGGATGAAGGCGTCGCGATCGCGAGCGAATACCCGATCGACGAGGACCTGCACGAGCCGCCGGATCGGCTCGATGACGAGGATCGCGGCGATCGTACCGGTCCATCGCGCCGCGTCGCCGGCCGCACCCGAGCGCCAGGCCAGGATCGTCTGCAGGCCGACCGACAGCGCGATGCAGACGGTAATCGACGTGACGACCGCGATTGCATAAGGCCCCGCCCGCAACGCGATGCCGTCGAGCGAGAACAATCGATAGCGAGCGACGACGACGGCGAGCCCGATCGGGATCAGCATCGGGAACGCGAAGAGGACGAGGTGCATCGTGACCGACGTCCACCCAAACAGTCGCTGAGGGACGAGCAGGAGGAACACCGGAACGAGCATGGCGATCCCGAACGTCGCGAGGAGCCACGCCGACTGCCGCCGGGCGATGACGTCCGGCGCCTTCCGCCACTGGAACACCAGCGCGACCATGATCGAGAGGGCGACGACGGAGGCGAGAAAGATCATCGCCGAGTTGCCGTGCAGCACGAACGGGCCGCCGACGAGGTGCATGCTGCTCGCGGTCGAAAAAGCACAGGCAACGAGGCCGCCGACGACGGTCACCGCGCGGGCGAAGCGTGAATCGACGATGCGGAAGCGGACCGGATAGGACCACGCGAACAGCGCCAGGAAGAGGGTCGCGCCATAACCGCACCACGCGTCGATGATGTTCGAGACGGGGTACAGCCACAGCGGCCAGCCGGGCTGCGCCCACTGGACGACCCAGCACGGACCGTAGAGCGCGCAGCTCGCGACGACGATGCGGCGCGCACGCTCCTCTCGATCGCTACGGTTCGACTTGCGAGAGAGCAGCGCCGCGACCGCGAGAAAGGCGATCACCACCGGCAGGTCGGTGCCCATCCGACGGAGCTGCCGGAGAGCAGCCGGGAGGTTCGGCGCGGGATCGGGCCTGACATCGACGGTCATCTCCCGATCGCCGCGACGGATGCGAATGGGTACGTGCCCGCTCTCGATCGCGACGTGGAGCCGGTAGCACCACTCGTAGACTTCGCGCTCCGTCCAGGGCTCGACGTACGTGATGAGTCCCGGGTCCGAGACGATCTCGTCACCGAGCACGATTCCGGCTCGATCGGCGGCACCGCCGGGATCGACCTCGGTCACGATGCGGCGCCCGGCCGAAACGTGATCATTCATGCCGAGGTCGGTCGTCCATAGCTGTCGGCCCACGAGGAGCACCGACAGCACGATCATCCCCCGGACCAGCAGCACGATGACGCGCTGAGATCTGTCCACGGTCTCATGATACGCGCACTTTCGTGCACGCGAAGCGGGAGTCTTCGAGCTCCGTCGGGCTCCGTCGGGCTCCGTCCGTATGCGCGCCGGCCAGCGGGGCTGGGCGCTCGGCTCGGGCTCGGGCTCGGGGTGGCCTACGCCTTCGCGGGGCCGCGGAGGAACGTGAGGATCTCGTTCATGTCGGCCGGCAACTCCGACGACCAGCGCATCTCTTCGTCGGTCGCGGGATGCCGGAAACCGAGCTCCGCGGCGTGGAGCATGACGCGTGGGGCGGGGACGAGCGGGGCGTCGTAGCCGCGGATGTAGACACGCTCGCCGAGGACCGGATGCCCCGCCTCCGAGAGGTGGATGCGGATCTGATGCGTCCGACCCGTCTCGAGCCGACACGCGACCAGCGCACACGGCTGCCCGGCCGGACCGGACGGAAAGCGCTCGACGACCTCCACATGCGTGACGGCGCGCTGCGTCTTCTCGCTCCCGACCGGATGACTCCGGCCGCGGCGCTTCTCGACCGAGCCGCGGAGGCCATCGCCCCGGTCTTCGACGAAATGCGAGACGATCGTCTGGTCCTTCGGGATCCCGTGGACGAGCGCGAGGTAGCGCCGATGGACGTCGTGGAAACGGAACGCCTGGAGCAGGGCCTTCTTGGCCTGCCACGAGCGCGTGAAGACGACGAGCCCGCTCGTCTCCTTGTCGAGCCGGTGCACGACGCCGATGTCCGGCGGAGGTCCGCTCCGTCCACGCGCGCGTTCGCGCTTCGCGAGCGCTGCACGAACCCGCTGGTCCAGCGTCGCTTCCTCTTCGGGGGACCGAGCGCGATGGGCGATCGACGCGCCCATGCCCTCGGGATCGAACGGCACGGTCGAGATGCCCGAGGGCTTGTCGACGACGACGACGTGCGCATCGACGTGCACGATCGCGTCCGGAGGAAGCGCCTCCTTCGCAGCGCGCGGGTCGCGGGCGGCGAGGTTCATGGCGACGGTCGAGCCCTTCCGCACGCGGCTCGTCGAGACGGTGACGACCCGCCCGTCGACGCTGATCTTGCCCCGTTTGATCAGCTCACGCGCACGCCCCCACGAGAGGTCGAACAGCGCGCGCACCACGCCGTCGAGCGCGGTGCCGCCGAGATCCTCGGGCACGACGCGGTCCGAGCCGGCGGGCGGCTCCTCTACACCTGAGCCAGTCTTTCGCGATGACGTCGTCATTTCGATAGCGAGCCGGCCGTTCTAGCAGGCGCACGGCGCGAGGTCTTCCTCGCCTTCCGCGGTCTGAGCAGGTACCTTGACACGACCTGTTGCACCTCCGCACAATCGGACCCTGCAGCAGGCGTACCCAAGCGTAGCGCCCGCATTTTTTCTCTCGCGAGTCGATCGGAGACGCCCCGTGGCCAAGACACTGCTCGCTGTCGACGACAGCGTCACGATGCGAAAGGTCCTCGAGATCACGTTCAGCGGTGAGGACTTTCGAGTCGTCACTGCGGATTCGTCGCAGGGGGCGATCGGCAAGCTGAACGAGAACCCGCAGGTCTGCGTGATCGACACGGCGCTCGGTGGCGAGGACGGCTACACGCTCGCGAAGGAGCTGCGGAAGCGCAGCCCGAGCACGTCGATCATCATGCTCGCGAGCCGCTACGCGCCGTACGACCAGGCGCGCGGTCGCGACGCGGGGGCCGACGACTGGGCCGACAAGCCGTTCGACACGCAGCAGCTCATCGACAAGGTCCGCAAGATCATGCTCGCGAAGGAAGCGGGCGGCGCTGCTGTCGCCGCGGCTCCTGCAGCGATGCCGGCCGTTTCCCCGCAGCCGCCCCCGGTCGCGCCCGCGCCGCGTCCGGC
>JAEXCN010000365.1 GCA_023402175.1 Pseudomonadota bacterium | reverse complement strand
GTTCGCAGCGCCTCGGAGCAGTCGCGGGCGCGCCGGGGCTCGCACGTCCGAGCCGGGAGCCTTGCTCGACTCGACCGACGCCACGTAACGTGAGGGCGTCCGCATCGCTCGACGCGGACGGACACTGGCAGGAGCGAAAAGGACGCGTGTTCCATCCCGAGGGGCCGACCTTCATCGAGCTGATGCGCGAGGCGCTCGCGTCGACCGAGCGCGGCTACGATCTCATCGCGCCGAAGTTCGATCACACCCCGTTCCGCACGCCCGATCCGGTGCTCGCGGCGATGGCGAAGCTGATCGGACAGCCGCGCTCGATCGGAGCTGCGCTCGATGTCTGCTGCGGGACCGGCGCTGCGATGCGCCACCTCCGGCCGCTCTGCACCGAGCGCGTCGTCGGCATCGACTTCAGCGCGGGAATGCTCGAAGAGGCACGCCGGCGGCTCGCCGACGCGCCGGGTGATGCTCGCGTGGAGCTCGTGCGCGGCGACGCCCTGGAGCTGCCGTTCGACAGCGAGATGGACGTCGTCACGTCCGTCGGCGCGTTCGGCCACGTGCTCGCCCGGGACGAGGACCGATTCGTCGCCGAGATAGCGCGCGCGCTGAGAAGAGGAGGTCGCTTCGTCTTCGCGACGACCCAGAGGCCGAGGCCGGTCGACCCGTGGTTCTGGATGGCGCACGGGTTCAACGCGGTCATGCGCGTTCGGAACGCGCTGCTCCGGCCGCCGTTCATCATGTACTACCTCACGTTTCTCTGGCCCGAGGTCGCGCCGCTGCTCGAGCGGCATGGGTTCGACGTCGAGCCGCACACGGGCATCTGCCCGCCGCCATACGAACGAGTCGTCATCGTGTCGGCGCGCAAGCGCTGAAGCCGCGCGCGTACTGGGCAAGTGGGGAGACACCGCCGACGCGAGGCACCGAAGGACGAGGTATGCTGACGGCCCGTGCATCGTAGCTGCTTCATCGCGCCGCTCGCGCTGTTCGCGTCCTTGGGCCTCGCTCTCAACGGGTGTTCCCGCAAAGAAGCTGCTCCGGGCGCGGATGCGTCCACCGATGGCCCGCTTCTTTCGCTTGCGCCGGATGCCGCCGCCCCGACATCCACGCTGCCGAGCGCGAGCGTCCCGGACGCGGGCTTCACGCTCACGAGGGTTGCGCCGACGGAGGCGCGGCGCGCGCGGATCGGCAAGCTCGCCAGCGATCCCGCGATCGCCGGATCGAAAGAGGCGAGGGCGCTGCTCGAAAAACACTTCGAAGGTGCTCCCGGGCCCTTCGACCTCCAGACGACCGAGCTCACCGCCGCCGGACGACGCGTCGTGCTCGTCGCGGAGTCGGGCAAGCCGACGAGTGATGCACGCCCGATCGCGCTCGTGCTCCGCGACGACGGCGCCGTCCTCTGGTCGAAGGAACGTCCGGTCGCCGGCATCATGCCGCCGGTCGGACCGATCGCGATCGCGCCGGCGCCGCTCGGCCGCGTGGCGATCGCCGCGTGTGATCCGCCGACGAGCCTCGTTGCGCTGCGCATCTGGGACGACGACGGCTCGCCCTTCGCAGACTTCCAGGCGCTCTCGGGCGTCGAATCGTGCGACGCTCTCTCGCTCCTGTTCTGGCCCGGCCGCGGATGGATCGTCGTTGCGGCTCGCCCGGGCGTGACGCGCGCACGGCTCATCAAGGAGAGCGGAGCGCCGGCGTGGGGAGAAGGTCTCGACCTCGGGGTCCGCTCGCGCCCGGGAGCGGTCGCCGCGCCGAGCCTCGCGGCGGATACCGACGATTCGTTCGTGCTCGTCCAGATCGCGCAGCCTTCGGCGGCGGAGGGCTCGCCGTTCCACACGCTCGCGTTCCGCTACGACGATCGCGGGATGCCGATCTGGAAAGCCGCGATCGACCTCGGTGAGCTTCCGAAGGCTCCCGCACCGGGAGAGCGCGTGGTGCTCGCGCTTACGCACCCGGGCGTGCGGGTGACGATTCCGTCCGGGACCGAGATCGACGTGCGTCCGAGCGGTGACGCCGTCACTCGACGCCGAGCGCCGCCGTGATCCGCTTCACCGTGGCCGCTTCGAGCGGCGACGAACGCCCGTCCGTCGCCGATGCCGCCGTCAGCATCGAGACGAGCTCGCGCTTCTCGTCGGCGGAGAGCTTCGCGACGGCGGGCTCGGCCTGATCCCAACCTTCGAGGTCGAGGACGCGTTGTCGATCAGCGGCGTCGAGGCCGAGCCGTGTCATCATCTTGTCGAGGAAGATGCGCTCGTTCTCCGTCATGATCCCGTCGGCCACGAGGACCTTCGAGACGAGCAGGCACTTGGCGACCTTGGGATCCATGGTCGCGAGGGTATCACGTGACTGCGCCGGACGAGGCCGCGGCCGTCTTCGTCGGATCAGCGCGGAGATGCGAGCTGCGCGATGAGAACGCCTGCGGCGACGCCGACATTGAGCGACTCGACGGCTCCGGTGCCGCGGATGGCGACGATCGCATCGCATTGAGCACGCACGCGCGGGCCGAGCCCTTCACGCTCGTTGCCCATCACGAGGACGGCGGGCCGGCCGAAGTCGAAGCGTAGCGCGTCGGCGTCCGCATGGCCGTCGGCGCCGAATACCTTCACCCCGCGCGCGCGGAGGCGCGACAGCGTATCGGCGAGGTCCGTCGTCCGTGCCGTCACGAGGTGCTCGACGCCACCCTCGGCGACGCGGAGCGCGTTCGGATCGAGCCCTGGATGAGGTGCCGGGGCCCCGAGCAGCGCCGCGTCGACCCCGAAGAACGCTGCGCTCCGGAGGACCGCGCCGATGTTGTACGAGTTGCGCACGCGGTCGAGCGCGATCGCGACGCCGCGCTTCTGCGTGAGGAGATCTCCGAGCTCCTGCGGTGTCGCCCAGTGGCGTGCGCGTGCTTCGAGGACGAGGCCTTCGTGCTGATTGGAGTGCGCGAGCTTCTCGATGTCGCGGTCCGGCAGCACGCCGATGCTCACGTCCCCCGCGTGGTCGCCGAGCGCGCGCTCGATCTCTTCGACGATCTCGCGCACGCACGCGACGCGGATCACGTCGCCGGGACGCTTCGCGAGCACGGCGAGACCGGCGCGGAAGCCGTGGATGCGCTCGATCTCGTCGGGTGCGCCTTTGCCCGCGGCAGGCCGTGTGGGGGGCGCCGCGCCACGAGAAGGCCGGGCGGCAGGATGTCCTCCGCGCTTCACCGTGTCCGCTCGGCGCTGGCTAGTTGCTCGAGCTCCGCGAACAGCTCTCGCGCGAAGTCGAGATCCATGTGGCGACGGTTCTTCGTGTTCTCCCAGAACTCGTGGAGGCGCCCGCGGCGCTGCTGCTCGTAGGTCAGCGCCTTGATTAGCATCTGCACCTTGTCGGCCGCCTTCACGATGCGTGCCTCGAGCGTCTTGCCCTCCTCCGCTTCCTTCCACAGCGCGAGCTGCGGCGCGGGAAGCACCTTCGAGAGCAAGAGGGCTTCCGCTTCCTCGAGCGCGACGTCGAGCTTCTCGGTCTTCGCCGGCATCGGGATGTCGCCGGTGAACGCCTCGGCGGCGTCGTGCAGAAGCGCCATTCGGAGCACGCGCTCTCCGTCGACGGTCAGGCCGCGCGCGCGCAGATCGTCGACGAGGACCGTCGCGACGACGCAGACGCCATACGTGTGCTCCGCGATGCTCTCCGGGTCGACGACCCCTCGCAGCAGCCACCCCGTCCGGGGAAGCGCTGCGAGGCGGTCGAGAAACTGGACGAGCTCGATCGCCGCGAGCGCGTTCGAAGCTCGTGCGGGATCGCTCATCAGGCGTCGCGGAAGGGAAGGCTGCCGATGAAGTCGGTCTTGCCGAGATCGACGCCGTTGTTGCGGAGGATCGAATACGTCGTCACGAGGTGGAAGCCGAAGTTCGGGATCGCGAACTCGAGGAGGTAGTCCTTTCCGTCGAGGCCCTTGCCCGGCATCCACGGGAACGTCGCCGTTCGGCCTTCGTACCCGTCGAAGTCCTCCTTCTTGAAGCCGTTCACGTACTCGCGCACGCTACGGATGCGCGTCCGGAGCTCGTCCCACGTCTGCTCCGTATCCGGATGCGAGGGCGCCTGCTTGCCTGCGAGGCGCGCGCAGCAGAGCTTGGCGTTGTCGCAGACAGTCTGGATCTGGCGGACGAGCGGGAACTGATCCGGCGCGAGCCGAGCGGAGAGCAAGGTGTTCGCGTCGAACTTCTTCGCTTCAGCGAACGCGAGGGTCTTGTCGATCCAGCGCTCGAGGTTCTGCAGGTACTTGTCGAAGTACGGGACCGTCAGCTCGTAGATACCGACCATGGGTGTGAATCCTCCGAAGAGGCTGCTTCCCTAACGCGCCCGCGCGCCGGCGACCAGAGCCGACCTGGGCGGCTCGATGGCGCGCAGTCGAGGGCGCCCGCGGATGGATGTGCTCATTCCGCCCCCGCCGTCACCCGCATGTTGTGCGCCTGCTGCTTGATGTTTTCCTTGTCGTCGAAACGGACGGCCTCGCCCGAGAGGCATTTGAAGATCGCATGGGCGAGCGGGCGCATGCGCGGCGCGGTCTCGGCGAGCTGAACGCCGAGGTTGCAGTAGCTGAACACGAAGTGAGGCCATACCTGGCCGATCGCGTCGGGCCCGAGCGCCATCTCGATGCGCCGGTAGAGCGATCGGACCTCGGAGGCCTCGAGCCATTCCTCGAACGCGCTGTCGCGACGGTGCCCTGCCTTCGTCCGCATGTCGAGCGCGCGGAGCGTGCGTTCCATCTCGCCGAAGAGCGCGGCCTCGACTCGCTGGTACACTCGCGCCGAGATCGGGCCGTACGCTTTCATCGCGAAGAGCGGCGCTCCCTCGCGGAGGATCGGCTCGGTGAGCGCCGCGGCGATCTCTTCGTGGACGCCGGCGACGAGCTCGTCGTCGGTCCGGATCGCCTCCGGCAACATCGTCTCCGGGAACTCGGGATGGAGCATCACGTCGAACGTCGCGAGCACGTTCATCACGTGGCGCGGTCCGATCGAGCCACCGAGGACGAGCACGCGGAAGTGTCGCTGCGCACGCATCCACATCGCTCGTGCGCCGTCGGGTCGGAGCGACTCGTTCGTCCGGGCGAAGAGGCGATCGAGGCCCGGTGACGTGAGCTTCCGGCGGAGTCGATCGACCTTCGGCTCGGCCGGCTTGTCCATGAGCCGCTCGCGCGTCCATCCCCGCAGCACGCGTGAGACCGGCGTGAGCGCTTTCTCGGGCGCGATCTCGAGCGAGCCCCAGTGGCCGAGACGAGCATCGTCGAGACCGAGCAGCTCCCACACGATCTTCCGGACCGCGCTCGGGACGCCGCGCGCGGAGACGTACGTCACCGTCCCGAGGAGAATTCGTGCGCGGTGGAGCGACTGGTGCGCATCGCCGATGCGGCCCTCGTCCCGGGCGGCGCGCGATTCGAGCAGCAGATGAAGCGCACATGCCGTCGCGTACGTTCCGAGGTGACGTTTCTCGTTGCGGAGCCGCGCACGCACCCACTCTCGCTCGGCCGCGGTCACGTCACCGCGGCGAGCGAGCGCGAGGAGCGCGAGCAGGCACGCGCCCGAGCGCGTCTCGCCCGTGCTCGGAAAGACGAGCGCGATGCGGGCGAGATAGTAGACGAGCTTCGGTCGGCCGCCCCGCGCGAGCGCGCTCAGAATCGTCCACGCGAAGAAGAAGAAGCACGCTCCTGCTGCAACGACGAGGACCTTCCACGCGATGTCGAGCAGCGTCGCCGCCGTGACCACTGCGCCGTCGACGAGCAGGCTCAGCGCGGTCGCGAGCGCGTAGATGGAGAAGATGAGCCAGGCGACGAGGAGCAGCCACCAGACCAACGGGCCTCCGCCTCGTGCGGTCTGGGCGACAGGCGCGCCATTCTTCTTCTGCGAGTAGTGCGCAAGCCCGCGGATCGCGAGGATGGCGATCAGGACGACGACGCCGCTCATCGCGTTCCCTCAGAGGCCACGATAGCCGCCGGCGAGGAACGCGTCCTCGAGCGGCTCGTCGGGATCATGGACGTCCGCATGCTCCTCGTCGTCGCCGAGGAGGCTGGCGAGACACGCTTCGCGTGCGCGCCGGCGCGGATCGCGGAGCGCCGCCATCGCTTCGCGCACCATCGTCGCGTCGCGCTCGAACGTCCCGAGCGGGCACGAATACGAAGTCGCTTTCTTCGCGCCGACCTCGAACAGGCCGAGGAGCTTTCTTCCCTGGCGCTCGATGTCGCCGGGCGAAGCGTCGTGCCGGAGGTCGAGGATGTAGAACGGGCTCTTCGGGTGCATGACCGTGGTCTTTCAGCGCTCCACGCCGGAGCCGTGGGCCTTCGCTCGGACGCGCTCCTCCGGAGGAAGGAGAGCCCACAGCTCGTACGTGGTCCGCCGCGCCTCGTCGATGTCCGAGCGCGCGAGCGCGGCCTCGCCCTTCGCGACGAGCTGACTTGCGGCGCGTGGATCGCGCATCTCGCCGATGCGGCCCGAGGCATTCCGCAGCGAGCGGGCGACCACGTCGGGATCGCGCATGCACGCCGCTTCGCCGAGGCGCTCGACGGTGCGCATTCGCTTCCCGAACTCGGAGGCGTTGCGAACGGCGCGGGCGCGCTCGAGGCTCCGGATGGCTTCGTCCAGCGTTCGACGCTCCATCTCGCTGCCGAGGCGCGAGACCCACCGGACCGCGAAGCTCACGATGTGGAGCGCCTCGCTCTCGAGCTCCGGCCATGCGCGGAGCGCCTCGACGTCGGCGATCGTGCCGTCGGCGTCGATGAGCAGGCGCCGGAGCTTCTCGAGCGCATCGGGATCGCCGCCTCGCGCGGCTTCGACCTCGCGCCGAGCATCGTCGAGGAGCGCATCGATCGCGACGAGCTTCTTCTTCGCCGAGCCGCCCTCGACCTTGCCCGACTCGACGCCGTGCATCGGTCCGGCATGGTCGCCACCTTCTGCGATCACGTCCGCATAGAGCGACTCCGTCTTCGCTTGGAGGCGCTCGAGCTGCGCTTCGAGGTCGTCGATCGGCGCGTCGGGCGAGACGAGGACGAGCGTCCCCGGGAACGAGGCGCCTCGTTCCGGCAGGTGCGCCGTCGCCGAGAGCCGCCCGCCGCGATCGAGCTCGAGGACCACGTCGACCGCAGAACCGGCAGGCAGCACCGTCGTCAGCGAGTCGGGCCGGATCTCGATCGTCCCGACGAGCCGGCAGAGATGCGCGAGCTCGACTTCGCCTTGCACGATCGGGACGCTGATAGCGCTCTCTTTCTGGCCCGGATGGACGGTGAGCGAGGTCCGGAGTCGGAACGTCTTCCGCGAAGGAAGCGGAGCGCCGCGCTCGAAGTACACCGCGACGCTGCCGTCCGCGAGCGCGATCCCGATCGTGCGTGACAGCGGCGGATCCGCCAGGGAGAGGCCATGGCGGATCGCGACCTCGCTCGGCTCGACGGGGACGGGCCCGTCCGCGCCCTTGCCGACGATCCGGAACGTGCTCTGCGTCCTCGCCCGGAGCTCGACCTGCACGACGAACGAGCCGTCTTCGTCGACGGTCTCCTCCGCGCTCGTGAACGCGCCGTCGGTGCGTTCGATCGTCACCTTCGTGAGCTTCCCGGGCGTCACCCTGCCGACGACGAAGGGATAGAGATCGCCCGACACGCTCGGGTACTGCAGCCACACCTTCTCCGCGCGCGAAGCGCTGTTCGCTGCGGGCTCGGCGGAGCCGCTCTCCGACTTGGTCGATCCGCTCGTGGCGAGGCCGTGCTCCGCCGCGAAGAGCGCCGCGCCTTCGGCGACCGCAGTCATCGGATCGATGTCGGTCGCGAGCTCGATGCCGAGGCGCTCCTCGAGCCGCCGGCGGAGCGTGGGCATGACCGTCGGCCCGCCGACGAGGACGATGCGCCCGATGCCGCCCGGCGTCAGCCCCTGTCGTCCGATGAGCCGGAGGCACACCTCGATCGAGCGATCGACGATCGGAAGGACGAGCGCGTCGAAGTCGGCGCGCTCGATGGGAACGTCGACGACGATCTCCTCACCGTCGATCACGAGCGGCTCGGCCAGCGATACCGATGCATCGCGTCCGCTGCCGAGCTCGATCTTCGCATCCTCGCACGCCGTGCGGAGCCTGCGGAGCATCGGGCCGAGCGCCGGATCGACGCGCCGGAACGGGCGTCCGTAGGTCTCGCCGAGCGACTCGAGGACGCGATCGAGCAGGCGCGCGTCCATGTCGCGTCCGCCGAGGAAGTTGTCGCCGTCGTGACCGACGACGCGCAGGACGCCTTCGCGTGTCTCGAGCAGCGAAACGTCGAACGTGCCGCCGCCGAGGTCGTAGACGAGCCACGGGGCAGAGTCCTCTCCGCGCTTCCATCCGGCGGTCAGCGCCGAGGCGACGGGCTCTTGCAGGTGCTCGACGTGCTCGAATCCTGCGAGGCGCGCGGCCTCGCTCGTGGCACGCGTCTGAGGCAGCTCGAAGAGCGCAGGCACGGTGACGACGACGCTCTTCGGGGCATGGCCGAGCGCCTGCTCCGCATGGCTGCGAAGGGCGCCGAGGACGAGCGCAGAGAGCTCCTCCGGCGACTTCTCGACCTTGGCCGAGCGGAACGAAAGCTTCCGACCGGATCCCATGATCCGCTTGAACTCGCCGCGCGTGTTCTCGGGATCGGAGTCGAGGAAGCGACGCGCGCGTGCGCCGACGATCGCGTTGCCGCGCGCGTCGATGCGGACCACGCTCGGCAAGAGCGCGCCCCCATCCGCGGTACGGACAGGCGCGGAGCTTCCGTCGGAGTGGCCGAGGACGGCGACGGAGTTGGTCGTGCCGAGATCGATACCGAGGAAGTGAGCGGTCATTCCCTTTTACGAGCTAGCACGGCGCGCGCTGGAAGGCAGGGCTCAGCGCGATCGTACCGTTCGCGTTCGCACCTGCCGCTCAGCGCTTCTTGTCGGGCGGCCGCGGCATGTCGACCTGCGTCCGCTCGCTGTCGGGAGGAGGCTCCGAGACGAGCTTTCGCGAGCTCGGCGCCTTCGGCGGCGACGACTCGCCGCGCGCGCGGGAGGGCAGCGGGATCGGCGCGCGCTTCGGACGAAGACCGACCCCCCCGATGGGCGGCATCGACGGCTTCATGCTCGGCGTGCTCTCGCGATCGGCCGGAGGAGGAGAGGTGAGCGGCGGCGGCGCGATCGCGGGCGTCTCGATCGTCGGCGCGGCGTTGTGGACCTCCGTGCGCGAGTCCGGCGCCGGCGGGATCGCCTGGACGTCCGTGCGCGTGAACGGACGAGGCGTCGGGATCGCACGCGGCGGCGGCCGGCTCCGCTGCGTAGGCGCGGGCGGAACGGACGGCGCAGGACGCTGTGAAGGGCGAGGCGAAGGGACCGGCCACGACGTGCGTGACGTCGGCACGGACGGTGGAAGTGATCCCGGCGGTCGTGCCGTCGGGATGCCCTCGCGTGGCGTCGCGACCGAAGGAACGCCATCGCGCAGCGTCTTTGCGTTCGGCACGCTCACGCTGGTGCGTGACGACGAAGGTACCGGAGGCGGGCTCGGCACGCCGACGCTGTTGCGTGACGACGAAGGCACCGGAGGCGGGCTCGGCACGCCGAGGCTGTCGCGTGACGACGATGGTACCGGAGGCGCGTTGTGCATCACCGCCGTCGTCTCGCGCGTGTCGCGGCGCAGCTCCGGCGGCGGCGGTCGCGAGACGCTCGCGGGGCGCGGCGTCGTCGTGACGGCGGTCATCGATCGCGAGATCGACGACGAGATCGCCGGCTTGAGCCACCCCGACTGTCGCTTGTGCTCGCCCGGGAAGAGCGTGTCGACGAGCTGCGCGAGCCGAGCGCTCACGTCGGCCTTCGAGCTGCGCGTGAAGACGAACGCATCGAGCTCGCGCGAGAGATATGCGGCCGACGGGTACCGGTGGTCGCGGTTGCGCTCGAGCGCGGTCTTCGCGATCCGCGCGAGCTCCTCGGGGATCTCCGGCGCGACGGTGCGCGGATCGGGGATCGGACCGAGCTGCACCGCGCGCACCGTGTCGATGTCGGAGTCGCGGCGGAAGAGCCGCTTGCTCGTGAGCAGCTCCCAGAGCGTCGTGCCGAGTGAGAAGATGTCGCTCCTGCGATCGAGCGGCATCTGCATGATCTGCTCGGGCGACAGGTAGGAGAGCTTGCCCGCGAGCATCTGCGAGCCCGAAGCCTCTCCGGCCGTCACTTTCGCGAGCCCGAAGTCGAAGAGCTTCACCTCTCCGTCGAACGTCGCGAACACGTTGGCCGGGTTCACGTCGCGATGGACGAGCGCGAGCGGCCTTCCGCCTTCGTCCGTCAGCTCGTGGGCGTAGTGCAGGGCGTCGGCGATGCGCGCCGCGGTCCAGGCTGCGATCTCCGCGTTCAGCCGCACGCCGCGAGCGACGAGCGCGTCGTGGATCGCGGCGAACGTCTTCCCGAGCATCAGCTCCATCGCGATGAAGTCCTGCTCGGCGTCGCTGCCCACCTCGAGGGTGCGGACGATGTTCGGGTGGACGAGCCGCGCGAGCAGCTTGCCCTCCTCGAGGAACATCCCGACCATCCGTTCGTCCTTCGCGACGTCGTGGCGCACGATCTTGAGCGCCACGACGGGGGGAAGGTCGGGGTCCGGATCGAAGCGGCGACCGAGGTACACCGCGCTCATGCCGCCGCCGGCGATCTTCGCGATCACCTCCCATTGACCAAGGCGTGTCGGACGGTACGGGCCCGAAGTCCGCGTCGTCGGGGGGGACGCCATGGTGGGTCCATTGTGCCGCGACCGCGAGAAAGCCGCGACAAAGATCCGAGTGGGCACCCAAGCGGGGAACCGAAGGACCGCGAACGGCGTCTGTCACTTGGCCTTGGCCATGGCCTCGGCCTTTCAGCTTGGGGCGGGCCGAGTAAGATTCGCGCCGTGGACAACATCGCCATCGCACGCGCGCTCGTGGATCTCGCCGATCTGCACGAGCTCGGCGGGACCCTTCCGTTCAAGGTACGCGCCTTCCGCTCCGCCGCACGTGCGATCGAGGGCTTCGGCGGAAACGTGGCCGAGCTGGCGAAAAAGGACGAGCTCGCCGGCGTCCGAGGGGTGGGCGAGGGCGTCGCACGGCGCATCAAGGAGCTGCTCGAGACGGGCAAGATCGCCGAGGCCGAGAACCTGCGTGCGAAGTTGCCGCCCGGCCTGCTCGATCTGATGAACCTCCCGGGCATCGGCCTCAAGACCGCCCAGCAAGTCTGGAAGGAGCGAAGCATCACGAGCATCGATGAGCTCGAGAACGCTGCGAAGGAAGGGCGGCTTCGCGATCTCCCGCGCTTCGGCGAGAAGCGTGAGGAGAAGCTGATCGCCGCAATCGCCGCGTGGCGAAAGCGCGCGGCGGCGCCGAAGCGACGCCTGCTCGCAGAGGCGATGCTCGCCGCCGAGGCGCTCGTCGCGAAGGTGTCCGCCATCCCGGGGGTCCTCGCATGCGACTATGCCGGGAGCCTTCGTCGTCGCTCCGAGACGGTCGGCGACCTCGACATCCTCGTCGCTGCCGACAAGGAAAGCGCCCCGGCGATCATGGACGCGTTCGCGACCGCGCCCGGCGTCGTCGAGCTGCTCGGCAAGGGCGAGACGAAGACGAGCGTCGTGCTCGAGGGCGGAATGCAGGCCGATCTCCGCGTCGTCCCGCGCGAGTCGTGGGGCGCGGCGATGCAGTACTTCACCGGATCGAAAGATCACAACGTCGCGATGCGGACGATGGCGGTGAAGAAGAAGCTCAAGGTCAGCGAGTACGGCGTCTTCGACGAGAGCGGCAACAAGATCGCCGGCGAGGACGAGGCCTCCGTCTACGAGGCGATCGGCCTGACGTGGATGGCGCCCGAGCTCCGTGAGAATCGCGGAGAGATCGAGGCCTCGCAGAAGCGTGCGCTCCCCAAGCTCGTCGAGCTCTCGGACGTGAAGGGCGACCTCCACATGCACACGACCGAGACCGACGGAAAGAGCACGCTCGAGGACATGGCGGCAGCGGCGAAGGCCGCGGGCCGTTCGTACATCGCCATCACCGACCACTCGGAGACGCTCACGTTCGTCCGCGGGATGTCGGGCGAGCGCCTGCGGGAGCAGCGGAACAAGATCCGCGACACCGAGCAGAAGGCGGGGATCCGCCTGTTCGCCGGCATCGAAGCGGACATCCTCGCCGACGGATCGATGGACCTCGCCGATCACCTCGGCGAGCTCGAGTGGGTCGTCGGGAGCGTCCACCAGAAGCTGCAGATGCCGAAGGACGAGATGACGAAGCGTGTCGTCCGCGCGATCGAGTCGGGCAAGATCGACTGCCTCGGCCACCCGACGGGACGTCAGCTCGGGCAGCGCGAGCCGAGCGAAATGGACCTGGAAGTCGTGATGTCGGCGCTCGCCCGTTGCGGGGTCGCGATCGAGCTGAACTGCTCGCCGCTCCGCCTCGACGTCAACGAGCACCTCGCGAAGATGGCGCGGGAAGCGGGCGTGCCCGTCGTGCTCAACAGCGACGCGCACAGCGTCCGCGAGCTCGAGTTCCTCCGCTATGGGATCGGCATCGCACGGCGCGCGTGGCTCGGACCGGAGCACGTGCTCAACACGAAGTCGGCCGACGACCTCCAGAAGTGGCGCGCCGAGCGGCGCTCCTGAAGGCGCGCTGCCGCTCCGGCTGGTCTCGCAGGACCCCCCGTTCGTCTCAAACCGCTACGGCTCTGCCGGAGCGCTCGACGGCGGCGCGGCGCCCGGCTACGACGCTCCACCGTGAAGGAGTTCATCGAGGCATTCAAGGCGCTCCGCCATGCGCCGCGGGCGTTCTGGCTCGTCCTGTTCGCGTTCACGTTCGACGGGATGGCCTACTTCGGCATCCTGCCGCTGATGAAGGCGTTCATCGGGCAGGACATCGGCATCCGCCCTGCGTTCGCCAGCACGTGGGTGTCGATCTTCACCGGCGCCCTGACGTTCGTGATGCTCTTCGTCGGCAAGCCGACGGAGGGCTACCTCGGCATCAGGAAGAGCCTCGTCCTCGCGCTATTCCTCTCGTTCGCTGGACGGATCCTCTACTCCTCGGCGCCGTACGCAGGCGGCGCCGCATCGCTTGCGATCTCGCTCGCCGTCGTTGCGCTCGGCGAAGGCATCCTCCAGCCGGTCGCCTATGCCGGCGTGAAGATGTACACGACCGAGAAGACCGGCTCGATGGGGTTCGCGTTGCTCTACGCGGGCCTGAACTTCGGGGCGATGCTCGTCGGCCCGATCTCGGCACACGTTCGGACCACCTTCGACGGCCCCTACAAGGCCGGTGAGAGCACGCTCTCGGGCTTCAACGCGGTCAACTGGGTGTGCGCCGGCTTCACCGGCCTCACGCTCCTCGGCTTCGTGCTCTTCATGACGAAGAAGGCCGAGGCGCAGGTCGTCCGCCGGGAAGGCGACGCCGCGAAGGTCGAGGACGACAAGGCGGGCTACCGCGATAGCGCCAAGAAGTCCGTTGCGACGCCGACAAAATCGCCGTTCAAGGACACACGCTTCCTCTTCTTCATCTTCGCGCTCCTGCCCGTGCGTACGCTCTTCGCGCACGGCTGGCTCACCATGCCGGAGTACGTGCTCCGTTCGTATCCGCACGAGATCGCGGACCGGATGGAGTGGCTCGTCGACTCGGTGAACCCGCTCATCATCTTCCTCGGCGTGCCCACGATCACGGCGCTGACGAAACGATTCCACGTCCTGTCGATGATGATCGTCGGCTCGCTCGTGAGCGCGGTCGCGACCTTCCTCCTCGTCCCGGGCCCCCACACGGGGATGCTGCTCGCGTACTTCGTCGTCTTCTCGATCGGCGAGGCGCTCTGGTCGTCGCGCTTCCTCGAGTACGCCGCGGAGCTCGCGCCGCCCGGCCGCGTCGCGCAGTATATGGGAGTCGCGAACCTGCCGTGGTTCCTTGCGAAGACGACGACGGGCTTCTACTCCGGCGTGATGCTCGAGCACTTCGTCCCGAAGGACGGCGAGCAGCGGACCGGCACGATGTGGCTCATCTACGGCGTCATCGCGATGGCGAGCCCGGTGAGCCTCATCGCCGCGCGGAAGTGGCTCCGCGCCGGAATGGACGCGAAGAAGGAAAACGCGGCCGAGCCGGAGACCGCCGCCGAGGCCGCCTGAAGCTGCGCGTGGGCTCCGGCCATCGCCGCGATTGACCGGCGAAGCGGCGCGTGGCAATCGTGAACGTCGGATTCACGATTGCCATGGCGCAGGTCCTCAAGGAAGAAGTCCAGAAGCGCATCGTCGAGGCGGCGCTCGTCGTCTTCGCGAAGAAGGGGTACCCGGCCGCGACGATCGGCGAGATCGCGTCGGCGGCCGGCATCTCGACGGGGAACGTCTACCGCTACTACGAGAACAAGGAAGCGCTCTTCGAGGACGCCGTGGACGAAGCTTTCGTCGCGCGCTTCTCGGCGCTCCTGAAGCAGCGCGCGACGGCGCTCGCGGGGATCGAGGACGTGCGCCAGCTCGGACCGGACGCTGCCTGGTTCGCGGCCTCCGAGGAGCTGATGCGCTTCACGATCGACAACCGCCTCCGGCTCGTCATCCTCCTCGGACGTGCGGAAGGAACACGCTGGGCGAGCTTCGCCGTGGACACGGCGCAGGAGCTCGTGCGCCTGGCGATCGCGCACTTCCGTTCGGTGACGCCGGGCGTGCCAGGGATTAAGGTGTCGGAGACGATGCGCTTCGCGCTGCAGCGCATCTACGAGTGCCTCGTCGCGACGAACGCGCGCATCCTCGCGGAATACGAGGACGAGGCCCGCATCCGCGAGGCGGTCGCGAGCTATTCGCGCTACCACCTCGCAGGTCTGCGGGAGCTTTTCGCCGGCCAACGCGGCCAACGCGGCCAACACGGCCAACACGGCCAACACGGCCAACACGACTAGCGAGCTGCGCGTTCGAGCCGCGCGTGTGAGCCGCGTGTTTGGAGTTGGCAGGCGCCGCGAGGGCGATATGCTCGCCGCACCATGACCACCGCCGTCCTCGTCGACACTGACCTTGGGACCATCGAGATCGACCTCGATGAGGCAAAGGCTCCGAAGAGCGTCGCGAACTTCCTCGCGTACGTCGACGCGAAGCACTACGACGGGACGATCTTCCATCGCGTGATCCCCGGCTTCATGGCGCAGGGCGGCGGCTATGACGGCTCGTTCGAGAAGAAGCCCGTGCGCGACGCGGTCGAGAACGAGGCCGACAACGGTCTCAAGAACACGCGCGGCACCGTCGCGATGGCGCGGACGAGCGATCCCCACTCGGCCACGGCGCAGTTCTTCGTCAACGTGAAGGACAACGGCTTCCTCGATCACACGGGCAAGAACGCTTCCGGGTGGGGTTACGCCGTGTTCGGGACCGTGACGTCGGGCATGGATGTCGTCGACAAGATCGTCAACGTGAAGACCGGCTCGAGGGGCCCGTTCTCGAAGGACGCGCCGCTCGAGAACGTCACGATCAAGTCGATCCGTCGGAAATAGCCCGCCTGCCGCGCTCCTGCCTGTTCGTCGTCGAGCAGGGAGGTATGATGATGCGGATGTTGTTCCGCGCCGTCGTCGTGGCCTGTTTGCTGGGCGCGGCCGTCGGGTGCTCGCTCGTGGTCTCGACGACGGGGCTCGCCGGAGAGCCGGATGCGGTGGATGCTGCGCGTGGCACCGGATCGACCGATGCGATGGTCTCGGATGACGCCCGCGCCGACGCTCCGCAGGGATTCGCGGGCGACAGCGGTGGCGATGGCCGCGTCGATGCCGATGCAGGGGACGACGCACGCGTCCTGTGGCCGGTGAACGGTCACCGCTACGAGGTCCGCGTCTACCTGAGTCCCAGGACGTGGCTCGAAGCGCGCGACGACGCAGCGCTGTCCGGGGGACATCTGGTCACGATCACCTCTGCGAACGAAGAGAGCTTCGTTGCGTCACTCGTGTACGCACGAACGGACACATTCGACGGCAGCTACGGTCCGTGGATCGGCGCCTATCAGCCGAACCCCACGGCGAACGATGGCGGGAACGAACCCGCGGGCGGATGGGCCTGGGTCACGGGCGAGACCTGGTCGTACCATCGCTGGGCATCCGGTGAGCCGAACAACAGCGGTGGACACGAAGACTACGCCCAGTACTTCTACGATGACGCGAACAGGGGCTGGAACGATAACGATCTCTGGGGCTCGGATCTCGTCCGGAGCGCGGTGATCGAATACGAGTGAGGTCGTTCGCGGGCCGAAGCGCGAGAGCACGCATCACGCGCGGAGCGCGGCCGGCCCGGGCTTCGTCGCTGCGGCGTCGTCGTCGACGTCGGCGAGGCCGCCTTCGGCGATCCGGTAGTGCGCCGTCGCGACGGGCTCGGCTGCGAGATCGTCCATCACGCGAAGCTTCGGCGCGGCCGGCTCGTCACGCCAGCGCGCGACGAGCACCGGCAATACGTGCAGGAGCAGCGCCGGAGCGGCCGCGAGCGAGAGAACGAACAGAGCTCCGGGGCCGAGGATGGCGCCGATCGCGACGAGCACCGCGGACGTGAGGCCGCCGAGGAAGATCCCCCACGAGCGCATGCGTACGACGGCGAGCGACGACGCGAAGAGCGACGCCGCGAGCACGCCGAGCGCGGCTCCGGTCAGCGGGACCTCTCCGAGCGTGGCGAGCCCGATACCGCCGGCGATGAAGCCCATCGCCGCGGTCGCGGTCGAGCCGGCGAGCAGCGAGTGGCGGAACGCCTTCGGCCCGAACTGCTCGCGCGCATCGCGTGTGTGGAGCATGGGCCGGGCGAGGAGGAGCGCGGCGCCGGTCGTTGCGGCGAGCCCCGCGATCTCGATCGACGGAGCGCGACCTTCGAGGAGATGGACGAGGCTGAGGATCATCGCTGGAAACAGCACGATCCATGCCGCGGCGCGCGAGAGGACCTGCGGGACGAGGGATCTCTGCGCGATACCGATGCCGCCGAGCCCGAGGACGGCGGCGAACGAGACGAACAGCGGCCAGTCGAACGAGAAGTGCGCAACCCCGATTTGGGCGACGATCGCCGCGGCCCCGAGCATCGACGCGCCCGCGAGGACTTTTCGAGCACGAGAAATCTCCGGTCTTGCGGAGGCTGCCATCCTCACGTTCGACGCGCGAGCACGGTCCCTTGTTCCATCGAATTGCTGCTCGTCGCGACTAAAGGAAGTCGGGGAACGGAGGACCGCCAGGCATCGACGCTCGCGCGGGGCCGCGATTTCCGGCCACGTGGTCGGAAAATGAAATCGACGGCTCCCCCGAATCCGGCCGACGGCGGCAAAGTGCCAGTCGACGGCGCGGCGGGATCCGAGTACACGGCCTCTCCTCTCTGCCGAGACCGAAGGACTCCCGATGGCAACCCGCACCGCGTTTCTCGCGTCCTCCGCGAAGCCGCTGCTTCGTGGCGTGTCCCATCAGATCTCGTTCTTCTGCGCGATCGCGGCGTGCGCTGCGCTCGTGGTGCGGGCCCGGCCAGGCGCCGCGACGGCCACGGCGTTCGTCTTCAGCGCGAGCCTCGTGAACCTGTTCGGAACGAGCGCGCTCTATCACCGCGTCGACTGGTCACCCGTTGCGCGCAAGCGGATGCGCCGCCTCGATCACGCCGCCATCTTCCTGCTCATCGGCGGCGGATACACGCCGCTCTTTGGGCTCGTTCCCTCAACGGCGGGTGGACATGGCGCGCTCGCAGCGATCTGGATCGGTGCGCTCGTCGGCGTGATGAAGTCGCTCGTCTGGCCGAACGCTCCGAAGTGGATGACGGCGCTCCTCTGCGTCATCCTCGGCTGGACCGTCGTTGGGCAGGTGATGGACCGGACGGCGATCGTCGGGTCGCTCCCGATCGGGCTCCTCGTCGCGAGCGGCGTGACCTTCAGCATCGGAGCGGTCGTCTACGCGTTGAAGCGCCCCGATCCGTTCCCGCGCGTGTTCGGGTACCACGAGGTCTTCCACGCGCTCGTCATCGTCGCGAGCATGTTCCTCTTCGCCCACGTCGCGATGATCTTGCTCGTCACTTCTTGATCGGGTCCGGGCAGAAGTGCACCGCGACCTTGAGTGAGTCGACGATCGCGGTGACCGGACCGACGGCGTCGTCGGTGCGCTTGACGGTGAGCTTCGCGGCGAACGAGGCCTTGTTCACGTCGGAGGGGAAGAGGTCGACGTCCCACGTGTCGACCGCCTGACCGTAGGCGTGCGTCCCGACGATCGTCGTCGGCCACGGCGTCTTCACGAACTTGAAGCGGCTCGGCTTGCCCTCGATCTCGATCTCGATCTTCGCGTCCTCGACGCCGCCGTCGGGTGCACGCCGTTTCAGCTCGACCTCGATGCCCCAGGTCTGGGCGCTGTCGGGGATCTGGAATCCGAAGTTGCTGACGCGGAGGATCGACGACTCCTGTCCTTCGTTCAGTGTGACCGTCGCGAACCTCCCATCTTCGGAAAGGGCGCCTTCGACATCGGACCAGTCGGCGGCGTTCTGGATGTCCGTCCGCGGAACGTTCTCGGCCTTCGCGCCGATCGTGTAGTCCGTCGTCTTCAGCAAGCAGCCCGTCGGTGCGCGATCGCCTCCGCCATCTTCGGTCGTCGACGTATCGCCCGACGACCCGCCTTCCTTGTTGCTGTTCCCGCCATCGCTGTTCTCGGGCGTCGCGGGTGTCTCGTCGGCGCACGCGACGATGACGGCTGCGGACACGGCGACGGCAAGAGCGGCGACAATCGCAACGCGCATGCTTCAACCTTAACCTGCTCTTCCGGACCGCGCGAGCGCGCTCGGGTCGGTACGCGCGCGCTCGTGCAGGTGACGAGGTATTCTGAAGGCGCGAGCCATCATGGTGGAGAGCGAGCGATCCATGGATCGAAGTGCGGCCGCGCTGGGGTTCGGTGCGGACATGATCGGTCTCGTCATCGGCGGCGAGCTGACGATCGTGCGTCGGCTCGCAGAAGGCGGGATGGGCGCGGTCTTCGTCGTCTCGCAGCGGAGCACGGGCAAAGAGCGGGCCCTGAAGTTGATGCACCGGGAGATCGCCGGCGATCCGGACTTCCAGCGTCGCTTCGAGCAGGAGGCCAAGGTCGGCGCGCGGATCCAGAGCGAGCACGTCGTCGAGGTGCTCGCCGCGGGCGTCGATGGACCGACGGGGCTTCCGTACCTGGTGATGGAGCTCCTCGAAGGTGAGGACCTACGGCATCGCCTCGCGCGCGGGCCGCTCACGGCCTCGGAGACGCGTGCGGTCTTCGAGCAGCTCTCTCATGCGATGAGCGCGGCCCACGCAGCGGGCGTGGTGCATCGCGATCTGAAGCCGGAGAACGTGTTCCTCCAGCGAGCGCATCGCGCGGGAGCCGGGCCGTTCACGGTCAAGGTGCTCGACTTCGGGATCGCAAAGCTCGTGCAGGAGTCGAGCACGCGCGCGACGCGTGGTGCCGTCGGCTCGCCGCTGTGGATGGCGCCCGAGCAGACGACGCCGGGTCCGGTGACTGCGGCCGCCGACGTGTGGGCGCTCGGGCTCGTCGCGTACGAGATGCTCGTCGGTAAGAGCTTCTGGCGAACGGCGAACCAGGAAGGCGGCAACACGGTGCAGCTCCTTCGCGAGATCGTGCTCGAGCCGCTGCCCTCGGCGACCGCGCGCGCCGCGGAGTACGGGCTCGCGCATCGACTGCCGCCCGGCTTCGACGATTGGTTCGCGCGCTGCGTGGCTCGCGAGCCGGCCGCGCGCTTCGCAGATGCAGCCGCCCTCTGGCGCGCGCTGCCACCTTCGCTTGCGAGCGCGTCGGTCGCTTCCGCTGATGCGCTCGCAGATGCGAACGCGTTCGCCGCGACGTATGCGGCGCCTTCGGGATCGATCAGCGTCGCGCCGCGAACGGCATCGGATGCGCTCGCCGAGACCGGCGCGGCGACGCCGTTCGGAGGACCGCCGCCTCCGACAAGACAAGCCGCGGCCGTGAGCGCGGCGCCGCTCGAGGCCGCGCCTTCCGAGGCCCCGCTCCCGCGCCCGACATCGGATGTCCGGCCGGAGACGCCGATCGCCACCGTCCATGAAGCGCCCGCGCCTCCGGCGCCGGCGCCGGCGCGGAGAGACCTTCGCGTGCCGGTGCTCGGCGCGATCGCGCTGGTCGCCGTCGGAGTCGCGATCTTCTCTTTTGCACGACCGCGCGCTGCGGGCGTGCAGGTCGTCACGCCGGTGAGCGCGACGACGGTAGCGTCATCGCAGCCTGCGCCGTCGAGCGTCGTCTCGTCCGCTCCCTCGACGTCGCTCGCGACCGCCGGCGGGGCGCTCTCCGCGGTGGCAGAGAACCCGATCGTCGCCGTCGCGCCCTCTCCTTCGTCCGCGCGAAAGCAGGCGGCCGCATCTGCATCGGCGACCGCACCTTCGCCTCTGGCGCCGAGCGCGAAGCCGCGCGCTGCGCTTCCGGGCGGCTTCTCCGATCCCACGGACCGCAATGGTGCGGTGACGTGGAAGGTGCAGGACCGTCACGTTCGGCTCTTCGTTCGGCTCGTCTCGAACGAGAGCAACGTCACCGACGGCGTCGTGCGGAGGGCGATCGAGTGGAGCTCTTGGGAGTATCTCCGCTGCTACGAGCGCGCGTTCGGGACGTCGAAGGAGATGCCCGAAGGTGTCGTGACCGTCGGCTTCGACATCCTCGATCAGCTCCCTCGGCACGCGAAGCTCGTGAGCTCGACGATCGCGAGTGACAGCTTCAACGACTGCGTGGTGCGCATGCTCCTCGGCCGGACGATCAACGCGGCCGGCCCGGACGGGAAGGGGCATGCCGTCGAAGCGTTCAAGTTCGTCCCGAACTGACGCCGCCCCCTGGCGAACGCTGAGCTCGACGCGACGTGCGAGCTGCAGTCGTGCGTGATTCTGCGTCAGCTCCGGAGGAGCTCGCGGCGGAGCCTCAGCCCGTCGCGCAACGTCCACACGCCGCCGCCGAAGAAGATGAGGAGCGCGACGGCGGCGATCGGCGGAGGATTGCCCTTCACGACGAGCGCGATGATGAGCGCCACCCCGCACGCGATCGAGGCGCTACCGGTGATGATGCGCTTGAACGCGACCACTTTGGCGAGGGAGCGATCGACTGTGCGGCCCATGACGCGGCAGCGTCTAGCACGGGACCGAGCGTACGGCGAGGCGTCAGGACGAACGCGTGCGGCTCTCGAGGTAGCCGCGCACGGCGCGGATCGCCCGCTCGTACACGTCGTCGCGGTCGAAGGCGATGCCGCTCCACTCCGTCCCGACCATGATCGTGTGGTGCGCGAGCGACACGGCGAGGAGGAACACGAAGGCGACGTCGCGCTCGTCCGGCCTGTCCTCGCCGCGCATCTCGTCGATGACGCGAGCGACCTGCGCGGTGATGTTCGATCCGACGTCACGGAAGCGGCCGAGGAGCTCCGGATCGCCCGACGAGAGGACGGCCCGGACGAGCGCGGCGCGACCGAGGACGACATCGAGGATCGTACGGACGGCGATCTCGATGAGGTCGCGTGGCTCGACGTGATCCCAGATCCCGCTCCGCGTCGCCTCGTCGGTCACGGCGAGCGCCTGCGCGCAGAACCGCTCGTTGAGGTCGCGAAGGAGCGCATGCTTGTCGGCGAAGTGCGCGTGGAAGATGTCGACCGAGACGTTGGCGGCCTTCGCGATTTCTTCTTCGGTGACACGTGCGAAGTCCACGTGCGCGATGAGCATCTCGGCAGCATCCATGATGAGGATGCGCGGCGCGGAGGGCGCCTCGATCGTGCTTGCGAGATCGTCGAGACCGCGCGGCTCCGTCGGCGCAGGCGGCGGCGCCGCGATCTTCGGGGCGGACGACATCCCGAACGTGCTCGCGATGAGCTCCTCGGCCGCGATCGCCTCCACCTCGCGGGTCATCGACGAGGACGGTCGTAACGCGTGCTCGTCGGTGTCCGCCGCGTCGTCGATCGTCCGCGCCGCGGCCTCGCCCCCGTCCGTGCCGTGGGAGGACGGCTTCTTCGGCTTGGCCTTCCGACTGCCCATCACCTCGAATGGTCGGCGACCTCGGTCCCGCCGGCAAGGGCCGTGCAAATCAGGTCGGAACCAAGAGCCGCTCCAGCGCAGTGCGGAGCTTGTCCGGGATCGACGTCGGTCGACGTCCCGCGCGATCGACGAAGACGTGGACGAAATAGCCGAAGGCGAGAAGCTCCTCGGTGTGACGTGTCTCAGGGCCACGTGTCTCAGGGTCACGTGTTTGAGGGTCACGTGTTTGAGGGTCATGTGTGTCAGGTTCGGTGCCGAGTGAAGCGGACCTGAAAATGCCGACCTCGTAGCGCACGCTCGAGCGGCCGAGCTTCGTCACGCGCAGGCCGGCCACGAGATCGTCCGGATACGCGGCGGGCGCGAGATAGCGGCACTGCGACTCGACGCAGAGGCCGATGACGTCGCTCGACGCTGGATCGAGGCCGCCTTCGCCGATGAGCCATCGGTTGATGACCGTGTCGAAGTACGCGTAGTAGACGACGTTGTTGATGTGTCCATAGACGTCGTTGTCGTTCCAGCGCGTCTGGATCGGGAGCGCGTGTCCGAAGTCGGCGAGGCGCGGCAGCGCGCTGCTCGTCTCGGCGCTCATCGCATGCTCTCCGCGCCCGGCGCGCCGATGGCGTCGCGGAACACGCGATCGAGATCGGCTCCGTCGATCGATCGAGGTGCGTTGTCGAGGAGCCTCCTCTGCACGATCGTGCCGCCGACGAGCAAAGGTGCGTCCTCGTCTCGGTATCCGATGGCTCCGAGATCGACAGGCACGTTCGTCGCGCGCATCAGGCGTCCCAAGCATCGCGCGATGATCTCTCCGGCGTCGCCTGCGCTCGCGCCCGAGACGTCTTCGCCGAGCGCGGCAGCGGCTTCGAGGTGACGCTCCGGGCACGCGCTCGCGGTGAAGCGGAACGCAGCCGGCGCGCTCGAGACCACGGAGATGCCGTGCGGAACGAGCGGCTGGTCCGGCGCATATCCCGACATCGTGAAGCGGCCTGGACCCGTCGTGCTCGGCGCGTGGCTGCGCTGGAACGCGATGCCCGCGACCGCGTAGGCCATCGCGTGCGGAAGATGCACGCCGGCATTTCCGAACGCGAGACCTGCGAGCGTCGCCGCCCAGATCATGCCTTCGCGCGCCTCGTCGTCGTTCGCGTCGCGAACGGCGCGCTCGATGAAGCGCCCGCACAGGCGAAGCGCTTCGAGGCTTCCGAGATCGCTCCACGGATTGCGTCCCTGGCTCATCGGGCGATCGGCGGGGCTCGTCGATGACGAGCGCGCGGTGAACGGTCGCGCGGTGAACGACTCGAGCGCGTGGCAGAGGACGTCGAACCCGCTCGCGGCGACGACACCCGCGGGCAGGCTGCGCGTGACGTCGGGATCCACCACGGCGAGCGTCGGGCGGAGGCGTCGTGAGGCGATCCCCGTCTTGAACCCGCGATCGAGCAGGTCGCAGATCGCGATGCCCGTGAGCTCGCTGCCTGTGCCGCTCGTCGTCGGACACGCGATGTGCGGCGGCAGCGGACCGGGCACCGGGGCACCTGCGCCGACCGGCTTGTTCACGTACGTGAGCAGATCGGCGGGGTAGGTGGCGTAGAGGCTCGCTGCCTTGCACGTGTCGATGGCCGAGCCGCCGCCGATCGAGACGTAGCCGTCCGGGCGCGCCTCGCTCGCGAAGCGCGCTGCGGCGAGGAACGAAACATCGGTCGGCTCGACGTGCACCTCGTCGAAGACGACCGTGTCGACGCCGGCCTGCGCGAGCGAGGCGAGCGCGCGTTCGAAGGGCTCGAGCGTGCACACGCGCGCGTCGGTGAACACCGCGACGCGCCGGCACCCGAGCGCGGAAGCGAGGTGCCCGATCTCACGGAGTGCACCGCGCCCGAACGTGAGGCTCGAGGCGTCGACGGAGAAGATGCCTTCGCCGCCTTCGGTGGCCACGTACTCGTGTGCGCAGCTCATGCCGGCACGCTCCAGCTCGCGAGACCGAACCGTCGTTCCATCGCCCGCATCTTCGCACGCCCTTGGCCCGGCCCGGGCGTCGGCATTAGGCTCGAAGACGAGGACGAGAGGACGAGAGGCCGAGAGGCCGAGAGGACGAGCGGACGAGCGATGCCCCGAGCGAACGATCCCTGGTTCGTTTACGTCGCGCGATGCAGCGACGGGACGCTCTACTGCGGCGTCGCGCGCAACGTCGAGGAGCGCATCGCGAAGCACGACGCGGGGAAGGGGGCGCGCTACACGCGCGGCCGAGGGCCGCTCGAGGTGAAGGCGGTGCAGAAGTGCAAGTCGCACGGCGATGCGCTGCGGCTCGAGCTCGCCGTCAAGCGGCTCCCGCGCGAGGCGAAGGAAGCGCTGATCGACGTGCGACGCTTCCGTGCGCTTCAGCGATCGGTCGTGGCCGGATCGGCGCAGCAGCGGAAGCCGGTGGAGTAGTCGCGGTATTCGTAGCCGTGCGCGATGGTGCGGTACGCGCATCCGTCGCCGTGCTGGGACGTGTCGAGCCAGTATCCGCCCTGGAACGTGCCGTTCGTGTCCGCGGTCCACTCGTGCAGGTTGCCGACCATGTCGTAGACGCCCTGGTCGGTCACGCAGTCCGGGAATGCGCCGGTCTTTGCGAGCGTGCCTTCGAGCTGGTTGTTGCGCGGATCGTTGAGCTCGGTCTTGCCCCAGCCGCGCTTCATCGTGTCGAGATGGAACGTCAGCATCGGGCTCACGCCGCTGTCGTGGCACTTGCCTGCGACGCGCGTCGGACCGTACGGGAACGCCGTTCCTTCGCTTCCACCACACGCGGCACGCCACTCGACGGGATGACAGAGGCGTTTGCCGGATGCGCGGCACGCGGCTTCGGCCTGCTTCGCGCTGAGGTACGCCTGGGGCACGACGCCGGCGATGCTCTTCGCGAGCGCGACCTTGTCGGCGGGCGGCGGAAAGTACGGCGAATGCGGCGTCTCGGTGCCGTCCGCTTCGCGGAGGACGATCGAGCCTTCGTACCGATCGACGCAGAAGCGGCTCGCGACGAGCGCCATGTCCGTCGGACACTTCGCGCCGGCTCTCAGCGGCGGGAGCGCGCCCTCGGCGACGTCGTGAAAGCGCGGCGGCGCGTAGCCCCAGATCGCGGCTTCGATCGAGCCGGGCCCCTTCGCCGCAATCTTGCGCGTCTTGCCGGCGAACGCGGGCGCGATGCGCTCGAGCGCGGTCATCACCTGCGCGCGGCAAGGCGCCGGCGCTTCGTCCGGATTCTTCGCGAGCGCGCTCGTCGCGAGCAGCACGACCGTCAGCGCGAGAGGCGTGACGGCGAGCGACGTCCGAGCGACGAGCCTCATCGAGCTTTGGGTAGCAGACGCGAGCGCGACCGTCGACTCGGACGCAGAACGGCTGGGGCTTCGTCTGGTCTTCGTCTGGGTCTTCGTGTGGGGCACGTACTCTGCGGCGGCGCGTACGAGGCGCCTCCATCCACGTCGATCGTGCGGTATGACCGGCGCTTCCGTCATGGCCCGCTCCCAGACCTTCGTGCCGTTCGTTCCCTTCGTCCTCGCGTCGGTCGCCGCGACGCTCGCGTGTGGTGCATCGGCCGCTCCGTCGTCGAAGCCTCCGGCCGCGAAGGCGAGCGCTCCCGTCCCCGCTTCCGCCGACGTGCCGCTCGTTCGCGGACCGGTCGATTCGGACGCCGACATCGCGCGCGCGATCCGTGAGCACTACACGAAGTACGAGCACAAGATCCCGATGCGCGACGGCGTGCACCTCTTCACGGCGGTGTACGTCCCGAAGGACGCGGGCCGCTCGTATCCGTTCCTCCTCACGCGCACGCCTTACAGCGTGCAGCCGTACGGGGTCGATGCGTATCCGAGCGAGAAGAACCCGCGCGTGCTCCGGCGATTCGCGCCGTCGAGCCAGCTCATCAAAGAGGGCTATATCTTCGTCCACCAGGACGTGCGCGGCCGGATGATGTCCGAGGGCACGTTCGTCGACGTCCGACCGCACCGCTCGGGTGACAAGAAGACCGACGTCGACGAGAGCACCGACGCCTACGACACCATCGACTGGCTCGTGAAGAACGTGTCGAACAACACCGGCAAGGTCGGCGTGTGGGGCATCTCCTATCCTGGCTTCTACGCGGCGCAGTCCGCGGTCGACGCTCACCCCGCGCTCAAGGCTGTTTCGCCTCAGGCGCCGGTCACCGAGTGGTTCCTCGGCGACGACTTTCATCACAACGGCGCGCTCTTCCTCGCCGACGCGTTCGACTTCTACTCCAACTTCGGAAAGGCGCGCCCCGAGCCGACGAAGAAGGCGGAGTGGAAGAGCGAGCACGAGGGGCAGGACGTCTACGACTTCTTCCTCGGGCTCGGGCCCGTCGCGAACGCGAACAAGATCTTCCTGAAGGACAAGATCACCTTCTGGAACGATCTCATGGCGCACCCGACGCGCGACGACTTCTGGAAGGCGCGCGATCCGCGGCCGTTCTATCGCGACGCAAAGCCCGCGATCATGACCGTGGGCGGCTGGCTCGACGCCGAGGACCTATGGGGAGCGCTCGAGACGTACCGCGCGTTCGAGCGTCAGAACCCGCGGTCCGAGAATGTGGTCGTCATGGGACCGTGGCGACACGGCGGATGGGCACGCAACGACGGCGATCGCCATGGCGACATCGCGTTCGGACAGAAGACGTCGGTCTTCTACCGCGAGCACATCGAGGCGCCGTTCTTCCAGCGCCATCTGAAAGGCAAGAGCGGCCCGCCTTCGCCCGAAGCGTGGGTCTTCGAGACGGGCACGAACACGTGGCGGAAGGAGCTCTCGTGGCCGCCCACCGATGCGAAGCCTGCCACGCTCTTTCTCCAGGCCGACGGAAAGCTCGGCACGACGGTGCCGACGGCTTCCGACGGTGACGATGTGTACGTCAGCGATCCGAAGAAGCCCGTGCCGTACCGCGGCCGCCCGGGCGACTCGATCGATGCAGATTACATGAGTGACGATCAGCGCTTCGCCGCTCGCCGTCCGGACGTGCTCGTTTATTCGACGGGGGATCTCGACGCGGACTTCACGCTCGCGGGCCCCATCGAGGCGTCGCTCTGGGTCTCGACGACCGGCACCGACGCCGACTTCGTCGTGAAGGTCATCGACGTGTGGCCGGTCGATGCGGCCGATCCGGAGCCGAACCCGACGAACGTCCACCTCGCTGGCTATCAGCAGCTCGTTCGCGCAGAGGTGATGCGTGGGAAGTTCCGTTCGAGCTTCGAGCGTCCGGAGGCGTTCAAGCCGAACGAGCCGGCGCTCGTGAAGTTCACGCTCCCCGACGTCTGTCACACGTTCCGACCGGGGCACCGGATGATGGTGCAGGTCCAGAGCTCGTGGTTTCCGCTGGTCGATCGGAATCCGCAGACGTTCGTCGACATCCACAAGGCGACCGAGGCCGACTTCCGAACGGCCACGCATCGCGTGTTCCGCACGAAGGACCGGCCGTCGTCGATCAAGGTGATGCTCCAGCGCGGCACGCTCCCCGCCGCGCGCTAGAGGGCAACAACCTGGACGCGTCGCCGCGCGCGCTGCTGCAGACCTCGAGACGGAGGGCATGCCCCTCTCCTCGGGATTTCCGCGGCTTACCGTTCCTTGACCACCTCCGATCTCGTGCTACTCGGCCGCCATGGCGGGCCTGCTGAAACAATCGCTGGGCGATAGCGGCGTCCCTTCGTTCCGCTTCTTCGCGCGTGGCGACTGGCTCGTCTTGATGAGCATGGTCGCGACCATCTACATGTTCCTGATCAATGGCGCCCTGCCGTCCTCATGGATCTCCCTCCCGATCGTCTTGGGAGGTGCCGGCTTTGCTCTCGCCGCCATGTTCCTGATCAAGCGAGCATTTCGAGTCGACGTCGAGGTCGGTCTCGACGGGCTCCGCGTTCGATACGGCCTTCTTGCCGCGCGTGCGACGAAATCGCGGGACCGCTTCATTCCATTCGCCTCCGTTCGTTCGCTCCAATTCGCGGACGAGAAGATCGAGCTCGAGGAAGAGGGGCGTCCGCCAGAGCAGTGGCATGGCTGGACGGAACAGGAAGGATTCCGCGCGCGGATCGACCAGGCGCGACGGCTCGCGGAAGCATCGAAGACGGACGCCGTGCCGATGCTCGCGACGCCGTCCGACGGCGATTACCGCTCATCGGCGTATCCGAAGGAGTTGCTCCTCCGCGTCGTCGAGGATCCGACGAAGAGCACGAGAGTACGTGTCGCCGCTGCCGTCGCGATCCGTGCCGATCTCGACGAGGAAGATCGCGCCCGAGTGCGCGACGCGGCGATGGCGACGGCGTCACGCGAGCTCCGCACCGAGCTCGAGTCCATCATGGAGTCGGAGCGCGACGCTCCCGCGCGATTGGCGCTTCGTTCGTAGCCCGGAGCAACGACGCCGCGCTCGTCACCGCCAGAGCTTCTTCAACCAGCTCGTACGCCGCGGCGCGGCCTGCGGCGCAAAGACCTCGTAGAAGTAGACGAGCGAGTCGACGTCCCCGTTGTCGAGCCGCTTCGCCACCTTTCCGATCGGATTGCAGAACGTGTCGGTGCCGAGCTCGATGAGGATCGGGACGCCGCCTGCGTGATCGCGCATCGGCGTCTTTGAAGCTTCGATCCACGCGGCCTCACGCTCGCGAACGAAGATTTCGCCCACGTAGCAGCCGAACATGAAGACCGTTCCCGGAATGTCGTTGTGCGTCTTCCCCTGTGCCCGGAAGCGATCGACGATCCGCTCCACCAGGGGGAGGCTCTTCGACGTGTCGTCGAGCTCGATCCCGGACACCTGCCACGCCGTCTCGCGCGCCAGGACGGCGAACATCGGCGCGTACTCGGGCGTGGGCGGATAGACGAGGCTCATCGCTTGGTCGTGGAGCGCAATGCCTCGCTCAGTCTACCCGGCCCGCGACGCGACGCACCGTCCTGCGGGGCTCGTCGCGACGCGTCGGCGCGGTAGCGTCGGATACGTCTACGGCTGCGACATCGGCGAAGCGAGCTAGAGGCAGGTCCCGTTACGGAGCTGCTGGCCGGCGATGTCGTCGAACGAGTTGTTCAATGCGGCGGCCCCGTAGTCGGTCTTGCAGAACCCGTTCGAGGTGTTCGCGTCGCTGACGATGCCGTCGGACTTCGAGTGCGCGATCTTCGTGTTCGTGATCGTCGGGCCGTCGTACTGGGTGCCGCCGGAGCCGGTGATCATGACCGCACCGACGAAGTTCGTCCCGCAACGGCCCACGTGGTGGTTGATCTGTTGCCCGTTGTCGGGATCGACGCCTGCGTAGAGGATCTCGGCGTGGTCGATCTTCGTCTTCGTGCGGTCGTAGTGATCGGTCACGAAGTAGAGGCCTTCCCAGTCGCCGCTCGCGGGCGTAGCGGACGTCGAGGTGAGCCGGACGGGCTTCGCGGCGGTGCCGGCGATGACGAGGTTGCCGTTCGCCGTTCCGCTCGTGCCGCCGATGATGAGGACGCCGTCCATGTGGAGCGTCACGCCCTCGTGGATCGTGAAGGTGGGGCCGATCGGATCGTCCTGCATGCCCGCAACCTGCATGATGAGGTGGTTCTTCCAGAGATAGGGAAGGCCGAAGTCGACGAGATCGGTGTCGACCTGGATCTTGCCCTCGGTCTGGCGGTTCGTCAGGTTCACGTGTTTTGCCTCGTCGGGGATCGTCGCGCCAGCCATGTTCCAGGCAGCGGCGACGGACTTCGAAGCGCCGACGTCGATCTCCGCCACGGCGTCGAGCGCCGGGCTGCTGCCGTCACGAGGTCCGAAGCCCGTGAACTGGATCGCCGAGCTCTCCGCGATGCCGAGGTCCGTCCCGATGCGGATGCCTTTGGACTGGACCGCACCGACGACCAGGTGATCGACGAGGAGCGGCTTCTTGGTGTCCGGCGTGCCGTGAGCGGTGTTCGTGATCTCGAACGCGGGCGATGCGCTACCGCCCCCCGGACCGCCGTACCAGATGTTGACGTACGACATCGTCGATCCCAGGTAGGTGTCGAACTGGATGCCTCGGTGGAACACGTCGGGCTTCGTCGGGTCGTCCGCCTTCGGCGGCGCCGTGATGACGATCGGCTTGTCTTTCGTTCCGTTGAGATGAATCTCGCCGGGATCGATCCCCTGACCGACGTAGATCTTGCCCTTCTGATAGAGGCAGATCGTCGTTCCGGCCTCGACGGTGAGCGTGTGGTTCTCGATCTTGAAGTCGTCACCGATGAGATAGACCTTGTCCGCGGTCCACGTCTCGTCCTTCTGGAGCACGACGTCGCTCACCACGACCGAGCTCGCGTTCTTCGGCGAGAACGGGTTCGTCTCCGGACAGAACACGGGCTTCGGCAGCTCGACGTCACCGCCATCCGTCGTGGGGCCGGAGTCGTTCCCGCCGCCCGCGTCGTCGTCCGTGGACGGAGGCGTGTTGTCGTCGGCATCGCTCTTCGCCGACGAACACGCCATCGTCGCCAGTCCCGCGACCGTGAAGAATCCCGCGACCAGCGTTCTGAACATTCCCATCGAGTGTCGGCTCTTCAGCATGTGCTCCTCTGATGAAGTATGCGGTTCGGTATTTACGAATGCCGTTGCGGACGGCGAGCACGCCACATGGACGCCACACGGACGACAAGCGGCCCGTTTCGACACGATGAGTGCCGCTGGAGGCTCGCGCTCTTCAGGGAATGTGTATGGTGCAAATGATGGCACGCGTCGGGCCCACGGAAGGACCGACTCCGGGCTCCGATATCGCGGGCGTTGCTACCCGCTCGGTGCCATTCGTCCGCGTTCGTGGCCTATCTTGCGGAGCGGCGCGCGTCCGAACTAGTTCGATTTTCGAACCGCGACGGCGTTCGCTTCACGAAAGGGCGGGAATCTTCGCGCTGCTCAATCGGCTATCCTGAGGCGTGTACTCGCGGCAGATCCTGAGAATCACGTTCCCGCCTCCGGGGTTCTTCATCGTCGACGTCCGTTTGCAGCTGCACCTCGACGGCAACGTCATCTACGACGGCGGGTTCAAGCAAGGCGTCGAGCTGGAGCTACCGGTCAGCGCGGGGCGACACGTGCTCACGACGACGATCGATCTCGGAGCGATCCGACGGCGCCGCGAGTATTCGGCCGACGTCATCGCGGGCCAAGCGCGGTCGGTCGTTCTTCGCTACAGCCGCTTCTGGGGAAACTTCACGCGCGACCTCCACCACGCCGGGGAAGAGCCGGTCGACATTCCGCGCTTCCGCTGGGGGCTCGCCGCGCTCGCCTTCGTCGGCGTGTCGCCGGTGGCCTTCTTCCTCTTCTTCTTCCTCGCGACCACCCTCGCACCGCCCTACACGCCCGAGGGCAACGCCGTGATGCCGACCGGCCAGCTCCTGCTCGCGGTGCTCCTCACGCCGGTCGCCGGCACTCTCGCCGGAGCGCTCGCGGGACGGCGGCGAAGGCGATGACGCTTGGAGCGTGACGGTCAGAGACCCGTCGACGCGTCGCGCCCACAGATCGTGCCGGTCAGCTTGTTGCCGTTCTGACCGAGCTCCACCGTGGTAGTGGGTTCAGGGCACGAGGACGATCTTCCCTTTGACCTCACGCCGCTCCATCCGCGTGAGTGCTTCGTTCGCCTGCGCGAACGGGAGCACCGCGTCGACGTGCGGGCGCAGCTTGCCCTCGGCCACCCAGTCGAAGAGCCTGACGCCGTTCGCGCGGTTTCTCGCGGCATCGCGCATCGCGAACGATCCCCAGAAGACGCCGACGATCTGACAGCCCTTCAGGAGCACGAGGTTGAGCGGGATCTTCGGGATCTCGCCGGCGGCGAAGCCCACGACGAGGAAACGTCCCTCCCAGGCGATCGACCGGAGCGCTGCCTCGGAAAGGGCACCACCAACGGGATCGTAGACGACGTCGGCGCCGGCGCCGTTGGTGAGCGCCTTCGTCCGCTCCTTGAGGTCCTCACGGCTGTAGACGATCCCTTCGGCTGCACCGTGCTCCTTGCAGAATGCAACCTTGTCGTCCGTCGATGCGGCGGCGATGACGCGCGCGCCGAGGAGCTTTCCGAGCTCGACGGCCGCCGTACCGACGCCACCCGCGGCGCCGAGGACGAGGAGCGTCTCTCCCGAGCGGAGCGCGGCACGATCGACGAGCGCGTGGTACGTCGTCGCGTACGTCAAGAGCGTCGCCGCGCCGGTCTCGAAGCCGACGCCATCGGGGAGCTTCACCGTCGCGAGCTCCGGGACGACGATCTTCTCTGCGAACGCGCCGTGGATCATCCACGTCGCGACGCGATCGCCGGCGCGCACCGAGGTGACTCCGTCGCCGACCGCGAGGACGACGCCGGCCGCTTCGCCTCCGAGGATGAAGGGCGGCTCGGGCTTGAACTGGTACTTGCCGTACGAGAGCAGGACGTCGGGGAAGTTCAGGCCGGCCGCTTTCACCTCGATGAGGACTTCACCGGCGGCGGGCTTCGGATCGGCGACCTCGTCGACGCGGAGGCTCGAGGGACCCTTCGGATCGTGGCAGCGGACGGCGCGCATGGTCTCGACATACCACACGCGTGCCAGCCCGAATCCTCCCAGGCGAGGCACATGACGAAGATCGTGCGCAACCGATTTGCGGTTCGAGCCGACATGCCCTCGGATGAACTCCAAAGACGAGGTCGCGCGGCCTCCCGAACACGCCTTCCGCGCCCGCTATCTTTCCGTGCTATCCCCGGACGCGAGGATGGCTGCATCGTCCGCCTTGTCACGCCTCGATCCGTCGATCGACGACGTCCTCCGCGATCGCTTCGGCCTCGACGCGTTCCGTCCCTGGCAACGTGAGGCGATCGACGCGCTGCTCGGCGAGCCGGGACGCGTGCTCGTCGTCGCGCCCACGGGTGGTGGAAAGTCGCTGACGTACCAGCTGCCGGCGGTGGTGCTCGACGGGCTCACGCTCGTCGTGTCTCCGCTCGTCGCGCTCATGGAAGACCAGGTCCGCTCGCTCGCGGCGCGCGGCGTGCGCGCGACGTTCCTCGCCTCGACGGTCGAGCTCGCGGAGCGACAAGCGCGCGAGGCGGCGATGATCCGCGGCGAATACGATCTCGTGTACGTCGCGCCGGAGCGGCTGGCCAACGGCGCGTTCGTCGATCGGGTCGCGCGCTCGAAGGTCGCCCTCGTCGCCGTGGACGAGGCGCACTGCATCGCGCAGTGGGGGCACGACTTTCGACCGGAGTACCTCCAGATCGGAGCGATGCTCGAGAGGCTGTCGCCGCCGCGCATCCTCGCGTGCACCGCGACCGCGACGCCTGCCGTCCGTCGCGAGATCCGCGAACGCCTCGGCCTCGGGGAGCGCTGCCACGAGGTGCTGCGGGGGTTCGCTCGTCCGAACCTGCATCTCGCGGCCCGGCATGTCGACGGCCCGCGCGAAGCGAAGCAGGAGCTCGACCGCGCGCTCGGAGCAGCGCTCGGCGATCCGCGCTCGCCGCGCGGCGGCGCCATCATCTATGCGGCGACCCGGAAGACGACCGAGCAATACGCCGCGCTCTTGTCGGAGCGAGGGTGGAGCGCCGCGGCCTACCACGCAGGAATGAGCGGCGACGGACGCACGCGCGTCGCCGAGCGGTTCGCCTCGCGCAAGGTCAGCGTCGTCGTCGCGACGAATGCGTTCGGGATGGGGATCGATCGACCCGACATCCGTGCGGTCGTGCACGTGCAGCCACCTTCGTCGATCGAGGCCTATTACCAGGAGGTCGGACGCGCAGGACGCGACGGGGCGGAGGCGAGCGGCCTGCTCCTCTGCTCCGGCGCCGACATCGGACTCCGCCGACGCCTCGTCAGCACGGGGATCGATGGCACGACGGTCGATCCGGCCCTCGCGGCGCGCGCCTGGGGCCTGTTCCGCGATTTGCTCCGTTACCTCGACGCTCGCACGTGTCGTCACGACTTCGTCCTCCGGTACTTCGGCGACGAGCACGAGCTCCTCGGCGGATGCGGGCACTGCGACGTATGCCTCGAGCTCGACGGCGAAACGAGCGTCGACGAGACGATCTCCGACGAGACGACGCTCGTCGTCAAGAAGGCGCTGGCTGCGGTCGCGCGTGCGCAGCGTCGCGGCGGCCTCCAAGCGGTCGCCGAGATGCTCCGCGGCGTCGAGAACGAGAAGACGGAGCGCTTCGGGTTCACCAAGTTGTCGACGTTCGGGCTCTTGCGAGATCGCTCACAAGAGTGGCTCCTCGCGCTCCTGCGCGCGCTGCTCGCTGCCGGGTGGATCGATCTCACGCCGACGGAGCATCCGGTGCCGTATCTGACGAAGTCCGGGGCTGCCGTGATGAAGGGCGAGACGCCCGCGCGCATCGTGCTTCCCGCCGAGCCGCGCGCCCCGGCGAGCAAGCGGCGCGCTCGTGGCGAACGCACGCCGGCGCCCCCGCCATCGCTCGATCCGGAAGCGCAGAGCCTGTTCGAGCGGCTCCGGGCTCGGCGCGCGGAAATCGCGAAGGAGAAGGGAATGCCGGCGTACGTCGTGGCGCACGATCGGACGCTCGCGGACATGGCCCACAAGCGGCCGCTCACGCGCGAAGCCCTGCTCTACGTGCATGGGATGGGCCCTGCGCGCGTCGAGCAGTACGGCGATCGTTTCCTCGAGGTGCTCCTCGACGGCTGATCGTGCGGGTCACGCGATCGATGCGCGGCTCAAGGAGCGAGCCCGCAGTCGACGCCCGCACCGGCGAAGCTGCAGAGGTCCGATCTGCCATCGCCGTTGATGTCGGCGAGACGGATGCCGGACGCGTGCATCTCCGACCAGATCGACGAGGCCTTGAATCCGCGCCCGTTCGAGAGCGCGCAGCGGACGCCGCTACCGTCCGCAACGCAGACGTCGGCGCGACCGTCTCCGTTGAGATCGCCGAGCTGCATCGCGCCATGCGCTTCGAGATCGCCCGGCGCCGACCATCGGGCGATCGGCCCGAACGAGTGCCCGCTCGAGAGTGCGCACTGGATGCCGCGCGTCTTCGCGCCGAGCGCAGGCCTCTGCTGGACGATCCCGCAGAAGTCGGCGCGGCCGTCGCGATCGATGTCCGCGAGCGAAAGGGGCGCGCCGTCGTGGACGATCCGCGCGCCGAGCCACAGGCGTGGAGGACCGAACGACATGGCCCCGGTGCTCGCCGCGCACAGGATGCCTTCGCCGATGAGCGCGCACGCATCGGCACGTCCGTCCCCGTTGACGTCCGCAAGTCGGAACGACCGCGCATAGATCGACCCGTGGAGCGGGGTGAGCTGCGTGCTCCATCGCCGTAGCTTGCCGAACGTTCGATCCCTGGCGAGCGCGCAGTCGATCGCCTCGTCCGTCATCAGGCAAAGGTCTGCACGCCCATCGCCGTCGACATCTCCGGCGTCCATCGATCGTAGGCCGTCCGGGACATTCGAGGCGCGGTCGAGCGCGTCGAACATCGTTCGCGGGACGGCGTGGCCCTCGGGCGGCGAGGGGACCGCGTACGCGCAGCGGATCGAGCCGCGGTATTCGCGACAGAGATCGTCGCGACCATCACCGTCGACGTCGGCGAAGACCGAGGACCCCGGCGGGACCGCGCCCGGCTCGCTCGCGAGCCGTGGCGTGAGCGGACCGAACGCGAGGACGGGCGCCGCGAACACGAAGCCGCGTGCTTCGAGCTGCGGTACGAGCTCGCGCGCGACGTCGAGCGCGTAGCCCGAGCCGACGTCCCCGACGCGGTCGTGCATGAGGACGATTCCCCGACGCATGCTCTCGACACGCTGCACGTAGCGATGCGCGATGACGCGAGGACGCACGCGAGCACGTCCGGAGAGCGGTCCAGGCTCGCATTCGGCTGGCTTGGACGAGCCGCAATAGAGCGAGCCTTCCCAGTCCTTCGCGTCGATGTCCCAGTGAAACGGGCCGACGAGGTCGCTGAAGAACGGCTCGGCAATCGCGGCCGCGGCCGAGCGCGAGAAGTACCCCGCCGGCGCGCGGAAGATTCGAAGCTCGTTCGTGAGGAACGGGTCGATGTCGCGCTGGCTCTCGCCGAGCTGCGCGGCGACGTCGACCTCGGCGGCTCCTCCGAGCAGCACATGGTTCTCGGTGTGGCTCCCGATGCGATGTCCGAGCGCGACGACGTCCGCGAGGAGCGGAAGGTGACGGTAACCGGTCGAATGGACGGACGCTCCGACGCCGGGCTCTTCGGACACGCCGTCGATCCACTCTCCCACGACGAAGAACGTCGCCGAGACCCTCTGCGACCGCAGGTACTGCGCGAGCTCGAGCGTGTTCACGTCGGGTCCGTCGTCCCAGGTGAGCGCGAGGACGCCGTCGGGGAAGCTCGTTCCGTGGATCGGCGGGCGTGTGGGGCCACGCGCCGGCGAACGATGGACGACCTGGCCGTCGCGCGCGGCCGTCGAGCGCTCGCTCGCGAGGTCGTCGCTCCAGCCGAGCGCCGCCAGTCCGAGCACGGCGACGAGCGGCCTCTTCCAGAGGGCGCGTCTCCGGCTCGGGTCCGGCGTGCTCACGGCCGTCACGTGTTCATCATACGACCGGGCTCGGACGGCAACCACGCGGCGGCTGCGCCCACCCGCGCGTCATTCGCTGGCTTCTGCGAGCGCGAGGAACGCGTCCGCTGTCAGCGCGGACGTGTCTTCGGGCAGCTTGTCCGCCGGCACGAGGATCCCAGAGGCATAGCGCCATTCCCCGTCTTCTCGGACGAAATGCGAGAGCTCGGCGAACGAGCAGTCTCGCCCTTTTTCGAAGATCCTCGCGATGAACAGGACCTCACCTTCGTCCTGCGACGCGCGCGCGTGCAGCACCGAGAGCTTCATGAACCGTTGCCGCTCCCGCACGCGCGAGAGCTCTTTGATGGCGGCGTCGCGCGGCGCCGCGTGATCGGGATGCGTCGACGCAAGCGTGTCGAACAGCCAATCGCCCCGTCCGAGCGCGAACGCGGACCATCGCGAGCGCATGAGCGCCTCCGGCGTCTCGGGCCTCGCCTCCCGCTCGTGAAAGCGGCGACAACATGCGTGGTACCGCAATCCCGATCCGCATGGACACTGCGCTGCCTTCATGAGCGGCAGCTTATAGCGCACTCCCCGTCGTGCTCGTGCTCGTGCTCGTGCTCGTGCCCGTACTCGTGCTCGTGCTCGTGCTCGTCTGAGCCGGAGCCTCAGTCCGAATCCGAGCCCAACCCCAACTCCGAGTGCACCTGCGAGCCACCCGTGCGCTCAAGGCTTGCTCGCGCACTTGCTCGCGTCGTCGCACTGGAACAGCGCATTGCACGCCGGCGTCTGCTCACACGCCGTATCCGCCTGAAGCCGGCAGGTGTTTGCAGCATCGAGGCATTTCTCGCAGAGCGCCGACGGCGGCGCCCCCGCGCAGAAGCTGCCGCCACATTCGGCGGCGCAGTTGCCGGTGCCGGTCCCGCAGACGCAGTTGCCGAACGCTTGCTGGAGGATCGGAAGCCCTTGCGGAGCCTGCTGCTCGCAGCAGGTGAAGCACGCGTCTGCGGTGGCGGAGCCGGCGCACGCGCCCGTCGCCGGAGGCGCGCCCGCGTCCGCTTCCGTCCCGGTGCTGTCCGCGTCGGGCGTGGTCGTGGGCTCTTGCGCGGTCGTATCCGGCTCGACAGCCCCCGCGTCCGTCGTGTTGCCCTTCTTCGTCTTGCTCTTGGAGCTCGGGCCGACGGACAGGGGATCCCCTTCAACCGACGGAGTGCTGCATCCCGCTCCGACGACGACCAACGACAGCAGCGCGGCGGGAAGGACGAACAACGCAACTCGCATGGATCGAACGCTGACTCTCTGCTCCCCGAGGCCGTGATTGCACGTGGCGAGCCGACGGTCGAAGGCGGTCGAGGGACGCGTGCAAGGTGCACGGGAAACGCGAATCGATGGGCTCTCGCCCGCGAATCGCCGCCTTCGCAGCGGTCGATGGCTGGATGACTCGGATCTCTGCCCCAGGGGCGAGCGCCTCCACGAGGGGCAAAGCTTATCCATCTGCCGGGATGTGGGGGCGCTGTAGCCGAGACCGTCTTTCTTCCTCCAGGGAGCACGTCGGAGGCGCGTCGACCCGCAGATCTACGGCACGCCGTACATGGTCAAATGCGAAAACCAGGGGATCGCGCTCGGGTACGAGTGCGCGTCGTGCACGACCGGAGGAACGAAGGCGACGTGCCCGCCGCCTGCCGAGCCGTGATCCAAGCGGGCTAGGGAGCCGCGGAACGACGTCCGAGGATGAATCCCACGGTCCCGGCCGCCGACACGAGGAAGACGAGGCCGAGCACGATGAAGCCGACGGCCCAGCCCGGGATCGACGGGGCGCGTGATGAGGCGACCGCGAGCGGCGTCGCTCGAGGCGCATCTGCTGCCGGCTCGAACGGCCGCGGCGTCGATGCGGCGAGCGAGTCCGGGGACCACTCACCGTCGCGCTTCGGAGGGACCGTCGCGGGGATGCCTGCTGCGATGGTCGGCCGAGAATGCGGGTCGACCTCGATGTCACTCGAGCGATGGACGTCGGCGAACGCGTCTTCCATCTTCTCGCGGACGTGACGCTCGATGGCGTCGTGCGAGAGCGCAGGTCGCGTGCCGCTCTCCGTGCGGAGCGCCGCGAGATCGAGCTTCGGCATCTTCGTCGTGCGCTTCGTGCCCTCGACGATCTCTCGCGGGTACGCGCGCTGCGCCGTATCGCGCTCGTGCTCGTCGAACTTGTCACTGGGGAACGGAGCGTCGTCGCCGTTCGACAGATTCGAAGCAGAGCTCCGAGACGTCTCTGACACGCCTGTCTTCACCGCGCCTCCTTTCCGGCATCGGTCGCCGAGCAACGTCGAGTCTACCATCCCGGAAGCGCTGCGGTTCGTCTCGTTCGGCAACGGGTCGCACCGCGTCCGCCGCTCTCACACTCGCGTGACCGATGTCGTTTCGCTTAACCTCTCGTCATGATCGTGTGGAAGGCGCTCGGGATCGGCATCGTCGGTGTCTGCGCGACGGGGTGCAGTCCCGCAGCGGCGCCGCAGTCGCATCCGGGCGTCGTCCCGACCGTCATCGAGCAGGCGGGCGAGGGGGATCAGCGGATCGCCGAGCTCCGTTCGTGCGCGCTCGAGAGCGGCGAGACGATCGACGAGTGCCGCATCGGCTATCGCACGTTCGGAAAGCTCGACGCGACGAAGTCGAACGTCGTGCTGTTTCCGACGTGGTTCACCGGGAACACGAAGACCCTCGCCGACATCGTGCCGGGGAAGATCGTCGACACGAAGAAGTTCTTCCTCGTGCTCGTCGATGCGCTCGGCGACGGAGTCTCGTCGGGGCCGTCGAGCAGCCGCACGCAGCCGCGCCTCCGCTTTCCGAGGTTCACGATCCACGACATGGTCGAGACCCAGCGGCGTCTTCTGCGCGAGGTGCTTGGCGTCCAGAAGGTCCACACCGTGATGGGGATCTCCATGGGCGGAATGCAAGCCTACGAGTGGGCGGTGAGCCATCCCGACGAGGTCGGGCGGATCGTGCCGATCGTGGGCACTCCGCAGCTCACCTCGCAGGATCTTCTGCTGTGGAACGCAGAGCTGCACGTGCTCCAGGGCTCGAAGGCGTACGCCAACGGCGAGTACGAGGGACGGCCGAAGATCCCGGCGCTCCAGGAGCTGCACTGGCTGATGTTGACGACGCCGGCGCATCGCAACGCGGACACGAAGCGCGATGCTTTCGCCGCCTGGTCCGATGCGAAGGCGAACGACACGGCATTCGACTGGAACGACTGGCATCGCCAGCTCGAAGCCATGCTCGCGCACGACGTCGCGCGCTCTACAGGCGGTGACGTCGCCCTTGCGGCGAGGAAGGTGAAAGCGAAGGGGCTCGTGATCGTGGCCGAGCACGATCACATGGTGAACCCCGAGCCATCGAAGGTCTTCGCGAAGGCCATGAACGCGAGCCTCGTCGTGCTCGACAGCCCCTGCGGGCACATGGTCCCGTCGTGCGACGACTCGATCGGCCCGCGCGTGCGGAGATTCCTCGAAGAACCGTGACGATGAACCGTGACGGCCGCCCGGCCGAGCTCGGTCCGGGCGACGTGAGGCGAGGGCGCGTCACGCCTGGTGGATCGTTCTGCACACATCGAACTACTCTGGAGCAGGACCTCTGCGAAAGTCATTTCAAGGACTTACGCTCCCGCGTGCCGGCCGTGAGACTGCAGCCTGCGCATCTGGGGGTACGAGATCGTTCCCCCCGACCACGGCCTGCCGCTTGCTGACGCTCCCGGCATGGTCATCCCGCATCGCGACTGGCTCCTGCTCCGGGGGCGAATGCGAGCCGTCGCGAAGATTGCCGTGCTCCCGATCCTGCTGCTGCCCACAGAATTCGACGCGGAGCTCGTGCGCAAATGATGCGCAAATGAGGTGGGAAATCGGAACGGTCCACGCTCCGGCGGCATCGGTAGCCAACGCGGGCGTTGACCCGTTCACAAACCCTCGAATATTCGTGGGAACCCCAAAATGCGCGCCGTCGCCGTAGGTCTCTTCTTTCTCCTCTCCACGCAGGCCCTCGCCTGCAAGAAACCCGAGGCCGCGGCGCAGCTGACGTCCGCCAAGGCCGAAGTCCCCGTGCAGGTCCAGACTGCTCCCGTCGAGGAGCGTCCCATGCCCGAGCACCTCGTTCTCACCGGCACGCTCCGAGCGAGCCAGGAGTCCGAGGTCGCGGCCGACGCCGCCGGCAAGGTGACCAAGACGTTCGTCGAGCGCGGTGACCGCGTGAAGCAAGGCGACACCTTGGCCATCCTCGACGCGCGCGGGGCCGCAATCAGCGCGACCGCCGCGCAGGCGCAATCGCAGCTCGCGAAGGCGCAGCTCGAGCAGGCGCAGCGCGAGTGCGAGCGTGTGAAGGCGCTCAAGGAAACGGGCGCGATCTCGCAGGCCGAATACGACCGCATCACGTCGCAGTGCCAGACGACGCAGTGGTCGGCCGCAGCCGCGCAGGCGCAGCAGCAGAATGCGCAGAAGATCGTGGGTGACTCGATCATCCGCGCTCCGTTCACCGGCGTCGTCGGCGAGCGTAACGTCAACGTCGGTCAGTACGTGTCGCCGTCGACGAAGATTGTCTCGCTCTACACGCCCGATCCGCTCCGCCTCGAGCTCACGGTGCCCGAGGCGAACGTCGGCGGGATCAAGGCCGAGCAGTCCATCGTCTTCACGGTGTCGGCATTCGGCGACGAGACGTTCACCGGCAAGGTGAAGTTCATCAGCCCGAACGTCCGCCCGACGACGCGCGACCTCGTCATCGAAGCGTTCTGCCCGAACGCCGAGCTGAAGCTGAAGCCCGGCATGTTCGCGGTGGCGCGCCTCGAGACGGCGGAAAAGAAGCTCCCGGCCGCTCCGACCGCGGCGCTCGTGAAGCAGGGCGATGTCACGCGCGCCTTCGTGGTCGTGAACAAGCGCATCGAGGAGCGCATCGTCCAGACCGGCTCCGAGCGCGAAGGCGCGACCGCGGTGCTGGTCGGCCTCAAGCCCGGCGACCAGGTCGTCCTGTCCCCCGGCCCCGACGTGCGCGACGGCGCACAGGTGCAATAGAGGCCCGCCATGCAGTGGCTTGCCCAGATCTGCGTCAAGCGGCCGATCTTCGCGACCGTTCTCGTCCTGCTCGTCTGCGTCATGGGACTGGCGGGCTACGGCAAGCTCGGTCTCGACCGCTTCCCGAACATCGACCTTCCGATCGTCGTCGTCATCACGCGCCTGCCCGGCGCGGCGCCGGAGGACGTCGAGACCGAGATCACCGAGAAGATCGAGGAGTCCTGCAACACGATCAGCGGCATCGAGGAGATGACCTCGATCACGACCGAGGGCGTCTCGCAGGTCGTCATCCGCTTCGTGCTCGAGAAGGACGTCGACACGGCCTCGCAAGAGGTCCGTGATCGTCTGCAGCTCATCTCCCAGGACCTGCCGAAGGGCATCGACCCGCCGCAGGTCCAGAAGCTCGATCCGGACGCGTCGCCGGTCATCTATCTCGCGCTGAAGTGGCCGGGCAAGGCGGTCCAGGAGGTCACCGAGCTCGCCGACAAGCGCGTGCGTCGGCAGTTCGAGTCGATCAACGGCGTCGGTCAGGTCGCGATCGTCGGCGGGCAGAAGCGCCAGGTGAACGTCTGGCTCGATCCGATCCGCATGCGCGCGGTCAACGTCACGTCGCTCGACGTGCAGCGCGCGATCGGCACGCAGAACCTCACGATGCCGGGAGGACGCGTCGACACGGGGCCGGAGCAGCTCACGCTCCGAATCCAGGCGCGCGTGCAGCACCCGGACGAGATCGGCGATCTCGTCGTGCGTCAGGAAGCCGGGCACTCGATCCGCGTCCGCGACGTCGGACGCGTCGAGGACAGCGGCGAAGAGGCGGAGACGGCCGCGATCCTCAACGGCGATCCCGCGATCATCCTCGCGATCCGCAAGCAGACGGGATCGAACACCGTCGAGGTCGTCGACGCGATCAAGCAGCGCCTCACCGACCTGAAGCGGACGCTCCCGGAGGGCGCAGAGGTCAACGTCGTTCGCGACGACTCCGGCGTCATCCGCACCAGCATCGCCGGCGTGAAGGAGCACCTCATCGGCGGCGCCATCCTCGCTGCGTTCGTCGTCTTCCTCTTCCTCGGCAACGTGCGCAGCACGATCATCGCCGCGGTCGCGATCCCAGTCAGCATCGTCGGCACGTTCGCCGCGATGTGGGGCATGGGCTTCACGCTCAACACGATCACACTGCTCGCGCTCGCGCTGGCGGTCGGTATCGTCATCGACGACGCGATCGTCGTGCTCGAGAACGTGTTCCACCACGTCGAGAAGGGGGAACACCCAGTAAAGGCGACACTCGTCGCGACGAAGGAGATCGGCCTCGCCGTCCTTGCGACGACGCTCTCCCTCATCGCGGTCTTCTTGCCCGTCGCGTTCCTCGGCGGCATCCCGGGCCGGTTCCTCAAGAGCTTCGGCGTCACGATGGCGATGGCCATCGCGATATCGCTGTTCGTGAGCTTCACGCTGACGCCGATGATGACGTCGAAGTGGCTCCGAACGCGAATCCCTGGCGCCATGAAGCCGCTCGGCGAGCGCGTCACCGACATCGTCTATCGTCCGGTCGAGCGCGCATACATGTTCGTGCTGCGCGCCGTCATGAAGCGGCGGTGGATCGTCGTCATCGCCTCGGGGCTCGCCCTCGGCTCCTGCGTCCCGCTCGCGGGCAAGGCGAACAAGGGCTTCCTCCCCGTCAACGACGAAGCGCACTTCGAGGTCGTCGTCCGCGCCCCCGAAGGAACGAGCCTGCACCAGACGCGCCTCATCAGCGAGCGCATCGCGCGCGAGCTCCGCACGTGGCCGGAGGTCACGCAGACGCTTCTCACCATCGGTGACGACAACGCCAAGACGCAGAACGTCGGGCGCGTCTACGTCCGGCTCGTCGATCCGGAGAGCCGCCAGCTCAAGCAGAACGAGCTGATGGACAAGGCGCGCCGCGAGATCACGTCGAAGCAGGACAAGAGCCTGCGCATCAACGTCCAGGAGGTCGCGGCCTTCGGCGGCGGCTTCTCGACGGCGAAGATCCAGTACACCGTACGCGGGCCGGACCTGAAGAAGCTCGAAGAGGTCGTCGGGAACGTCACCGCGAAGCTGCGGAAGGTGCCGGGCGCAGTCGACGTCGACTCGTCGCTCATCACGGGCAAGCCCGAGATCGGCGTCGTCATCGACCGTCCGCGCGCCGCCGACCTCGGCGTCTCGATCTCGGACACGGCAGCTGCCCTCCGCCTCCTCGTCGACGGTGACAAGGTCTCCGCATACGAAGAGAAGGGCGAGCAGTACGACGTCCGCGTCCGCGCCGAGAAGGAGTACCGCGCCGACGCCGTCGGTCTCGAGATGCTGACGGTTCCGTCGTCGCGGCTCGGCGTCGTTCCGCTCCGGAGCGTCGTGCAGCTGACGCGCGGGACGGGCCCATCGCAGATCAACCACCTGAACCGCCAGCGCGTCGTCACGATCCTCTCGAACGTCGCCCCCGGCGTGAGCGAAGGAAAGATCGCGGACTCCGTCGCCCAGCTCGTGAAGGAAGAGAACCTCTCGCCGGCGTACACCGCCGAGCCGACGGGTCAGACACGCGAGATGCAGCGCGTCTTCATCAGCTTCGCGATCGCGGTCGTCCTCTCCTTCATCTTCATGTACCTGGTGCTCGCGGCGCAGTTCAACTCGTGGCTCCACCCGGTCACGATCCTGCTCTCGCTGCCGCTCACGCTGCCGTTCGCCGTCTTGTCGATCATCATCTTCAAGCAGGCGATCGACCTCTACTCGATCCTCGGCATCCTCGTTCTCTTCGGCGTCATCAAGAAGAACGCGATCCTCCAGATCGACCACACGAACCAGCTCCGCGAGAAGGGAATGCCTCGCGAAGAGGCCATCCTCCAGGGCAACAAGGACCGACTCCGGCCGATCCTGATGACCACGGTGGCATTCGTCGCGGGCATGCTCCCGCTCCTCCTCTCGCAGGGCATCGGCGCCGCCTACAACCGCGCGACCTCCGGCGTCGTCGTCGGCGGCCAGACGCTCTCGCTGCTCCTGACGCTCCTCGCCACGCCCGTGGCCTACTCCTACTTCGACGACATAGGCCGCTTCATCCGGCGGATCACGGGGAAGAAGGACGAGGGGACGACGCCGCCGTCGGTGACGTCGTACCCGGACGAGCCGGTGGCCGTCGCCGAGGAATGACCCTCGACGCTCGGTGAGCGCTGAACGGTGAAAGGCCCGGCGGAGATGATCCGCTGGGCCTTTGCTTTGGTGCGCGCCCTCGCGCCGGTCGTTCAGCTCGTGTCATTTCGCTTCCGTCGCGTGGCGGGCGACGACGGGCCATCGTGGTGTCGGGCGGCAACGATGCCGTCGCTTGATCCACGAATGGAGATGCCCATGAAGCTTTCAGCTCTTTTCTTTCTCGGTGCCGTCGCTCTCTCTGCCGTCGCTGGCTGTTCCGGAGATGACGGCGAGATCGCCGTCGATGCCGCCACGACGCCGCTCACGTCGGAAGCGAACGACAAGCTGTTCACCCTCCGCGTCATCGAAGCGCGTGCGGAGGGCTACCCGCTCGAGGGCCTGATCGTGAAGACGATCGTTGCCGGCAAGGATCCGCTCACGGTCGTCTGCACGCCTGCGGACGCGAACGGCAACAAGGTCCTCGACAAGGACGAGACGCTCGAGTGCACGGAAGGCGCGACGAACCAGCTCGACGCCTCGGTCGCGGGCCAGGAGATCGACGTCGAGCTCTACGCCACGATCGACGGCAAGGAGACGAAGGTCGGCAGCGCGACGTGGACGCCAGCGAAGTGAGCGGACGTTAGGAGGACATTAGGAGCCGAAGACGCCGCGCTCGTCGGCGTCTTCGGTGGTCCTCCGTCAGAGACGGCCCGTCGGCGCCCACTGGTGCTCGGCGGCGACGTGGCCGTAGCCGGCTCCGACGATCGCGCCGTAAACGAGGTGCGCGCCGAAGAACGTCAACACGCCGATGACGCCGAGGTTCGCGAAGTACGGTCCCGGGTCGGGCATGCGCTCGGGGATGAACGGATGGAACTGCGGCGTGAGCCCGATGATGACGCCGATGAGCGCGGCATGGACGACCGACGTGAGCAGCCCCGTCGTCGCGCCGCCGTGAGCCCAGACGTATTCGAACAGGTAGCCGTAGAGCAGCCCGAAGAGGGCGCCCATCGTGAGGTGAATCGCGAGGCCGAGCCCGAACGCTGCACCGCCTGGCGCGACACCGGGGAGGGTCCCGAGGATGATCTCGATGCTGAGCGGAAGCCCCAAAGCTCGAAGCACGGCCGTGAGCACGCTGATTGCCGCGGCGCCGAGGACGCCGAAAAGGATGGCTCTGCCGAATCGCATGTTCTCGATTGCCTCCACCGTTGGCCATTGCACCGACCGCGCCAGGGTGTGCCACCGCGCCCAAGGCGAACTTCGCAGCTGGATTCCTGCAGGACGACGCGACGATGCCCCGCTGTGGCGAAGCTGCTGGACGCCATGTACCTTGAACCGACCGAGGCCGGCATGAACGTCGCCCGGTAGGATCGCGGACTGCGTGACGAGGCACGACGAGGACAAGATCTCCGATGCCGCCATCCGCCTCGTCGTCCAGAAGCGGCGTCCTGCGGATTCGCTGGCCGACATCGCCGGTTACGGGGACGCCGCCGCGCGGGCCGAAGCGCTCCTGACGAAGCTCGACGCAACGACGGACCTCGCCGCGCGGGCCCGCGTGCTCATCGAGATCGCGATCACCTTGCGCGACGGGCTCGACGACCGTTCTCAGGCGACGGATGCGCTGCTCGAGGCTTGGCGGAACGATCCGACGAACGACGACATTCTCGATCACCTCGAGCCCCTCGTCCGGAGCGAGGACCGGTGGAGGGAGGTCCTCGAGCTGACGCGCTCGCTCGCAGGCGCGGAGCGCGATCCGAAGCGAGGGCTCGCCTACAGCGAGGTGATGGTCCGGTGGTTGACGCGCGACGTGCCGGATCCCGATCTCGCCCGGCAGTGGGCGTTGCGCGTGCGCGTCCTCGATCCGACACACGCGCTCGTCCACTTGCTGCAGGCAGCCATCTCGCGCGAGCACGGCGACTTCAAGCGCGAGGTCGACGAGCTGGATCTCGCGGTGCTGAGCACTCGTCGCAAAGACGATCGCGTCCGCATCCACCTGATGCTCGCTTCGCGCTACCTCGAGGAGCGCACGCTGAATCGAGCGGAGGCGAAGAAGCAGTACGAGCAGGCGCACCGCTTGTTCCCGCACATGATGGACCCGCTCCGCGGGCTCGAGCAGATCGCGCTCGCGGAGAAGGACAAGGTCGCTCTCGTCGATGTCCTGCGGCGTCAGGCCGACGCCGACGTCGAGGAGAGCGAGCGCATCCAGATCCTGCTCCGCCTCGCGAAGCTCGAAGAGCTCGAGTTCCGGCGTCCGGAGCTCGCTGCGCGCACGCTCGAACGGATCGTCGCGCGCGCTCCCGGCCTGCTGAACGCCGCGCAGCCCGGGCTGTCGCAGGCGAGCGTGCTCGATGATCTCGAGCGATGCTACCGGGCCGCGCGGATGTGGCCCGAGCTCCTCGGCGTGCTCGAGCGTGGAGCGATCAGCGACGACGATCCCGAGACACGCGGCGCGCGCTTGAAGCGCCTCGGCGACGTCCTCGAGTCGAAGCTCGGCGACGTCCGCGCGGCGCTCGCGACGTACCAGCGGCTCGCTGGCCTGATGCCTGACGACGAGACCGTCGTGAGCGAGCTCGCACGGCTCGCGGAGAAGGTCTCCGACGTGAAGCTCGCCGTGAATTGCCGCGAGCGTCTCGCCGAGCTCGCGAAGGAGCCCGCGATGCGGGCGCGCCACAACCTGATCGCCGGGCAGCTGATGACCCCGATCGACGCTCTCGCGGCGCGCCGGTACTTCGAGCGAGCCGTGCAGGACGATCCCTCGAACGCCTCCGCATGGAACGCTCTGTTGTGGGACGCGCGCGCGGAGAACGATCAGGCTCGGGTGGCGCGCTACCTCGAGGACCGCGCGACCGCGACGGAGCTGCCGCGCGGCCGAGCGGCTCACTTCGTGGAGCTCGCCGAGCTCCGGGGCAAGCTGGGTGACGCCGCGAGAGAGCGCGAGGCGTACGTCCAGGCGATCGCCGCGGATCCGATGAACGAGAGCGCAGCGAGCGCGCTCCTCGAGCCCTTGCTCGCAGAAGGTCGCTGGGCCGAAGCCGAGCCGCTTTGTGCGGTGGTCATCGCTGCCGGCGAGCGCGACAAGGATGGGCACCGCATCTACACCGCGCGCCGCGCGCAGGCGCAGTGCGCGTTCGCTCTCGGCAAACCTGATCGTGCGCTCGTCGCGGCGCTCGGGGCGTTCGAGGCGCGACGCGAGGAGATCGACGCGCGCTCCGATCTCGTGCGCGCCGCGAGCGAGATGCGCGCCGACCCGCAGGTCCTCCAGGCACGCGATGCGCTGATCGCGATCGCCGATCGGCCCGACGGTCTCCCGGTGGACACACGCGTGGCGCTCGCGGAAGTGCTCGCGCTCATCGGAGAGAACGATCGCGCCGCGGTCCTCTTCGACGACGTCATCACGGAGCAGCCAACGAACGACCGCGCGCTCGCCGGCCTGTCGCAGCATCACGCAGCGTCCGGCAACAAGGTGGCGTCGCTCGCGCTCAAGCGTCAGATGGCGATGGCGATCGCCGATCCGAGCGAGCGCCTCGCGACGTTGCTCGAGACCGGCGAGGCATTCGCGAAGATCGAGCAGGACGACCTCGCGGCCGAGGTCTACGAGGCGGCCAGGCAGCTTGCGCCCCGCGATCTGCCGATTTTGCACAAGCTGCTGGCGCTCCATCAGAAGGGCAGGAGGTGGCCGAACCTCTTCGACGTCCTGCGCTCGATCGCGGAGGTCGACGCCGATCCGCATCGACGGGCGAAGACGCTCTTCACGATGGGGCAGATCGCGAACGCCGAGCTGCTCGACCGCGGCACCGCGCTCGATCTGTTCGACCGCACGCTCGACGTCGATCCGTCGCAGCTCGAAGCATTCGAGCGCATCGCCCGCATCCTCACCGAGGCGAAGGACTGGTCGGGCCTCGATCAGATGTACCGCAAGATGATCGGCCGGGCGGACGCCCGCAGCGACAGGCCGCTCTCGGCGCTCCTCAACAAGCAACTCGCGATCGTGTATCGCGACCGGCTCGGCGATCCCGGCGCGGCGATCCAGGCGGCGCAGACCGCCGTCCGGCTCGCGCCCGAGGACGAGGAGGCGCAGGCGATCCTCCGTGAGCTCCTCGCGAGCACGGGGCAGGCGAGCGGTGCGGTGGCGATCACGCTCGATCGCGTGCTCAAAGAACCGATGGATCCACGGCCGTACCCGGCCCTGTTCGAGCTCCTCGTCTCTCAGAACGCGCGTGACCGTGCGCTCTGCGTCGCGAGCGCGATGAGCTTCCTCGACGTCGTGCATCCGCTGGCGGCGGGATGGAGACAGAGCTACCCGCAGCCGCCGATCGAGGGGATTGTCCTCGACCTCGGTCCGGAAGGTCATCGCGAGCTGCTGCATCCGGAGCTCGATCCGACGCTCACGGAGATCTTCCAGACCGTCGCCCCGGCGGTGATCGACCTCGCACTCGCGCGGCTGTCGCTCCGCGAGCGAATGAGCCACCCGGGGCCGGCGCTCAAGGGGCAGGACTGGCTCGTGAACGCGGTCTCTCGCGCCGCGACGATCCTCGGCGCTCCAGCACCGCGGCTGCATCTGCGGCGAGCCCCGGGGCCAGCGCTCGCTCCGGCAGCGACGAAGTCGCCGAGCCTGCTCGTGTACACGCCGGCCCTCGCGGGCGTGAGCCGCGAGGTCCTCGCGTTCATGATCGGCAAGCGCGTGCTCGAGCTGACCCCGCCGCTCCTCGTGCGCGCTCTCTGTCCGTCGATCTCGGAGCTCAAGGCGCTCGCCTCGTCTGCGGCGAGGATCGCGACCGAGCAGACCGAGGCCGGCGATCTGCCGCTCAAGGAGCGTCTCGGCCGAGTCGACATCGCGCGGATCGGCACGGCGGTGCGGGAGTCGATGGCCAAGGGCGGAAAGCTCGACGTCCTCCGCTGGTCGCAGCTCGCGGATCTGTCCGTCTCGTACGGAGGCCTGCTCCTGGCCGGCGATCTCGAGGCGGCGCGGGCCGCGCTCGCGATCGAACCTCAAGCCCCGGGCGATCTGAATCCACGCGACAAGATGCGGGAGCTCGTCGCGTGGTTCCTCGGCGATGCTTGTGCCCATCTACGACGGCGTCTAGGCGTCGCGCTCGGCTGATCCACCAGCCCTGAAGCGGAGCATTCATCGATGAAGCTGACCGACATCCTCACGATCCTCGACCGACTCGCGCCTCTTCGCTACGCGGAGAGCTGGGACAACGTCGGCCTCCTCGTCGGCGATCCCGACGCGGACGTACGCCGTGTGCTCGTGACGGTCGACTATTCGGCGCTCGTGGCCGAAGAGGCTCGGACGCACGGAGCGGAGCTCGTCGTCGCTTATCACCCACCGATGTTCGCGCCGGTGAAGCGCGTGCCTCACGACGCGCTCTGGGCCGATGCGGTCCGTCGCGGAATCGCGCTCTACAGCCCGCACACGGCGCTCGACGTCGCCCTCGACGGCACGAACGACTTCCTCGCCGAGGCGTGCGGGATCGCAACGTCGGGGCGTCGTCCTCTCCGGGCGTTCGCCGCGAAGCCGGGCACGAGCGAGCCGGAAGGGATCGGGCTCGGTCGCGTCGGCGACGTCGCCCCCGAGCCGCTTCGCAACGTGATTGCGCGCCTCAAGCCGGCGCTCGGCCTCGACTACGTGCTCGTCGCTGGCGCGCTCGACAAGGTCGTCGGGCGCGTCGCCGTCGCGGCCGGGGCAGGCGGTGAGCTGCTCGGCGATGCGGTGCGCGCAGGTGCGGAGCTGTTCGTCACCGGAGAGATCCGTCATCACGACGCGCTGTCGGCGGTCCTCCGAGGGATGGCCGTCGTCGCGACGCTCCACTCGAACAGCGAGCGTGCGGCGGTGAAGGCCTTCGCCGCGCGCCTCGCCCGCGAGCTCGACGGCGTCAGCGTGCTCTCGAGCGAGCGTGACGCTGACCCGTTCACCGTCGCGTGATCACTTCTCGGTCCCGATCGCGTCCGTCCATCGCTTGATGTCCTCTTGGGAGACGCTGCCGTGGGGCGTCACCCGCGCATCGGCGTATCCACGCTCGCGGAGATCGACCAAGTACTGCTCTCGCGAGAGGAGCGTCCCGCGACACACCTCGACGTCCTCGGGCTGCTGCTCTCGCTTCGCGCGGTCGAGCAGCTCGTCCATGACTCGCTGCGGAATGCACTGCCGCTTCTGTGGATAGACGAACGAGAAGAAGATCAGATGCCCGAGGAGCACGCGCCAGTTGTCGCCGAATCGCCGGATGAGGCGATCCCAATCGAGCGTCGCGCCACACGCCTCGAGCAGGTGATACACATCCGCCCCGTCGAAACGTTCACGCTCCATGACGAAGCATTTGCTGACGATCATCTCCTCGACGGGGCAGACGAGCACCTGCACGTTCCACAGCGTGCAGTGAGCGGCGTGCTCGAACCATGCGTCGTCCACCGGGCAGAGGCCGTTGGCGGAGTCGAAGATGAAGTCGACGAAGTGCGGGCCTGACCACGCTTTGCCGAGCCAGTGTGGATAGAGGACCTCGGTCTCGAAGCCGACCTCGGAGAGCACGGCCATCGCTTGATCGAGGTCGCGCTTGCGGAGGAAGATGTCGAGATCCTTCGTATCGCGTGCGATGCCCGCGAAGTGCTTGAGCGCGAGCGCACCTCCGACGAGAAAAGGAACGCCCGCGTTGGTCAACGTCCGGAGGGTGTCCTCGTAGAACAACCTGGCGACGGGCCGTACCATCCGGCGAGTGCTGAGAGGCACGTGCGTTCGCTGCGTCTGGGCCATGGGCGAATGCGATCTGCTTCAAGCCCCGTTCCACGCCGCGGCGCAGCACCCCCCGGAGCTTTCCCCGAGTGGACTCGAAAATGCGAAGCGAGGTGAGGCCGAGAGGTACGTGAGTTGCCCTCTCGTGGGGAGCTCATGAGTGAGACCGAATCCCGCACCACCGAGAAACGTCCGATGCGCATCGCAGCGATCGGAGATTTGCATTGCACGAAGGAGTCGGCCGGCGTGCTGCGCCCGCTGCTGGCCCAGGTCGAAGCGCGCGCGGACGTGCTCCTTCTTTGTGGCGATCTGACGGACTACGGCACGGTCGAAGAGGCCCATGTGCTCGTCCGCGAGCTGTCGGTCGTGAAGCACCCGATCATCGCGGTGCTCGGCAATCACGACTTCGAGTCGGGTCACGTCGACAAGGTCACCGAAGTGCTCTGTGAAAGTGGCGTGCGCGTCCTCGATGGTGACAGCCTCATGATCGACGACGTCGGGTTCGCCGGCGTGAAAGGGTTCTGCGGCGGATTCGGGCGAGGCACCCTCGGACCCTGGGGCGAGACGGTCGTGAAGACGTTCGTGAAGGAGGCGCTCGACGAAGCCCTCAAGCTCGAGTCCGCGCTCGCGCGCCTGCGCACGTCGCGTAGGGTTGCGCTGCTTCACTACGCTCCGATCCGAGAGACGGTGATGGGCGAGCCGGAAGAGATTTTTCCGTTCCTCGGATGCAGCCGCCTCGAGGAGCCGCTCGAACGCTACCCCGTGACGGTCGCCGTCCACGGGCACGCGCATCGAGGAGCTCTCGAGGGCAAGACGCGCGTCGGCACGCCCGTCTACAACGTCGCGCTGCCGCTCCTGCGGCGGCACTTCGGCGACACGCCGATCCGGTTCATCGATCTCCCGTGACGGGCAGCGACGGCCCGACGTGCGCGGCCGTCGCCCGGCGCCCATCCACGCGGCAAGCGCTCCCAGCGGTCACGCTGTGGCGGGTATGCCAGCCCATCCAGGTCGATGATTCGCTCGAGCTCGAGCTGGCTGTCCGCGAGCTCGAGCTGTCTCCGTCGAACGCTCGCGCTCGACGGAGCGCGACCATGACCTCCTAGCTCGGCCTTCCGAGGCGACAGCGGGACACGAGAGAGCGCCTCGCTGGGCATTCGCCGACCAGGGTCGAACGATCCGCTTCTGACCGAACACGACCGTGCGGGGTGAAGCCATCGCTTGCGGTGCGTGACGCGCGCAGCTTGATCGACCTCGGCCTTGGTGTTGTACGATGGGCCTACGCTTCAGGTCGGAAGCGCCGCGTAGCCGGGGGCGTCAGTTCTCGGAGGCAGCGTGGGACGTGGCTCGGTGGTGTCGAAACAGTGGTCGTGCTTCTCGGCATGGCCCTCGCAAGTTCGAGGAACATCATGGTCGCTCAGGTCCTCCCGCTTGCGTCGCGCGTCAGCGTCGACGAGCTCAGCTTCGATAGAGTCACGATGAAGGAAGCCGTGCGCCGGATCGTCCGCATGGCCAAGAAGCGTGATCGCGCACGTTACGTTTGCACCGGCAACCTCGACCATCTCGTGCTCGCCGAGCGCGACCCTGACTTCCGTTCGGCGTACCGTACGGCTGACCTCGTCGTTGCCGACGGCGCGCCTGTGGTCTGGCTGTCGTGGATCGCCCCGCGCGCGGCAGGTGGGCCGCTGCCCGAACGCGTCGCTGGGAGTGACCTCTTCTGGGAGCTCGCGAAGGTGTCGGGCGAAGCCAACCTCCGCCTTTTCTTCCTGGGCGGCCTGCCCGGCGCGGCTGCGAAAGCGGCTGAGGTCGTCGAGCAACGTCATCCAGGAGCGCGGATCGCCGGGACGTATTGTCCGCCGTTCGAGACGTTCGACACGGCGGAGGAGCAGGCGAAGATCCGACGCATCGTTCGCCAGGCCGCGCCCGACATCCTGCTCGTCGCGTTCGGCGCGCCGAAGCAGGAGAAGTGGATCGCCGCGAACAAGGACCTGCTCGGGGTTCCCGTCGCGATCGGCGTGGGTGGCTCGTTCGAGATGGCGGCGGGCGTCCGGCGTCGTGCGCCGCTCTGGTTGCAGAAGTCGGGTCTCGAGTGGCTCTACCGGTTCACGCAGGAGCCGAAGCGCCTCTTCCAGCGGTACTTCGTGGACGATCTTCCGTACCTCGCCGGAGCTGCCGCGCGCGCGATCGTGCAGCGGTTCAGGGGCCCTGCGCGCCTCCCGGGGTGAGCGCCTCGCGCACGGACGATCGCTTCGGGCGGACCGGTGATATAGCTCGCGGGTGTCGCTTCCGTTCAAGCCGCCGGTCCCGCCGATGCTCGCGAAGCTCGCGAGCGACATCCCCGATGGGGACAATTGGCTGTACGAGCCGAAGTGGGACGGCTTCCGCGCGATGGTGTTTCGCGACGGGGACAAGCTGTACACGCAGAGCCGGGATCTGAAGCCCCTCGACCGCTACTTCCCGGAGCTCGCCGGCCCGTTCAAGGAGAACCTGCCCGAGCGCTGCGTGCTCGACGGAGAGATCGTCATCGCGACGGACAACGTCCTCGACTTCGATGCGCTCCTGCTCCGGATCCATCCGGCGGCGTCGCGGGTCGAGATGCTGGCGAAAGAGAAGCCGGCTTCGTTCGTTGCTTGGGACATCCTCGCGCTCGGCGACGAGGATCTCCGCGAGGTGTCCCAGGTCGAGAGGCGCGTGCGACTCGAGAAGGCGCTCGCGAACGTGAAGCCTCCGATTCACATCACTCCTGCGACCCGCGACAAGGCCGTCGCCACCGATTGGTTCAAGCGCTTCGAGGGAGCCGGGCTCGACGGCGTCATGGCGAAGCCGCTCGACCTCGGCTACCTGGCGAACAAGCGCGCGATGGTGAAGATCAAGCACGCGCGCACGGCCGACTGCGTGGTCGCCGGCTTCCGCTGGTACAAGGAAGGGAAGGGGACGCTCGTCGGATCGCTGCTGCTCGGGCTCTACGACGGCGAGGGCATCTTGCACCACGTGGGCATCTGCGCCTCGTTCACGCGAGAGCGGCGCGCGCAGCTCGCGAAGGAGCTCGAGCCGCTCCGCGAGGGCGCACGCGAGAACCATCCGTGGCGCGAGTGGGCGGAGTGGCAGGACGACCGGCACGCGGCCGACCGCCGGATGCCGGGCGCGACGAGCCGCTGGAATCGCGGAAAGGACCTCTCATGGGAACCGCTCCGGCTCGAGCGCGTCGCAGAGGTGGGCTACGACCATCTGCAGGGCACGCGCTTCCGCCACGCGACCCATTTCAAGCGCTGGCGCCCGGACAAGCCGCCGTCCGAGTGCCGCTACGATCAGCTCGACGTCACGCCGGCCATCGAGATCGAGCGCATCTTCGGCCATCGCGACGGCTGATTTCAGGCTTCAGGCTCATTTCGCGATCAGGGTTTCCGTCGATCTCTCGCCTCCCTCGAGAGATTTGAACCGCCAAGTCGCGAAGGCGCCAAGGGGGTCTCGCCTCTTTCTCGACCGGGCAGCTCGTGGGCGCTCAGGAATCGCTTCGCGATTCCTTCGCAGGAAGGAGATCTTACTTCCATGCTCCACCGCATGGAGGCCCCGGCGCGTCGTGCCGAGTCGCGGGCCTGGCGAGCGCCACGATCGCACTCCGCAAGGACGTCGGCACCGTGTGGAACCATGCCCGCGGGTCACGAGTGAGGTCTTCCTCTCCGAGCGAAACGACGCAGCGTCGCGCAGCGTTTCGTCAGGTGTCCTCTCGTCTCTATCGACTGCTGGCCGTGATGACTCGAGGCGAGATTCACAGGGAGACAGGAGACACGGAGATCAGAGGGAGGGGCCTCCTCACTTTCTTCAGCTGGATCCTCGTCGGGCCCGAACGAAACGTGAAGCGCTCGCTCCGCGAGCACTTCACGTTTCGTTCGGAATGGAAGATCTCTCTTTCGAACTTCATCCTTGTTCCGCAAACGGTGCGCTCTCCAAGCTTTGTCCCGAGACCTTCGGGAGGAGGAGCGCGGCTCGACTTGCCGACGACATCTCTACGGCTGTCCCCCTCGCACGCGCGCTCGTGTGACGATGAACGCTGCCGCGTGACGCGGGCCGCTCTCCGTCCGAGTCCCGCAGCCGGCAAGGACGCCAGTGCCTGTGCGGAACAAGCTCGCCGGATCAGACGGAGGCTCAAATTTGCGAGCAAAACGCGACAGCGTTTTGCGAGAGGCGACGAGGGTCCAGGTCGGAACCGAAGCAAGGCCGCTCCCTCTCGGCTCCCTGTCTCATGTCTCCCTGTTAATCTTCTTCTCGAGTGGGCCTCATCGCTGCGACTGCGCCTTCGCGCGAGAGATGTTCCGCGGAGCGATCTTGGCGCGTCCGATGCTGCTCTCGGACTGACGAGCTGCAACGCGATGAGACCAAGGATCAGGCCTTGGCGGCTTGGCGGTTCGCCCCTCTCTCTCGCAGCGGCCAGCGGCCGTTTGTCATTTGCGGTCCTGAAGCCTGAAGTCCGGAGCCTGAGGCCTTCTCGTCAGTGGTGCCACTCGCTTGCCGGGTCGTAGTCCGGATCGGGCGGCTCTTCGGCAGGGCGTTCGCCTTCGGGGACGTTCTTCAGGTTGACGCGGATGCGCGTCCACGCGGACGAACGGCCGCGCATCGTGTCCGTGAGGATGTCTTCGGGCGCGAGGTACGGCACGACGTCCGGATGGCGGGATTTCCAGCGCTCGAGGCCCGCGAGCGCGTCCGCTTTTGCCTTCGCCCTCGCGATCACGAGGACGGGCAGCTTCGGGCGCGTCTTCGCGGCGCCCTTCGCACGCGACGGCGCGACGCGCGCTGCTTCGCCGGGCGCCTTTCCGAAGTGCGGCGGCCACGGCGCCTCTCCTGCGCCCTCGCGCTCCTGGCGATCGGCGAGCTCGAGGAGCTTGTCGATCGAGTAGTGCACGTCGTCGATCTTCGCGTGCGCGTCGCCTCGCTCGGCGAACATCTTCGGCACGGTCAGCAGCGTGAATTCTGCAGGGTCGCACGTCTCGAGGTCCTTCCACGAGAGCGGCATCGACACGCGCGCATCGGGCGTCGGGCGGACGGAATAGGCGTTCGACGTCGTCCGATCGCGCGCGTTCTGGTTGTAGTCGAGGAAGACGCCGTGCCGCTCTTCCTTCCACCACTTGCTGGTCGCGATCTTCGGCGCGCGGCGCTCGACCTCGCGCGCGATCGCGAGCGCAGCGCGGCGGACCTGCTCGAAGGGCCAGCGCGGCTCGATGCGCACCCAGATGTGGACACCCCGCGAGCCGCTCGTCTTCGGCCAGCCTTCGAGGCCCATGTCGGCGAGCACCTCGTGGGCGACCTTCGCGACGTCGATGATCTGCTGCCACCGAACGCCGGGCACGGGGTCGAGATCGATCCGCAGCTCGTCGGGATCATCCATGTCCTCGGCGCGAACCGGGTGCGCATTGAGATCGACGCATCCGAGGTTGATCACCCACGCGAGCTGCGCGACGTCGCGGACGACGATCTCGTCGGCCGTGCGCCCGGAGGGGAAGCTGAACGTCGCGACCTCGATCCAGTCCGGCCGCTTCGCCGGCGCGCGCTTCTGGTAGAACGCCTCCTGCTCCACGCCGTCGGGGAAGCGCTTCAGCAGCATCGGTCGGCCGTACACGCCGCGTACGGCGCCTTCGGCGACGGCGACGTAGTAGCGGACGAGATCGAGCTTCGTCAGGCGCAGCTTGGGAAAGAAGATCTTGGTCGGGTTCGAGATCGTGACCTCGCGGCCCGCGAGCTCGAGGACCTCCGACTTCGCCTTCGGAGCCATGCGCGTGACGATAACCCGACTCGCCGCGCCGGTGCGTTTTAGAGCGAGGCGCGGAGCTGAGCGGGGCCGCGCAGGCGGGTGAGGTTCAGGGCCGAGTTGACGAGCGCGACGTGTGAGAGCGCCTGCGGGAAATTCCCGAGCATGCGCTTCCCGCGTGAGTCGTACTCCTCCGCGAGCAGCCCGACGTCGTTCGTCAGTCCGAGGAGCCGTTCGAAGTGGGCGCGTGCCTCTTCGTACCGTCCGAGCAGGACGAGCGCATCGACGAGCCAGAACGAGCAGGCGAGGAACGCGCCTTCTCCCTCGGGCATCCCGTCCACGCCCGGATGGGTGATGTAGCGGCGGACGAAGCCGTCGGTCATGAGCCGCTTCTCGATGTTCATCACCGTGCGCACGATTCGAGGATCTTCCGGCGGCAGGAAGCCGACGATCGGAAGGACGAGCAGGCTCGCATCGGGCTCGGTCGAGCCGTAGTACTGCGCGAACCCGCCGTGCGCTTGGTCGATGCCTCGGTCGCAGATCTCGCGGTGGATCTCGTCGCGGACCGCGCGCCAGCGATCGAGAGGTCCGTCGAGGCCCCACTTCTCGATCGACTTCACGCCACGATCGAACGCCACCCAGCACATCACCTTCGAGTGGACGAAGTGCCGGCGCGGGCCGCGGACCTCCCAGATGCCGTGATCGGGCTCGTGCCAAGCCGTCTCGAGGTGGCGGAGGAGCGACCGCTCGAGCGCCCAGCCTTCGTCCGTGTGATTGAGCCCGGTCAGATGGGAGAGGTAGAGCGTATCGGCGAGCTCTCCGTAGACATCGAGCTGCATCTGGTCGGCAGCCGCGTTGCCGATGCGGACCGGAGCGCTTCCTTCGTAGCCGAGTAGCCACGGCAGCTCGACCTCGCTGAGCCTTCGCTCCCCCGCGATGCCGTAGAGGATCTGGAGCTGGTCGGGCGCGCCTGCGCATGCGCGGAGCAGCCAGTCGCGGAACTCGCGCGCCTCGTCGTTGTAGCCCGCGCTGAGGAGCGAGTAGAGCGTCATCGTCGCGTCGCGCACCCAGCAATAGCGGTAGTCCCAGTTGCGGATCCCGCCGATCCTCTCCGGGAGTGACGTCGTCGGCGCCGCGACGATACCGCCCGTCGGCACGAACGTGAGCGCCTTCAGCGTGAGGATCGAGCGTTTGATCGCCTCACCGTAGGGACCTCCGATGTCGAACCGTGAGGCCCATCCTCGCCAGCACTCCTCGGTGCGCGCGAGCGCGGCTTCGGCGTCGACCGGACGCGGAGCTTCACGGTCGTACGATGCGCCCCAGCGCGCCACGAACGGGATGCGGTCGCCGGGGCGGACGACCATCTCGGAATGTGTACGCAGCTCCTCGCCGTGGAGCGGAGCGGGCG
>JAEXCN010000331.1 GCA_023402175.1 Pseudomonadota bacterium | reverse complement strand
GCGCTGGGCGCCGTGCAATGCGCTGGGCGCTGGGCGCCGTGCAATGCGCTGGGCGCTGGGCGCCGTGCAATGCGCTGGGCAGTGTGCGATTACGAGGGCGGCAGGTCCGCGCCTTCGCCCTTCACGGGCTCGCCGCCGGCGGCGGCGCCGTAGCGTTCGAGCTTGCGGTAGAGCGTGCGTCGGTCGAACCCGAGCACCTGTGCCGCGCGCGACTTGTTCCCGCCGACGAGCGAGAGGACGCGCAGGATGTAACGGCGCTCGAGCTCGTCCATCGTGACGATCTCCGTCGGATCGTTCGCCGCGACGACAAAGCGCTCGGCGCGGTACGCGCGAATCTTCTCGGGCAGGTCCTCGACCGTGATCTGATCGAAGCGCGCGAGGGCGACCGCGTGCTCCATGCAGTTCTCGAGCTCGCGGACGTTGCCGGGCCAGTTGTACGCCATCAGCTTCTCGGCAGCCGTCGTCGACAGCTCGAGCGAGGGCTTGGCGTTCCGCTCGGCGAACTGCTTGAGGAAGTGCTGCGCGAGATGAAGGACGTCGCCACCGCGCTCGCGGAGCGGGGGCACGTCGATCTTCACGACGTTGATGCGGTAGTAGAGGTCCTCGCGGAAGCGCTTCTCGTAGACCTCGTCCTCGAGATTGCGGTTCGTCGCGGCGACGATGCGCGCGTCGAACGGGATCTCCTGGTTCGCGCCGACGGGACGGACCTTGCGCTCCTGGAGCGCGCGGAGCAGCTTCGGCTGCACGTCGATCGGCAGCTCGCCGATCTCGTCGAGGAAGAGCGTTCCGCCGCTCGCCTGGACGAAGAGACCCGTGCGCTGGGCCTTCGCGTCGGTGAACGCGCCGCGCGCATGGCCGAAGAGCTCGCTCTCGAGCAGCGAGTGCGGGACTGCCGCGCAGTTGATCGCCACGAACGGACCGTTCTTGCGACGGCTCTTGCCGTGGATGCCGCGCGCGATGAGCTCCTTTCCGGTACCCGTCTCGCCGTGGATGAGGACGGACGCATCGCTCTCGCCGACGCGGTTGATCAGCTCGTAGACGCGCCGCATGGCGCCGCTCTGCCCGACGATCTTCTGATCGCCACTCTCGCCGTCGACCGCCTGGCGCAGCCGCTTCACCTCGTCGGAGAGGCGGCGGTGCTGGATCGCACGCGAGACGCTGAGGAAGAGCAACTTCGGATCGACCGGCTTCGTGATGAAGTCGTACGCGCCGACGCGGATCGCGCCGATCGCCGTCTCGAGGCTTCCCTGCCCCGTGATGACGACGACGGGCATGTCGGGACGCGTTCCGAGCACGCGCTCGCAGAGATCGAGACCGCTCATCTCCGGCATGCTCAGGTCGGTGAGCACGACGTCGAAGTCCTGCTCTGCGACGAGCTCGAGCGCTCGCTGCGCGTTGGTTGACGCTGTGACCTTGAAGCCGTGCCGGCCGAGCGCCATCTCGAGCAGGTCGCAGGTCTCCTGCTCATCGTCGACGACCAGGATGTGGCCTTTCATCGTGAATACCTCGGAGCGGTTGGGGCGCTTTAGCCCAGGAACAGCAGCTCTACTGCTGGCGGAGTGAGACCGCGGCAGCATGGGCTGTACCAACCTCGGAGCCGCAAAACTCCGCACTTAATGTGGGTTGGCGAGCGAAACGAGCGAGGCAAGATGCCACGCTCGATGCGTCATGTCACGATTGGGACAGCGGTCCGAGACGCGATCGGGTGCTGCTGCAGGAGCCCGTCCGGTCGGTCGCGAACAGGACGAAGATAGCGCGCTCGAAAACAAGTGCGTGTCACCAGCGAGCGGGTCGACGAACGTCTCGCCCCGGCAAACGGATTGGGACGTCCCGCCTTTCCCCTCGGGGCCCTGATGGCGTTTGTGCCTTGGGGCTCCTCTTGCAATGCGGAGGGATGAGGCAGACCGATGAACGAAACGAAGAAGCAAGTGGTCGAGAGCCCTGATCGTGATGACGTGCACGAACAGCGCGAGCCGGAACAGCCGCGCGAAGGTGTCGTCGAGAAACCTGAAACGCAGGCCGAGCCACGGACGCCCGCGGGAGGTCAGCCGGCACCAAAACAACGCGAGGCTCAATGATCCCGCACTGATGCCGCACCGATGCCGCCCGCCGATTCGGCGGGCGCGGCCGCAGTCAGGGACGGTGCGCCCGCAGCGTCTGCGACGGCCGGTTCCCAGCGAGGAGCTTGTCGATCTGCGCCGCGAGCACCGCGCCCGGGACGGGCTTGACGAGGAATGCATCGGCTCCCGCGAGGATCGCGGCCTCGACATCCTGACGGGCCGAGAAGGCCGTGAGCACGACGACCGGGACCGTCTTCATCTTGGGATCGCGCCTCCAGATCCGGGCGAGCTCGAGGCCGTCGCCGTCGGGGAGTCGGCAATCGAGGACCACCGCGTCGGGCGTCTGCTGCCGCGCGAGCTGCCGGGCCTCTTCGAGGTTCTCCGCCTTCATCACGTCGTAGCCGAAGTGACGAAGCGTAGCGGTGGTGATGACTTGCGCGTCGACGTTGTCCTCCACGACGAGCACGACGCGCGCCTGCGGAGGAGGATGAGCGGACTGCATCAGCCCGATTGGGATGCAGCATTCACGCCGCTGCGGGCATCTACGTCACGCCAGCCGCCCTCGGTGCGACGGCGCGCAGCAGCGCGCAGCGCTCAGCGCGCCTTCTTCCCTGCGGCACGAGGCGTTCGTTTTCCCTTCTTCGCGGGAGCCGCTTCCGCAGGTCGCGCCGACTCGACGGCCGGCGGCACGACCTCCGCGACGACGGGCAGCGCCGTCGCCGACGAGGCCGCGGCGGGCAGTGAAGGCAGTGGCGTCGGCGGCGGAGGATTGGTCGCGAACTGCGTTCGGTTCTTGATCGTCTTCTCCGGACCCCAGAGGGCAACACCACCGATTCCGGCAGCGCCCACGACGAAGACGATGAGCGCGAAGAAGAGGAACGTGTGGAGGCCCGATCGCGGAGGCGGCGCCGCCCCGCGCCGCGGTTCGGGAAGCGTCGTCGACGTCTCCATCCAGAGCGGCGTGTTCTGGCGCGCCCGCTCCTCGGTCACATGACCGGCCATCGGCATGTTCGCCGTCGCTCCCATGGGTGAAGCGTGATCCGCTTCCAGGTTCCCCATGGTGTCCGACCCAGCATCACCCATGCCAGGGGCTCTTCCACGAAGAATCGCGATGTTGTGCGGTCTACAGCCCTCGAAAAGCGGATCATCGCGGGACCAGGTCCGACACCGATGAATCAGGGACTGAGTCGCGCATGAGACCTGGCGCGCGCTCGATGCTCAGAACGCGCTCGGCGCGACGCAACGACGATTGGCCGACGCTCAGAGCTGCACTTGCGTGCCCAGCTCGACGACGCGGTTCGGCGGGATGTTGAAGAAGGCGGTCGCCGATTGGGCGTTGCGCGACATCACGGCGAAGAGCCGCTTTCGCCACGGCGCGAGCTTCGAGGGGCCGCTCGTGAGGAGCGTCTCTCGACCGAGGTAATACGAGATCTCGAGCGGGCCCGTCGGGAACGAGCCGCGGCCGCACCGCTGGAGGACGTCCGGCACGTTCGGCGACTCCATGAACCCGTATTGCGCCCGCACCTGGAAGAAGCCCTCCGAGAGCTTCGTGATCGACGCGCGCTCCGACGCGGGGACCTCGGGGACGTTCACCGTCGTCACTGCGAGGAGGACGACGTGCTCATGGAGGACGCGATTGTGCTTCACGTGGTGCAGCAGCACGGGCGGAATGCCCTTCAGGTTCGACGTCATGAACACGCCCGTCCCCGGGATGCGGTGGATCGGATTCGCGTGCAGATCGGCGAGGAAGACGTCGAGCGGAAGCGTCGACTCCCTCATGAAGCCTCCGAGTGCCTCGCGACCTCGATTCCAAGTCGTCATGAAGGTGAACATCACGATCGCGACCGCGATCGGGAACCAGCCGCCGTCGTGGATCTTCGTGATGTTCGCGAAGAAGAACGCGAGGTCGATCGTCAGGAACAGGACGAGCAGCGCCGTCGCGGTCGCGGGGTGCATCCGCCTGTGCACGCGGACGACGGCGTAGAAGAGGATGCTCGTGATGGCCATCGTCCCCGTCACGGCGATGCCGTACGCAGCGGCGAGGCCCGACGAGCTCTTGAAGCCGAGAACGAGCGCGACGCACGCCACCATCAGCGCGTTGTTCACCTGCGGCATGAAGATCTGGCCTTCGGCGGCGCCCGACGTGTGGACCACGGTCATGCGCGGCCAGTACCCGAGCTGAATCGCCTGCCGGGTGAGCGAATACGCGCCCGAGATGAGCGCCTGCGATGCGACGACGGTCGCGACCGTCGCGATCGCGACGACCGGATAGCGAACCCATCCCGTCACGAGCTCGTAGAACGGGTTCTCCACCAGGCTCCCGCGCTCGAGATAGAGCGCGCCCTGCCCGAAATAGCTCACGAGGAGCGCGGGGAAGACGATGCCGTACCAGGCGAGCTTGATCGGTCGACGACCGAAGTGGCCCATGTCCGCGTAGAGCGCCTCACCGCCTGTGATGCAGAGGACGACGGCTCCGAGGATGAGGAAGCCGTGCAGGCGGTTGTGCAGGAAGAACGCGACCGCGTGACGTGGATCGACCGCGCCGAGGATCGACGGATGCCGCAACACCCAAGGAAGGCCCGTCGCGACGAGCGTCGCGAACCAGACCAGCATCGTCGGCCCGAAGATCTTCCCGACGGTCGCCGTGCCGTGCCTCTGCACGAGGAACAGGCCGACGAGGAGCCCGACCGTCACCGGCAAGATGACGGGATCGAGCACGCTCGTCGCGACGCCGAGGCCTTCGACCGCGCTCAGCACGGAGATCGCCGGCGTGATGACCCCGTCGCCGTAGAGCAGCGCGGAGCCGAAGAGGCCGAAGAGGATGAGCACACGCAGCTTGCGGGTGCGATCCGGAGGCGGCAGTGCCGTCGGCATGACCTTCGGCTTGAGGAGCGCGAGCAGCGCGAGGATCCCGCCCTCGCCGTTGTTGTCGGCCCGAAGCACGAACGTCAGGTATTTGACGACGACGACGAGCGTGAGTGCCAAGAAGACGAGCGAGAGCACGCCGTAGACGTTGGTCGGGTTGACCTGCACGCCGTGAGGCGCGAGGAAGCACTCCTTCAGCGAGTACAGCGGCGACGTCCCGATGTCGCCGTAGACGACTCCGAGCGCACCAATGGCGAGCTTGAGCCTCGTTGTCTCCTGCCGATGAGCAGCAGGAGCGGATGGCCCGGCGACGATATCCATCAAAGGTTCTCTGTTGGTCCTCGAACGACCATCGGAAGCCAACTGCGCGCCGCGTCCGCCATCGAGCTGGACGAAAGCTAATCGATGCGCCGGCGCGCAGAGCGCCACCGCCGCGGAATTTACGAAATCTTGATCCGACGATCGCGCGCAGGCGCGGAGATCGACGGCGGTGCTCGCGCGAAGCTTCACGCGATCTTGATCGGAGGCTCGCTAAAGATCGTGACGTGCCCTCCGATCCGTACCGCGTTGCGCAGTCGAGCTCGGACGATGAGGCGGTCTCGGACCCCGCTCTGTTCGAGGAGCGCTGCGTCGCCGCGGTGCTCGGGCTCGCGGGCACGATCGGCGTCGCGGTTGGCTTCACCGCGCCACACGCGCACGGTGTGGAGCTCGTTCTCGGCGCGCTCTTCGTGGTGCTCGCGCTGTCGACATTCGACCAAAGGCTGGCTCGGATGCCGGACCGCATCCGCCATTGTCGATGACGTGACCTACACGTTCGTGCTCGCAGACGATCTCGATGGTGTCCTCGATCGCGCCGATGCGACATGCGCGGCGCCGTTCGTCGGCGCGAGGCGGCCGTAGTATGGACTGGGTCATGGCTGAGCGGCCGGACCCGGACGCCCTTCTCGCCGACGTGCGGCGGGAGGAGGAGCGCGCGCGCAGGGGCAAGCTCACCATCTTCTTCGGATCCGCGCCGGGCGTCGGCAAGACGTACGCGATGCTCGAGTCGGCGCGCATCGAGCGGGAGGAGGGTCGCGACGTCGTCGTCGGGCTCGTCGAGACACACGGCCGCTACGACACGGGAGCGCTCCTCTTGGGGCTCGAGCTCTTGCCGCGCAAGCGCTTCGACTACCGTGGGATGAAGCTCGAGGAGCTCGACGTCGACGCCGCGCTCGCGCGTCGGCCCGGCCTCATCCTCGTCGACGAGATCGCGCACTCGAATGCGCCAGGCTCACGCCACACGAAACGCTGGCAGGACATCGAAGAGCTGCTCGGGGCAGGAATCGATGTCTACACGACGCTCAACGTCCAGCACCTCGAGAGCCTCAACGACGTCGTCGCGCAGATCACACACGTGATCGTCCGCGAGACCGTCCCCGACTCCGTGTTCGAGAGCGCCGACGACGTTCGGCTGATTGATCTCCCGATCGACGAGCTGCTCGAGCGCCTCCGCGAAGGCAAGGTGTACCTCCCCGAGCAGGCGGCCCGAGCGCGGGACAGCTTCTTCCGCGAGGGCAACCTCATCGCGCTTCGCGAGCTCGCGCTCCGGCTCACCGCGCAGCGGGTCGACGCGCAGATGCGCGAGTATCGCGAGAAGCATGGCATCGATCGCACGTGGGCCGTCGCCGAACGCGTGCTCGTCTGCGTGAGCCCGAGCCCCGCATCCGAGCGCCTCCTCCGCGGCGCGCGCCGGCTCGCGGGGCGGCTCCAGGCAGACTGGATCGCTGCGTACGTCGAGACGCCGGCAGCGCTTCGCCTCTCCGCAGTGGACCGAAAGCGCGTGAACGACCACCTCCGACTCGCGCAAAGCCTCGGGGCCGAGACGGTGACGCTGAGCGGGCCTCGCGCTGCCGAGGCGGTGACGCGGTTCGCGCGGAGCCGCAACGTCACCAGGATCGTCGTCGGAAAGCCCACGCATCCGTCGTGGCGCGACTGGCTGCGGTCGTCGTTCCTCGATCAGGTCGTGCGGCTGAGCGACGACATCGAGGTCCACGTGCTCGCAGGCCAAGGTCTCCGAATCGCGCCCTCCCCTGCCCGGCGCGACGAGCCCAGGCGACGGGTCTTCGAGCCGGCCGGTTTCGTTGCAGCAGCCGCCGCGGTGTGCGCGACGACGGCGATCGGGCGGTTCGTCTTCGTCGGTGCGCAGCTCGCCGACGTGGTGATGCTCTACCTGCTCGGCATCGTCCTCGTGTCGCTGCGATGGGGCCTCTGGCCTTCTCTCATCGCCGCGATCCTCTCGGTGATCGGGCTCGACTACTTCTTCATCCCGCCGTTCCACACGTTCGCCGTGTCGGACGTCAGCCACGTCACGACCTTCGCGGTCATGTTCTTCGTCGCCGTCGTCATAAGCGGCCTCACGAAGCTCGTCCGCGATCAAGGCGAAGCGGCTCGCGAGCGCGAGATCCGCACGGCGAGCCTGTACTCGCTCAGCGGCGCGCTCGCGCGGGCGAAGACGACCGCAGACGTCGCCGCAGCCGGCGCGCACCACGTCCACGACGTGTTCGGCGTGCGCGCGACCGTCCTCGTGCCGGGACCGAGCGGACACCTCATCACTCCGCCGAAGACCGGGGCGTGGTCGTTCGTTCCCGACGAGAAGGAGCTCAGCGTCGCGGAGTGGTCGTGGCACAACACGCGCCCGGCCGGCGCCGGGACCGACACGCTTCCCTCGTCGAAAGGCTGGTATCTTCCGCTCGAAGCCTCGGGCGCCAAGGTCGGCGTGCTCGGCCTCGAGCTGGAGCCGGATCGTCTCGAGACGCACGACCAGCGGCAGCACGTCGTGGCGTTCGCCGGGCAGATCGCCGGTGCGCTCGAGCGAACGCGCCTCGCCGAGCGGGCGCACCAGGCGCAGCTCCGCGTCGAGGCCGAGCAGCTGCGCAACGCGCTCCTGTCGTCGGTCTCGCACGATCTCCGCACTCCGCTCGCCGTGATCACGGGCGCAGCGAGCATGCTCCTCGACAGCAACGTCGGCAGCGCCGTGCAACACGAGCTCGCGGAGACTGTCCTCGTCGAAGCCGAGCTCTTGAACCGGCTCGTTCGCAACCTGCTCGACATGACACGGCTCGAAGCGGGCGCGGTCGAAGTGAACAAGGAATGGCAGCCGATCGAGGAGGCCGTCGGCGCGGCCCTCGAACGCGTCGATCGGATCGTGCGCGATCGCACGATCATCACGGATCTACCCGCAGACCTTCCGCTCGTGCCTTACGACTCGATCCTCCTCCAGCAGGTGCTCGTCAACCTCCTCGAGAACGCCGTGAAGTACACCCCGCCCGACAGCGAGATCTCCGTCTCGGCTCGTGCCTCTGCGAACGAGATCGAAATCGAGGTCGCCGACCGCGGCCCTGGTCTTCCTTCCGGAGAGGAGTCGAAGATCTTCTCCAAGTTCTACCGCGCCGAGCGAGGGCGCGGAGGCGGCGTCGGCCTCGGCCTCACGATCTGCAAGGGAATTGTCGACGCGCACGGCGGCCGGATCTGGGCGGAGAACCGCGAGGGCGGCGGCGCCTCGTTCCGCTTCACGCTTCCGATCGAGGGCACTCCGCCAGCGATCGAGATCCCGGACTCGATGCGACGTCCGGAGGCGAGAGCCATCCCATGACCGCTGTGCCGATCCGTATCCTCGTCATCGAGGACGAGCCGCAGATGCAGAAGTTCCTGGCGGCATCGCTGACGAACGAGGGCTACAGGACGCTCGAGGCCGGAACCGGGAAAGAAGGGATCGCCCTCGCGCGCACCCACAATCCCGATCTCGTCCTCCTCGATCTCGGGCTGCCCGACACCGACGGGATGGACGTCACGCGCGAGCTCCGGGACTTCTCGACGAAGCCGATCATCGTCATCAGCGCCCGCGGTCAGGAAGAGGACAAGGTGCGGGCCCTCGACGTCGGTGCCGACGACTACCTCACGAAGCCCTTCGGCACGAGCGAGCTCATGGCGCGGATCCGCGTCGCGCTCCGCCACGCGGCGCGATCCAAAGAGGAGAGCACCGAGCCGCTCCTCCGCAACGGCGAGCTCGAGGTCGATCTCGACAAGCGCCGCGTGCGCGCGCGGGGTGAGGAGGTCCACCTCACGCCGAACGAGTACAAGCTCCTCGCGTACCTGATGAAACATGCCGGCAAGGTCCTCACGCACCGCCAACTGCTGAAGGAGGTGTGGGGCGCCGCATACGCCGCGCAGACGCACTACCTCCGCGTGTACATGGTGCAGCTCCGACACAAGCTCGAGGCCGATCCGGCGCGGCCGAAGTACCTCCTCACCGAGCCCGGCGTGGGTTACCGCCTCAAAGCTGCGGAGTGACCAGCGCGCATCGCGGCCGCGTCGACCGACTCGCTCGAAGGCCGCACACGTGGAGATCGGGGCCTGCACGTCGCTTGCACTCGGCGCGGACGGACTCGGATTAACGGAACCCTGATCCGCCGAGCGCTAGCTTCCGACGGAGCAGCACGAAGCTGCTCTGTCCTTCCTGGAGGTGCACCGTGGACCTCGCGTTCATCGGTCTCGTCGCCGTGCTGTCGGCGCTCACCATCGGCCTGATTCGCCTCTGCGAGTCGGTCTAGCCAGCCATGTCGATCTTTTACGTCATCGGTGCCTTGGTCGCGGTCGGGCTCCTCTTCTACCTGGTGCTCGCGATGCTCGCGCCGGAGAAGCTTTCGTGACGCTGAACACGCTCCTCCAGCTCGCGCTCTACTGCGCGCTCCTCGTCGCGCTCGCCAAGCCGCTCGGCGGCTACATGGCGCGCGTCTACCAGGGCGAAGCCAAGCTTGCGCAGCGGCTCCTCGGTCCGCTCGAGCGAGTCATCTACCGCATCCTCCGCATCGACCCGAACGAGGAGATGACCTGGAAGACGTACGCGTTCGCGACGATCGCGTTCAACGTCGCGGGGCTCCTGTTCCTCTACGTGCTCCAGCGCGTGCAGGGCGTGCTGCCGCTCGATCCGGCGGGGCTCGGCGCGGTCAGGCCGGACTCGGCGTTCAACACCGCCGCCAGCTTCGCGTCGAATACGAACTGGCAGGGCTACGCGGGCGAGACGACGCTCAGCTACGCAACGCAGATGCTCGGCCTCACGGTGCAGAACTTCGTCTCCGCCGGGACTGGGATGGCCGTCCTCGTCGCGCTGACCCGCGGCTTCAGCCGCAAGAACGCGCAGACGCTCGGCAGCTTCTGGGTCGACCTCACCCGGTCGGTGCTCTTCATCCTCCTTCCACTCGCGATCATCGGCGCCGTGATCCTCGTCTCGCAGGGAGTGGTCCAGACGTTCGGCCCTCATGCGACGGGGAGGCTCCTCGAGGCCACGAAGGCTCCAAGCGGCAAGACGGTGACCGACCAGGTCTTCGCGCTCGGCCCGGCCGCTTCGCAGGTCATCATCAAGCAGCTCGGGACGAACGGCGGCGGCTTCTTCAACGTCAACTCGTCGCACCCGTTCGAGAACCCGACGCCGATCTCGAACTTCATCGAAATGTTCTCGCTCCTCGCGATCCCCGTCGCGCTCTGCGTCACGTTCGGCAAGATGGTGCACGACACGCGACAGGGCTGGGCGCTGATGGCTGCCATGTTCGCCATATTCCTCCCGCTGCTCGTCTTGTGCGTGACACAGGAGCAAGCGGGAAATCCCGCACTCGAGGGGCTTTCGATCGATCAGGCAGCAAGCGCGCTCCAGGCCGGAGGCAACATGGAAGGCAAGGAGGTGCGCTTCGGGATCGCGAGCTCCGCGCTCTGGGCGACAGCGACGACCGCCGCGTCGAATGGGTCCGTGAATGCGATGCACGACTCCTTCACGCCCCTCGGCGGGCTCGTTCCGATGTGGCTCATGCAGCTCGGCGAGATCGTGTTCGGCGGCGTCGGTTCCGGGCTCTATGGGATGTTGATGTTCGCGATCGTCGCCGTCTTCGTCGCTGGGCTCATGGTCGGGCGCACGCCCGAGCTCCTCGGCAAGAAGATCGAAGCCTACGAGATGAAGATGGCGTCGCTCGTGATCCTGATCCCGCCCTCGCTCGTCCTCGTGGCGACGGCGATCGCGTGTGTGACCGACGCCGGACAGAAGGGCGTCGGGAATCCCTCCGCGCACGGCTTCAGCGAGATCCTCTATGCATTCTCGTCGCAAGCGAACAACAACGGCAGCGCGTTCGCCGGGCTCTCGGCGGACACGCCGTTCTACAACACGCTCGGCGGCATCTGCATGTTCGCCACGCGGTACTGGCTGATCGTGCCGACGCTCGCGATCGCCGGATCCCTCGTGCGGAAGAAGCACGTCCCCGTCTCGAGCGGGACGCTGCCGACTCACCGCCCGCTGTTCGTCGCGATGCTCGTCGGCGTCGTGATCATCGTCGGCGCGCTCACGTTCATCCCTGCCCTCGCGCTCGGGCCCGTGGTCGAGCACCTGATGGCTCACGGCAGCTGAGCGTCTCTCGAGGAACCCACCATGAGCACCAGCACGAAGGTAGATGTCGTGTCGAAGATCGCGATGGACGCCCACGCGACGGCTGCAGCGCCTGTCTCGCAGCATCGCGTTGCGCCGCGGGACGAGCCTTCGCATGGCGCGAGGGGCGTGCACCGGAAACCCCGGCGGAGGCTCTTCGAGCGCCCGATCGTCGAGCGCGCGATTGTCGATGCCTTCCGCAAGCTCGATCCGCGACACCAGGTGAAGAACCCGGTCATGTTCGTGGTGGAGGTCGGGAGCGTGCTGACCACGCTCCTCTTCGTCCAGGCGCTCGTGGGCAAGGGCGAGGCGCCGGCCTGGTTCATCCTCGGCGTCTCGATCTGGCTGTGGTTCACGGTGCTCTTCGCGAGCTTCGCCGAAGCGATGGCTGAAGGGCGCGGGAAGGCGCAGGCGGAGTCGCTACGCCAGGCACGGAAGGACACGCCCGCGAAGAAGCTCTCCGAGGCGAGCCGGGACGCCGAGATCCACGTCGTCCCATCGCCGCGCTTGCGACGTGGTGACCTCGTACTCATCGAGGCCGGCGACGACGTTCCGTGCGACGGCGACATCGTCGAGGGCGTCGCCTCCGTCAACGAGGCGGCGATCACCGGTGAGAGCGCGCCCGTGATCCGCGAGGCCGGCGGCGATCGGAGCGCCGTCGTCGCGGGGACGCGCGTGCTATCGGATTGGATCATCGTCAAGGTGGCCGCAGATCCCGGTCACACGTTCCTCGATCGGATGATCGCGATGGTCGAGGGTGCACGACGACAGAAGACGCCGAACGAGATCGCGCTCGACATCCTCCTCGCTGCGCTCACGATCGTCTTCTTGCTCGCGACGGCGACGCTGCTTCCCTTCTCGATCTTTGGCGTGAAGGCCGCCGGCGCCGGTCAGCCGGTGACGATGACCGTTCTCGTCGCGCTGCTCGTGTGCCTCATCCCGACCACGATCGGCGGCCTCCTCTCGGCGATCGGCATCGCGGGAATGGACCGGATGATCCAGGCAAACGTGATCGCCACGTCCGGACGCGCGGTGGAAGCGGCGGGCGACGTCGACGTGCTCCTGCTCGACAAGACGGGCACGATCACCCTCGGAAACCGACAGGCGACTGCATTCCACCCCGCCCCTGGCGTGACCGAGGGCGAGCTCGCCGATGCCGCTCAGCTCGCGTCGCTCGCGGACGAGACGCCGGAAGGACGCAGCATCGTCGTGCTCGCGAAGGAGAAGTTCGGGATCCGCGAGCGCAACATCGGCGAGCTCGGCGCGGTGTTCGTCCCGTTCACGGCACAAACGCGGATGAGCGGAGTCAACGTGGACGAGCGCGAGCTCCGCAAGGGCGCCGCCGAGGCGATCGCCGCGTTCGCTCGCGCGCACGGCGGCAGCTATCCCGAAGCCGTCGTCTCGAGCGTCGAAGCGGTCTCGAAGAAGGGCGGGACACCGCTCGTCGTCGCGGAAGCGTCGCCGCCCGATGCCCGAAGCGGGAGGCGCTCCACCGTGCGCGTCCTCGGCGTCGTCGAGCTCAAGGACATCGTCAAAGGCGGAATCAAGGAGCGCTTCGGCGAGCTTCGCCGCATGGGCATCAAGACCGTGATGATCACGGGCGACAACGCGCTCACTGCCGCTGCGATCGCCGCCGAGGCGGGCGTCGACGACTACCTCGCCGAGGCGACGCCCGAGGCGAAGCTACGCTTGATCCGCGAGCAGCAGTCCGGCGGGAGGCTCGTCGCGATGACGGGCGACGGAACGAACGACGCGCCGGCCCTCGCGCAGGCCGACGTCGCCGTTGCGATGAGCTCGGGGACGCAGGCGGCGAAAGAGGCCGGCAACATGGTCGACCTCGACTCGAATCCGACGAAGCTCATCGAGATCGTCGAGATCGGCAAGCAGATGCTCATGACGCGCGGCGCGCTCACGACGTTCAGCATCGCCAATGACATCGCAAAGTACTTCGCGATCATCCCGGCGGCGTTCGCCGTGACCTATCCGCAGCTCGGCAGGCTCAACATCATGCGCCTCGCCACACCGTCGAGCGCGATCCTGAGCGCCGTGATCTTCAACGCGATCATCATCGTCTTTCTCATCCCGCTCGCGCTCCGAGGCATCAGCTACCGCCCACTCGGCGCCGCGGCGCTGCTCCGACGTAACCTCCTCCTCTACGGCGCCGGGGGCCTGATCGTGCCGTTCATCGGGATCAAGCTCATCGACGTACTTCTGGTCGTGCTCCATCTCGCGTGAGGTCCGATATGTCCTCTGCTTCGACCGCCACCTCGAACATTCCCGTCGTGCCGCTGTCCTCCGCCCGCGCGCTCGTCGCGAAGGCCGCCGGCATGCTCGCGGCGATGACGCTCGTGACGGGCGTTGTTTATCCGCTCCTCGTGACCGGCATCGCAAAGGCCGCCTTCGCCGAAGAGGCCGGCGGGAGCTTGATCCTCGAGGACGGCAAGGTGCTCGGCTCGGCGCTCGTCGGCCAACCGTTCTCCGACACGAAGTACTTCTGGGGCCGCCCGTCCGCGACCTCTCCGATTCCGTACAATGCCGGCGCCTCGGCCGGGAGCAATCTGGGTCCGACGAACGACGCGCTCACGAACGCGGTCCGGGAACGTGTGGCCGCGCTTCGCGCCGCCGATCCGGACAGCACCGGCCCGGTGCCGGTCGACCTCGTCACGACCTCGGCCAGTGGGCTCGATCCGCACATCACGCCCGCGGCCGCGGAGTACCAAGTTCGTCGCGTCGCGCGCGAACGCGGCCTGCCCGAAGCCCGCGTTCGCGAGCTCGTCGCTCGGTCCACCGAAGGACGCACCCTCGGCATCTTCGGCGAGCGGCGGGTGAACGTACTGCACCTCAACGTCGAGCTCGACCGCGAGCGGTGAGCGAACGTCTCGACGACGTCCTGACGTCGCGACGCGCGCGTATCGACTTGATGTTCTCCTGATGCGCGGCTCACTATCGTCACCGGCATGACGTTTCACGTAGTACGCAAGACGAGCTTGTGGTGTGTCGACGATCCGAAGCACCTCGTCGGCGGCATGTTCGTCGATCTCGCGAGCGCGATCCGATTCATCCGGCAAGTCGAGAGCACCGCGCGCATCGTCGTCCGAGCGGTCCCGCGCGAAGTCTGATCGAAGCGAGCGCCGTCACGCGCTTCGCTCGGAGAGGCCGCCGCGCTGTTCGAGCTGCTCGATCATGCGCGACACGCGTCCGGGCTCGAACGTGCAGTGCAGGGCCGCCGCCGCCCGGCGAAGGATCTTGTCCTCGGGAAGCGAGAGAGACTTGTCGAGCGCCGCGGCGATCTCGAGGACGCGCAAGAAGCTCTCGCGCGATTCGGGGATCACGCCTTGCTCGACGCGTTTCAGCCAGTCGCTCTCGTCGTCCGTGAAGCGCGCGGTCACGCGCCGCCGGGTCTCCTCGTCGAGATCGTCGAGGCGCTCCGCGAGGCACAACGTCTCTTCTGCGGTGAGCTTCCCGTCCGCCGTGAAGACGAACCACAAACCTTCGATGAGGAGGTCGATGACGCTTCCACAGGTGTTCTGCGCGATGCGGAACGCCGAGACCATCTCGCGCTCATAGCGGAAGGCGTGCTGGAGCATCCGTCCGATCCTTCGCGTCACGATGACGTTCATGACGGCCGACGAGACGACGGCCACGAAGGGGAGCGCGTTCTTGAGCACGCTTTCGCCGACGAGCGCTTGGGCCGCGTTTTCGACCACCGATTCACGGTCGACGGTCACGTCCTCGATCGAAGACTGGCCGAGGTCCTCGACCTCCTTGCCTACGGCACGTCCGAACGTGACCGAGAGTAGTCGCGCCACGTCCGCGGGGTTCCCGACACTGACGTCGAAGAGCTCGGCGAGCTCGCATGCGAGGTCGACATGGAAGACGGTACGTGTCGCCATCTCCCCGGCGACGGCAGCCGCGGCCAAGGGAAGCGCGACGATGCCTCCGACGCCCTCCGTCTCGGCGGTCGCGACGACACTCGTCGTCGTCACCGCTCCGGAGAGCGCGCCCGTGAGCGCCGCTTTTGCACACGCGATGCGGATGATCTTCTCTGCCTCTTCGTCGGGCACGACGTCCGCGAAGTCGCCCGCTTCCCTCCTGGCGCGTGCCTTCTCCACCGCGCGCTTCATCCGTCGCGCGACGAGGTATTCGAGCCAGCCACGCGCGCGCGCCGTGGCCGATACCCCGATCACACGCGCGATCTCGTCGACGGTGCTCGTCGTCTCCATGCGTGCCACTCTAAGGCTCCGATTCAGCGAGCGCCGGGTCTCGCCGACAGAGGACTGCGGCGCAGCCTCTCGCCGCGTGAACGACGATCGCTGGCAGCGATGCTCCTCCTGACGATCGACGATCTCGTTGACGGACCGGTGAAGCGACGACACCTTCGCGAGACGGCCCGCGTGCGAAACGCTCGGGTTATTGCGAGGAAAGGCTCGGGGCATCATGCAATATGCGGCGTTCGCGCTCGGCTTCGCGACGGGCTGGGCGGCACGTGCCACGACGGAGTCGTCGCGCTCGGCGGCGCTGACACTCATCGCCGCTGCGCTGGCAGGCTTCGAGCGCGTGAAGCGCAGGGTCGCCATCGAGAGGGATCATCTCGAGGATCTCGTGGCGGAGGCGCGCGCACGCGCCGACGCGTTCCGACGGGAACACGCGGATCGCGACATCCATCCGAGGCGGCGGCCGCCCTTCGACGAGGCTGCTGCGTGATAGCCCGTAGTCCGCTGGAGCTGGCCCACCACCATCCGGGGCGACTGCGCGTCCGCTCCGATGCGCTGTGCCGGCCCGATCGCGATCCGGCCGCGCGACAGCGTTTCGAGAACGTGAGGACCATCCTCGAGATGACCCGCGGCGTGCGTGGACTACGGCTCGCCGCCGACGCCGGCAGCATCCTCGTCGAGTACGAGCCGGGCGAGGTCGACCCGAACGAGCTCATCGACACGATCGCCGACGCGGCCGACCTCGAGCCGCCACTGTCGGAGGAGGAGCGCGCGAAGCACGAAGTACGCCCGAGCGCGTATGCGATCGGCGCGGCGCGCAGGCTCGACAGGCTCACGCGCGAGCTCACGGGCGGACGCGCCGATCTCCGGGATGTCGTCCCGATGGCGATGACGGCCGTCGCCGCATACGCGTTCGTCACGAAGAAGGAGCGCCTCCCGCGCTGGGACAACCTCGTCTACTGGGCGTACTCGATCTTCCTCGCGCTCCATACGGACGAGATCGCCGCGACGGCCGATCGCGTGCCATGAGCGCGGCAGCTTCGTGGTGCATTCGGCGGGTCGGGCTCGAGCGGCTGCGCGTCGAGAGCGCCACGAGCCCCGCGATGCTCGCGTGGATCCGCCGGCAGGAAGGCGTCGCCGAGGTGTCCGTCGACGGACGCGTCGGCGCCGTCGAGGTCGTCGTTCGTGGGCGCAATGCTCTCGTCCGGCTCGCGCGCAGCGTCCAGGACCGCCTCTTTGCGGCAGCGCGACGAGCGGCGCGCCCGCGTGAAGTCATCGTCCTCCATGCGCTCGTCGACCGCGCGAGGCTTCGTGTCGACGGGCTCGAAGACGATCGCGAGATCGAGCGCCTCGCAGAATGGCTGCCTGGCCGCCCCGGCGTGCGTCGAGCTCGCCCGTCACCGGCGAGCCGATCGCTCGTCGTCTGGTTCGATCCGAAAGAGACGAGCACGGAGGCGATCGTTCGCACGATCCTCGAGAGCGATCCGAGCTCCTGGCCACACGTCGAGCCGGCGTCGACTTCGTGGGGACGTGCAGCCTTTGCGACGAGCGTCCTCGCCGCCTCGGTCGCGCTTCCCCACGTCGTTCCGGCGGCGATGCTCGCCACCGCCGTCGCGTGTACTGCCCTTCCCTCGCTCCGCAGGGCAACCGACGCACTTCGCGAGGGGCGTATCGGGGTCGATTCACTGGACGTCGTTGCGGTCGCGATCTCGATCAGCACGGGCCGATACGCGACCGCGGCGCTCGTGACGTGGCTGCTCGGCGTCGGCGACGTCGTGCTCGCGCAGACCCACGCGCGCGCGCGTCGGGCGATCACCGAGCGCCTCGATCTCGAAGCGGCGGAGGCGCACCGCATCCGCGGGGACGACGTCGAGCGGGTAGCAGCGCGTGCGCTCAAGCCCGACGACCGCATCATCGTCGAGACCGGCGCGCGCATCCCGGCGGACGGCGTGGTCGAAGGCGGGATGGCGCTCGTCGACGAGCGCGCGCTCACGGGCGAGTCGATGCCGCGCGCACGCGAGCCCGGGGATCGCGTCCTCTCGGCGAGCGTCGTCGTCGACGGGCAGCTCGTGATCCGTGTCGAGCAAGTCGGCGCGAACACGACGGCCAGCCGGATCGCGGCGATCCTCGCGGGCGCGGGTACGAAGCCGATGACGCTCCAGCGAAATGCCGAGCGCGTCGCCGATCGCCTCGTTTTGCCGACGTTCGCGCTCGCGGGCGGGTCGCTCGCCGTCACCGCGCAGCTCGACCGGATGACGAGCATCCTCATCACCGACTTCGGCACCGGCCTGCGCATCGCGGTCCCGACGGCGGCGCTCACTGCGATGGCGCTCTCGGCGCGCGAGGGGATCCTCGTGAAGGGCGGTCAGTTCCTCGAGCTGCTCGGAAAGGTCGACGCGGTCGTGTTCGACAAGACCGGGACGCTGACCTGCGGCGAGCCCGAGATCGTCGCCGTCGACGTGCTCGGAGAGCATTCACCTGCGGAGTGCCTCGCGTTTGCGGCAGCGGCCGAGGCGCGCCAGAAGCACCCGCTCGCGAATGCCATACGGCGCGGCGCGGAACGGGCGGGCGCCGAGCGTTACCTGGCGGAGCTCGGCTCCGAAGTGGTGTTCGTCGGCCGCGGCGTCTCTGCACGTGTCGGCGGCCGTCGTGTCCTCGTCGGCGGAAAGCGCGCGATGCTCGAGCACGGAGTGCGCGCTGCGGATGCGCGTGCCGTGATGGATCGTCACCGCGCGCTCGGCGCTTCGAGCGTGCTCGTCGCGCTCGACGATCGCGTGGCAGCGGTGCTCGCGGTGTGCGATCAACCAAGGGCCGAGAGCGCGAGCGTGATCGAAGCGCTCCGCGCGGGTGGCAGGCGCGAAGTGCTCCTCCTCTCGGGCGATGCACGCGCGGCCGTCGAGGCGATCGGCCGCGCGCTCCACATCGATCGTGCCGTGGGCGAGCTCCTTCCGGAGGACAAGGTCGCTGTCGTCAAAGCGCTTCAAGCCGCGGGCCGCACGGTCGCGATGGTCGGGGACGGTATCAACGATGCCCCTGCGCTCGCCGTTGCCGACGTCGGAATCTCGCTCGAAGGTGGGACCGAGCTCGCGGTCGAGGCGGCCGACGTCGTGCTGCTCGAAGGTGGGCTGTCGCGCCTTCCTCGCGCCTTCGAGCTGGCGGACGCCGGGATGGCGAACGTGAAGCAATGCGTAGGGCTCGTCCTCGCACCGAACGCGCTCGCGATCGGGCTCGGCGCCTTCGGCCTTCTGCCGCCGAGCATCGCAGCGCTCGTCAACAACGGCTCGACCGTCACCGCGGCTCTCGCCGCGGTGGCCCCTCTCTTCACGCAACGGCGCGGGAAGGCGGAGCGAGGAAGGCGATGACGGGCTGCTGGGTCGCAGCACGTTCGAGAGCGATGTCGCGCGTCGCGTCCACGAGCCGCGCGGCGTCGCCCATTGCCTTCCAAGCGCCCACGAACGCGAGCCCGGTATCGAGCGGGCGCAGCGGCTTCGAATATCCCACGGCGAGCGATAGCGCTTTCCGCGACAGCGACCAGGGCGCCTTGTTGACGAGCTGCTCGATCTGGAGACGCACCACCTCACGCGCGTCCGGCCCTGCGCCCGCCGCCGTACGCCAGAGCGCTGCCGTGCGTGCTCCGCAGAGCCCGCGCCGTTCGACCTCGTCGATCGCGTCGGCGAGCATCGCTGCGTACGTCGTCGCATCGGACTCGGAGCGCACCGTCCACGTGGCGAGCGCGAGCACGCTCGCTGCACCGATGAGCTCGACGGGACGGCCGGCGGCGCCGAACGTCGTCGGCGCCAGCGCGGTCACCCCGCGGACGACGCCCGCTGCGACGGCCTCCGGTGACGGACTTTCGAGGCCGCTCGCGCGCCTCACGATGCCCGGGAGCACGCTGGCGGCGCGGGTGACGGCGCGGCCGACGAAGAGCGCCGCGACTCCGAAGCCACGTTCGATCTGAGCGACTCGGCTCGACGCCTGCATCGCGGGCAACATCGGCGGCGCGTGTCACGCGCAGCCGCTCGATTACGCAACGATTCGGTGAACAAGGGAGGCATTCATGGCTGAGCAGGTTACGGCCGAGGCAAGCGAACGAGCGCAAGCACCACGCGGACGGGCGATGGCGGAGCGTGCTCGCGCGCAGGCGAATGCGATGTGGAGGTCCGCTTCGACGGCCATGCGGAAGCCCGCGGTGGGCGCGGGGGTGGCTGGGGCCGCGGTCCTCGCGGCCGGCGCGTTCTGGGGTGTGACGGAGGCGGCTCTCGCCGGCGTGGCGGCCTATGCCGTGTATCGCGCGCTCAGCAAGCGTGGGGAGCAGCGGCCGTCGACGCCGCGCGAGGCGACGTAGGCCGCACGTCTCGCCGGCGATGACTGTGTCCTCATGACCGCCGGCGCAGACCGAGCTGTTCAGCCGGCGCGCGCGTATCGTTCTCTTCTCACGAATCTCATGGAGCCCGACCTGCTCGGGAGAGACGGCTCGAGATCGCTACGCGCGCCCCGGTGGGCTCCTCTACCTCGAGCACCGTGGCGTCGCGGGCGACGACGTCGCACGAGGCTCGATGTCGACTTGATGACAGCTCGATCCAAGCATCACTTTCGTGTCCGCGATGACCTTTCACATCGTCCGTAGGCACCGACTCTGGTGTATCAACGATCCCCGACACGAGGTCGGCGGGATCTTCGTCGACCTCGCGAGCGCGGTCCGTTTCATCCGGCGCCACGAGAGCTCCGCACGCATCGTCGTCGTGGCCACCGAGTCCTGAGCGCCGGGAGCGACCGCCCCGAAGAGCTCGGCAGTGCTCGAGCCGGAGTCGCGCGCGCGGGCCTCAATACCAGCTCGGGCCGAAGCCGAGCATGCCGACGGTCGGCTGGCTCACGTCGAGTGACGGCGCGACGAAGAGCGAGACCCGGAACTGCGATTCGGGAGCGCGCCTCTTCGCCGTCGCGTGCAAGGTCGCGAGGTCGAACGTGAGCTCGATGCCGAGCGGATTGAAGTAGCTGCTCGCGTCGCCGACCCAGGGCCAGATCTGGAGGTACGACGGCGCCCAGGCGGCGCCGAGGACGATGCCGCGCCAGACGACGCCGTCCTCGAAGCCGCCCAGACCGACCTGCGCGCCGAAGGTGAGAGGCACGTGCGCGAAGATGAGCGACGAGCTCCGCATCTCGACCTCGTGACTGGTCCGTGCGACCTGCGAGCACAGCTCGCCGTTGATCGCCTTGATGCCGATGGGGATCTGCGAGTGCAACACCTGCAGATCCAGGCCGGCCCCCGCACGCATTCCCCACCAGGACGACGAGCCTTCGGGATCAATGTGTGATATATACATGTAACCGATGCGCCCGCCGACGCCGCCTCCTGCTGCGCGACCGCTGTCCGTCGCGAACTGTCCGTACATCGACGCGGGCGCGAAGCCGGTACCGGTCGCGCAATCGCCGCTCAGGCCGAACTTCTTGCTCGGGAGGACGATCCCGGTGACCGCGACGCGCAGCTCGTAGAACATGCCGCCCCCCGTGCGCGTTCCCCACGCGCCGTGGACGGGGTCTCGCGGGCCCGAGTCCCGAACCGCGGGCGTCACCTCGATCTCCTCCACGCGGTCCCACGCGATCGTGCGGCGCTTTCCGTCCTCCGTCGCGATCACGACCCAGCGCCCCGGCTCTTTCTGGACGATCCGGCCGCGCACCGTCCTGCCGTCGCGGAGCTTCACCTCGTCGGGGAATCGGTCCTGGTCCTCGGCCCGCCGGGG